>JBBDXQ010000087.1:0-16466 GCA_040902265.1 Anaerolineales bacterium
CTCATAGCTGACCTCCAGCGGGAACGTGTTTCCGGCAGCGTCGGTTAGTGTTAATGGGAGATCCCAAAACTCAGGGTCTTCATATTGGCTGAGCTCCCAGGTGAACACCCCGCGGAAGAGATAACCGTTTTCCATCTCAACCAGTTCAGAGACGGTTAGCTGCATCCCGTGCGGAGAGTTATTGTCTGAGCCGGTCGTGGTAACAGCGGGCAGCGGAAGGATCGGTAACACCTCGAAATCTTCAGGCGCCGGGACAAAGCGGATTGTGAAGACCCAATCCTCCGGGCCAACCCCCGTGCGCAACTCGGGCACACAGGGCACCAACACAGTGATCTCGTTGAGATCGGCCGGCAAAGCGCCATACAAGAATTCTTCCCGCATCCAACTGACCCCGCCGGTGCCTTCGCCTTCCAGGATGGGGTAGTACGTGCCATCCGGAAAAAGGAGCGAAGGCGTAGCGGCGCAGCCAGCTTCGTCTTCGGAGATAGGCTTCCATGCCTGGGGAATGCCTTCGAAGTAAAAGGTGAGCCGGGTCCGCTCGGCGTCGATCAAGCCAGCTTCGATCGTCACTGTAATGCCGTCGCGCGTTTGAGAGACAGGCGCTTCCAATACGCGCAGGCCGCCTTCCTGGTCGACAAAGCCGACGCCGGGAACATAGCCCAGCCAATCCAGCACCTGGGCCAGCACGCGCTGCGGGCCGATAAGTAGAATGGTCGCCAGCAGCAATACCATCAGTCCGAGAGAGAAGGAGCGCAGCGGACTCAAGGTCCAAGCGGCGCGGTGCGGGCGAGCAGCCTGCGCCTGGCGGCGCAAGCGCTGGCGCAGAGCGGTGACGAATTGGTCACTGGCGGCTGGAGCGGCCATGACGGCGCGGATCTGGTCTTCAAAGCGGCGCGTTAGCAGGTCACTCATCTGCGGCCTCCATCTGTTTTTGCAAGCGGGCGAGTAGGCGGTACAAGGTCTTCTTGACCGCGTCTATTTTGCGGCCTTGCAGCGCGGAAATTTCAGCGAAACTCAGCTCGGCCACGTAGCGCAGACGCAGCAACTCCTGGTCGTCTTCCGGCAGACTGGTGATCAGCGTGGAGAGATTGCGCAATTCCGTGTCGTCGAAGCCGGATTGGTTTTCGGCGGACGGCTGCGGCAGATCTTCGGCGAGGTCAGCATCGGGATGGCGGCCCAGGCGGCGAAAGTAATCGGCCGCTTTATGGCGGGCGATGGAGAACAGCCAGGCGGGGAAGTGGCCATTGTGCTTGTAGGCTGGCAGGCGCTCCATGACGGCGAGGAAGGTTTGGGCGGTCAGTTCCTCGGCTTCCTGGCGATCGCCCACGCGGTTGCAAAGGTAGCGAAAAACGGGCTGTATGTAGGCACGGTAAATGGCCTCGAATTCAGCCGGGTTTTCGTTAACCGCAGTCAAGTCGGCCGCATCCACAGTGGGTCGACGATCAAAAGCAGGAGCGGGGTGGTTGGGCATAAGGTGTATTGTCTCTCACTATTAAATCGACAAACTAAGCGAAAAGGGACAAGAGATGGCACTGGCTAATAAACGGTTTGCAAAACGAGAAGATTTCATGGAGATGGTTTATGGATCCCCATTCGCTTATCACAGGGCATGCTTCGCTGGCCTTGGGCCGGCGGACTGCTGGCGATTTAGCTACACACGCTCAAAATGACACAAGGGAAAGAGTGCGGATTTTAGAACAGAATCGACCTAAAAGCCGTAATATTCTAGTGCTAGAGTACTCGGCTCATCACACTCGCTGGAGGACTCGAGCTGTTCGACGCTCTATTTCCCAGGCAGTATCTTATGCATCACATGACGGCGTTTGCCAGCGCGGCCAGTTTCAACGAAGCCGGCTTTCTTGAAACTAGACACGCGGCCCATGAAACGATAGCTGGGAGAATCAGGGTCAACCGGATAGGCTTCAACCACGCGAGCGCCTTTCTTCTGTACGGTCTTTAGGGCGGCCTGCAGTAATTGGGCCATCAGGCCCTGCTGGCGAAGGGCGCGCGGAATGAAAAAGCAGACCAGCGACCAAACATGTTCCTCGGCGATGCCGGGGTAGTCCGTTCCACCCAGTGGCAGGTGGCTGGAACGCGGAGCGATGGAGCACCAGGCAACCGGCTGCTTGCCTTTGTAAGCCAGGATGCCCACCGGCGTGCCCGCGGAAACCAAACGCTTCATGGCGCGCTTGCGGGCCGCGTTGCTGCTCTTATTGCGATCGCCGGGCAGCGGCCGCCAGGCCATGCACCAGCAATACGAAGGGCAGCCCTTACCCTCGAAGAGCTTGGCGAAATCATCCCAATTCGATTTGTCTACTTCGCGGAACTTCTGGAAGGCCATAGTGATAGGTGAATAGCGAGCTATTAAAAACCGGTTTTCCTATTCACTGCTCACCTCTCACTGTTTTGTAATGAAGGGCAATAGCCCCCGAACTGAAAGTTTTCGATGCGACAAGCATTAGTGAATGTTCCCCGCCGGCTGTGAACAAGCGGGGACCCTTCCCTGCAATGATCGGGTGTACCACAAAATGATACTTATCGATCAAGTCCCATTGGGCAACTTGCGATGCAATGTTCAATCCGCCAATAAAAATATTTTTACCCGACTGTTGTTTTAACTTCAGAATTTCTTCGCGCAGGTTTGAGCTCAGAAGTGTCGTGTTGTTCCACTCAACGCTTTCCAGCGTTGTGGAAAAGACGATCTTCGGGATCGCATCATACGCAAGTGCAAATTCATTTAGCGCATTGGTTTGCGACTGATTTACGGCGACATCGTGCCAGTACGGATACATCAATTCATAGGTGTTGCGCCCGAAAATTTCAACCTCTGCATCGCGCAAGGGCCCGGTGAAAATACGCGTGCAATTCGTCGTCAGCGATCCCCGTTTCATGGCCGCAGTAGCCGTCTATGGTGATGTTTATGGCAAAGACTACTTTTCTCATTTGTTCCCCCGACATCATTCAGGAAAATTTATAGCAAAGGATCTTGTACACCAGCTTGGCCGCCAGAAAGTCCGGCGCCTTGTCCTGCGCGTTGGGGTTCAGCTCCACCACGTCGCAGCCAACCAGGTTGCGGGCTTGGGTCACTGCGCGCAGCAGGTGCAGCACCTGGTACCAGTACATGCCGCCCGGCTCCGGGGTGCCAGTGGAGGGCATGATGGCCGGGTCGAAGACATCCAGATCAAAGGTGAGATAGACATTCGGTTGCAGCAGGTCCACCACTTGCTCCACCCAATCCATAGAGTGGAAGATGTCTTCGGCATAGAAGAGTTTCTTTTTATCCAAGTGCTGCAGTTCAGAAACATCCAGGCTGCGAATGCCCACGGATACGATATCGTCATTTAATTCCGAAATCCGGCGCAGCGTGCAGGCGTGGCTGAATTTGTTTTCTTCAAACTCATCGCGCCGGTCAGTGTGCGCGTCCAGATGCAGGATGCTCAGTTCGGGGAAGTGTTCGATGTGCGCCTTGGCTGAGCCGAAGGCCACCGAGTGCTCGCCTCCCAAGGTGACCACGAATTTCCCCGCCTGGATATGCCGGCGCACGCGTTGGTAGATACTCAGGTTCAGTTCCTCTGAATTGGCAGCCTCTATGGCTTCATCCGTGAAGATGCCTTGCCGGTGGACCTCGTTCTTTGTCTCGATATCATAGAGTTCGAGGTACCCGGAGGCTTCGATCAGCGCACGGGGTCCCTGGCTGGTTCCCGACATCCAGGAGGTGGTCAGATCAAAAGGTACCGGCAGCACAACGGCCCGCGCCGTTTTGTAATCGGTAAATTCTTCCGGCAAGCCCCCGAAGTTATAAGGAGGACGTTCCTGGCTCATTCAGCCTGGATCAATACCGCCGCGGCCAGCACGGTGGTCCACAGGCCGCTTTTGTTAGCTTCGGCGGATTGCACGATATGGCGAGTTTTAAAGATGTGTGGGTTGGCATTGTAGATCTGCTTGCGCTCGTCCCAGGCCAGGTCTGGATTAAATTCGATGCCCATGGTGGTGGCCAGCATCGTGGCTGCCAGGTCCTCGGCGTAATCACCACTCTTCTCGCCAGTTTCTCCATGGGCGTGATGCTCCGAGAGATAACCGTAGCGAGTATTGTCCTGGGGCAGGGCTACGCCGATGGCGGCCGAGACCAGCCGGTTGGGCTCGTTGGTCTCGCTGCGCGCCATGACGCAATAGACGATCTCGCCTGGCGTAAGATGCTTGAGGCCATCGTCTACCGACACCGTTTTGCAGCCAGCCGGAAAAATACTGGACACATATACCAGGTTGTATTTTTGGATCTTGGCGTCACGCAGGGCTGCCTCAAACGAAGCCAGGCGATCTTTGTGGACGCCGGCGCCTTTGGTGAAAAACATCTTATTAGGGATCAATTGCTTTCTCCTTGAAGCAAAAATTGGGATCGCTTTGATAACCAGCGCATGCCATGCAACGGCTTAAGGCCGCGTTCCTTCCAAAAAGGCGTTGAAATTATTTTCTTTGCGCGTCTTCCAATGGCCCTGATGATAGGCGAAACTGGCGAGGAGCGGAAAGGCCAGGGTGGCTTCGGCAAACACCATTTGCTCAGCGCCCTGGTCCACCTTGCCCCAGGAGTGCGCTTCTTTAAGAGTGGAGCCGGAAAGCCCGCCATCGCGTTCGTCGGCTACAGTGATCTGGATGGCGTACTTATGCATGTCCACCTCGGCGCCCAGGATCTCAGCTGCCACAGTGGTGTCTTGAGCAAAATTCTTGGGCACCCCACCGCCGATCATCAGCAACCCGGTAGTCTTAGCCTCGATCTTGATCTTGGTGAGCTCGAGGAAATCCTTGGCGGAATCGATCGAGACGGTCGGCTTATCTCCGGCATGGTATTGGTGCTCCACAAGGCCGAAGCCGGCACTCGAATCCGAGAATGCGGGCACAAAGATGGGCACACCTTTTTCATAAGCGCGGCGCACCACGGATCCCTCGCCCTTATCGTTGTCCACCAAGAACTTGCCCATGTGCCAGATGAACTCGCGTGAAGAATAGGGGCGGGGCGGCAGGCTGTTGGCGATATCGCGGGTGGTGTCGTCGCAGATGCGCAGCTCGTCTTCATCGATGTAAGTGTCGTAGATACGGTCGATCTTCTGCTGCATCAGCTCGTCATCGTCTGCGTGCGGCGTGCCGGCGTAATGCTTAAAGCCCAGGCCCTCGAAGAAGTCCTGGTCTACGATGATGGCCCCGGTTGAGACAATAGCATCCAGCATATTGTTATCTACCAGGTCGTAGATCACTTTGCGCAAACCCGCGCTGATCAGCGAGCCGGCCAGGCACAGGATCACGGCGCACTTAGTGTCTTTGAGCATCTGGTCGTAGATGAGCGAAGCCCGCGCCAGGTTGCGAGCCTGGAAGGCCATGAGCCCATATTGCTGCATCAGCGGTGTGGCGTCAAACGACTTAATGTCGATGTGTTTTATTTCTGTATGGAGATGACCTTTCGTGTGCATGCGCGCATTATAACGGCAAGAAAGTGATTGAGGAGAACTAGTGGATAGTGCTAACCCGGTCACCAGGAAAGCTGGAGCGCAAGGCTTAAAACTACGCGCAGGGACTAAAAGCCGGCAAGCCAAAGTACCACGCACTCTCGCCTTTCCGGCTGGCGCCGCTTGACAACCCCCACCTAGTGCTATACAATCATACACAGATACAATCAGACAAAAGGAACAATGATACAAGCTGACAGGAGGCTATGAAATTCCAGGTTGATCTGACCGTTCACCGCCCCGTGTATCTGCAGATCATGGAGCAGGTGAAGCATGCCATCGCCACGGGCGCGCTAAAGCCCGAGGATCAGCTTCCCACGGTGCGCCAGTTGGCGGCTGACCTGCGGGTGAACTTCAATACGGTGGCTCGAGCATACCGCTTGCTGGACGAGGAGGGCATTATCTCCACCCAGCACGGGCGCGGGACTTTCATCTTGAGCCCAACCTCGCTGAAGGACACCAAACGTCTGCGCAAGCAGCAACTGGCCACACTGGTCGAGCATTTTGTAGAAGAAGCCGAACAGCTCGGCTTCGCTCCCAAAGAAGTCCGAACCCTGGTGAACGAGCAACTGAAGACCTGGGAAGAAGAACAAGAGCGCTTGTTGGGAAACTCATAAGGAAAAGGAGAGCAAGATGACGAACTTACAAAACACCACGTTTCGGCCCCGTTTACGCGATCGGTGGTTTTTTGGTATTGGCCGGCGTCGTTGTAGGCGTGCTGGCCTTGACGGTCTTCTTGGATGAGAACGGATCACAGGCATTAGTTTTCGTTAACTTGCGAAGCGCGCTAGAGATTATTAAGTGATCCAGTTGTATCGTGCGCTAAGTTTCACGTGAAACCTGGAAGGAATCGAAGTGGTGAAGCAAACATTGGACCTGCGTCGCATTGGAATTTTTTTGTTCTTAGCCTTTGGCATTGCCTGGGCTTTTGGATTGTGGGTTTATCTTACAGGCGGACTGGTGAACAGTCCGGAGCTGATCCCGGATACGGGCATCACGCTGGCCCTGCCATTGATCGCACTGGGTTATATGTGGGCGCCTGCCTTAGCGCACATCCTCACCCGGGTGCTGACCCGCGAAGGCTGGAAGGGGTCAGGCCTCGGGTTGCGCCTGGAGCGTTGGGGGACCTGGGCGGCAGCCTGGTTTCTGCCGACAATCCTTACCTTCCTGGGCGTGCTGGTGTATTTCTTGGTCTACCCGCAGCACTTCGATCAAGACCTGGGGGCATTAGCCCAGATGATAGAAGCATTGGAATCCCGGACGGGTGAGGCTTTTCCATTCAGTATATGGACCTTGGTGTTGATCCAATTGGGGGTAGGAGCATTCATCTCCCCGTTCATCAATAGTTTCTTCACATTTGGAGAGGAATTTGGTTGGCGAGCCTATCTGCAACCCAAGCTTATGGCGCTGGGCTTCCGCCGCGCCATGCTGTTGATCGGCGTCATCTGGGGTGTGTGGCATTGGCCGGTGATCGCCATGGGTCACAATTTCGGCTTCGGTTATTGGGGCGCGCCATGGACCGGCTTCCTGATGATGACCTGGTTTACAGTAACTGCAGGCATCATCTTTGGCTGGCTGACCCTTCGTGGCCAAAGCGTGTGGCCAGCGGTGATCGCCCATGCGGCCACCAACGGAATCGCCGCGGCCGGCATCCTGTTCCTGAGGCCGGAGGCAGCCTACAGTCCGCTGTTCGGCCCTTCCCCGGTAGGCCTGATCGCCAACATCCCCTGGGCACTTCTGGCAGCCTACCTTTTCTGGAAAGCACCTGGGATGGAGGTTTCACGTGAAACCTAGCCGGCAAAAAACGCCGGCTTTAAGAGTTTCCTGGCTTTGCTAACGCAAGCCAGAAACTCTAGGACGATCTATGCCTCCAAAGTCTGAGCCCGCCAAAGGCAGCATGGTCGTCACCCGCGGCCTTACCAAGCGCTTTGGCAAAGTTGCTGCGGTCCAGGGTCTGGATCTCGACATCCCTGCCGGCGAGGTATTTGGCCTGCTGGGGCCTAACGGCGCGGGCAAAACCACCACCATCCGCTTGTTGAGCGCGCTGATCGCCCCCACCGCCGGTGAAGCCTGGGTAGCTGGCTTTCGAGTGGGAGAGCAAGACAGTAAACTACGCAGATCGGTGGGCATCCTGACCGAGACACCTGGTCTTTATGAGCAGTTGAGTGCCGAGCGTAACCTGTCTTTCTTTGCTCACATGTACGATGTAGAGCAAGTGGATAAACAAGTGGAACGTTATTTGACCATGTTGGGTCTGTGGGGCCGCCGCAAAGAGCCAGTGGGTACCTTTTCAAAAGGGATGCGCCAAAAGTTGGCCATAGCCCGCGCCCTGCTGCACGAACCACAAGTGCTTTTCCTCGACGAGCCGACTAGCGGCTTGGATCCAGAGGCTGCTCTCCTGGTCCGTGACTTTATTGTCGAGCTTGGCAAGGAAGGCCGCACTATCGTGCTGTGCACTCACAACCTGGATGAGGCGGATCGCTTGTGCGACCGCGTGGCAGTATTCAAGATGCGCCTTTTGGCGCTGGATTCGCCCACCAATTTGCGCCGCAAGTTATTTGGCCGGCAGGTTGTGTTTCATTTGACCAAAGTCAATCCTGGCTTTTCCGAAGCCCTGCGCCAAAAAGCGTTTGTGCAAGACGTGGAAACGATGGATAACAAACTGGTGGTGAAATTGGACGACCCCGAAACGCGCAATTCCGAGCTGGTGCAGGTGTTGGTGAAGCTTGGCGCCGAGATCTAATTCGTGGGGGAGAAGCGCCAAAGCCTGGAAGACGTTTATTTGCAACTGATCGGGGAGAAGGCGCAGGTATGAGGAAAATTTGGGCGCTGGTGCATAAAGAGTGGTCCGAGGTCTTCAAAAACAAGATGGTGCTATTCAGCGTCGATTTTATGCCGCTGATCTTCTGCATCATTCCCCTGGGGATCTTGTACAGCATGCAAGGCGTCTCTGCCAGCGATGTGAGCGGATTGGAAGCCGAGCTGGGCGCGGCCTTTGACCAGTTGCGCCCGCTGTGCGGGCCGTTGGCGGACTTAGATTGCACCCAGTTCGTAATCCTGCAGCAATTCATGGTGCTGTTCCTGATGATGCCGGCCATCATCCCGGTTACCATCGCCTCCTACAGCATCGTAGGTGAGAAAAACACGCGCACATTGGAGCCTCTGCTAGCCACGCCGATCACTACCGGCCAGTTGCTAGCGGGAAAAGCATTGCGGCCTGAATACGGCCGAAGAGGCAGCGAAACGGGCTGGCCGTCAAATAGACGACAGTCGATATGTGGAATGATGATGGCTGCCGTTACTAAAGACTTTTCGTCATCTGATAATATAATTTCAAGAACAATGGCCGCAAACAAATCATCGCCAATGAGCAAGGCGTGGGTATCAGCCCTCCGTATTCTCTGGATAGCCCTTGCGCTGACGCTGATCTGCTTGAGCATTTTTGGCTGGAACCTGCAATACCAGACCGTGTTGGGTTCATGCTCTGACCCCGCTTGCTTTCAGGTCGATCTTTCGGAAACAGGTTTCGGAATCTTAGGCCTCTCGCTTGGCCTTTCCCCGGCAGTCAGCGCAGCCCTGGATATCGCCCTAGGCGTCCTTGCGGTGCTCCCTTATTTCGTCATGGGTTTCATCCTGTTCAGCCGACATTCCTCTAACCGGCTGATCTGGCTGGGCGCCTTCATGCTTCCGGCTTTTGGGGGGACCGCGATTGCCTCGGGTATCTGGCCCCTGATTTTTGTGCCCACGTGGTTAGGCACATTGGCCAAAACCGTCAGCATACTGGGCCAGATAACTTTTCTCAATTTCTTCCTGGTCTTCCCGAATGGTCGCTTTGTCCCGCGCTGGACAGCGGTATTAGCTGCGTTGTGGACGGGCGTGTTCGTTTTTTCGGTGCCATTTGATTATGACCCGTTCGACGTAGTTGCGGAGCTATTTATTGTGATCATCGCCACGCTGATGTTTTCACAGATGTACAGGTATCGAAAGGTCTCCAGCCTGGAAGAGAAACAACAAACCAAATGGGTCGTCATTGGCCTGTCTGTTTCGCTAGGCGGGTTCTTGTTGTCGGTCCTGGGTATTGGGATCTTCTACAATGACCAGCCACCTCCGCTGGTTGACGGCATTGTTTCCCTCGTAACCACTGTGCTATTTGCCCTCATCCCGATCTGGATCGGGATTGCCATTACTCGCTATCGCCTGTGGGATGTGGAGGTGGTGGTGAACCGGGCGCTGATCTATGGCCCGCTATCAGCGATCCTGGCCGGCGTGTTCGCCGCCTCCGTTGCGCTGATCAACCTGGCTGCCCGCGATTTTTTCGGCACCGAATCTACGGCCACCGCCACCGTGGCGGCAGCCTTGTTTATCGCCACCATCTTCCAGCCCCTGCGCACGCGCATCGAAACCTGGGTTAACAAGCGTTTTTATCCCGACAACGCCAACCTGATCAAGGAATTCATTGAATTTTCCCCTGAAGTGCGCAGCGTCATTAAGCTCAAGCAATTGCTTGAGGTCGTAACGCGCAGGGCCTCCGCCTTGCTGAATGTGGAGCATGCGGCCATCTTATTGGGCAGCAATGCGCAATTTCGCCGCGCAGCAAGCTATCCCTCGGCCGGCAAAGCCTCGGCTGTGATCAAACCCGATAAAGCCGTGCGCGCCCAGCTTCAAAAAGGACAAACCGTGGCACGCGGCAAAAATATCCTGTGGGTGCCCTTGTTTCTTCAGAGAGTGCGCAGCCATGATGTGTTGGGCGTAATGGTACTTGGTCCGCGAAAGAACAGGGCCGGATATTCCAGCGACGACAAAAAAGCGCTCAGCAAGCTGGGGGCGGAGATCGGCGTTTCGATCTATACGGCGCAACTGCGCGAGACTAAAAAGCGCTAGCTGGTGAGCGGCAGCTCGGTCTGGCGGGGGATCTCGGTGAGCCGCGTGCGCACCTGCTGCTCGATGTGGGTGATATCCTCGGGGCGGCTGATGATGTTTAGTTTGTTGGTATCGATGCGCAGCACTGGCACCCCCTGAAAGTAATTATCGAAGAAATCTTCATAGGCTTCGTTCAGCGTGGCAATGTATTCTTCTTCCATGTTGCGCTCGTAAGTGCGATCGCGGGTGGCGATGCGCTGCATGAGCACTTTGGTGTCGGCGCTCAGATAAACCACCAGGTCCGGGCGCGGGATCTTCTCGGCCAGCGCGTCGTGTACGTTGTAATACATATCCAGTTCATCCCCTTCCAGGTTTATGCGCGCGAACAGTGCGTCCTTAGCAAAAGTGTAATCGGTGATCAAGTTCTTGCTATTCGCCAGCAGCTGCGGCACGGCACGGTTCTGCTGGTGGTAGCGGCTGAGTAAAAAAAAGATCTGGGTCTGGAAAGCGTAGCGCGCGCGGTCTTCGTAAAACTTGGTGAGGAAGGGGTTTTCCTCGAAGACTTCGAGTAGAAGCTCAGCCTGGAAGGAGTCTTGCAGCAGCCGCGCCAGGGTAGTCTTGCCGACCCCGATGACGCCTTCGATAGAGAGGTACATGAATTTAGGATACCACGGCGAAATAAGGTAAATTCATGAGCCTTGAAAGACGAATAGGTATTGCGCTTTCCCTTTCATTAACTACTATTCAAGCTTCTCAGCAAAAAACACGTCCTGATGCTATATTAACTACCAGAGGACCAGCCCTATGAAACGATTCGCGCTCATTCTTATAACCTTAACCTTGGTGCAGAGCGCTTGCGCGTTTTCCGCCGAGCCGACCGCTACCGAGATCGTCCTGCCCACGGAAACTGCGACGGAAGCTGCCAGCAGCACTGCCACCGAGACCGAACTGCCGCCGGCGCCGACCGGCGCGCCAACAGAAACTCTGGCCGCGAGCGACACGCCAGAACCCAGCGAAACGCCTACTATCACGCCTACACCTACCCAGCCGCCCTTTGATCCATTGGCGTCTTACGGCCAGGCGACCATATTCGACAATATGGACACCGACCGCAACTGGGCCGGCCGCAGCGGCTTACCGGATGACGATTACATCCGCTTGGCTCTGGGTGGGGGTGGGATGCACGTGACCGGCAAACTGGCCAACTGGGACACCTGGTGGTATACGGCATCCACACCGGCCGACTTCTTCATCCAGATGAAAGTGGACACCGGCAACTGCACCGGTAAGCAGGCTTATGGCCTCATCTTGCGCGGGCCGCAAACCGAAGGCGCGGAGGCACGCGGCTATATATTCACTTTCTCCTGCGATGGCAACTATCGCCTGGACCGCCTGGACGACACCGCACCATACACCAAGGTCGAGCTGATCCCCTGGACCCCGTCAGATCACATCAACGTGGGTTCAAACGAGACCAACCTGATCGGCGTGCGCATGATCGGCGCGGACATCTCGTTGTACGCCAATGGCTTTTTCGTCGCGGACAGGGATGATGACGAATACCTTGCCGGCCGCTTTGGCTTGTTCGTCAACGCGGGCGACCCCGGCAGTTACACCTTCACCGTAGACGAACTCTCCTACTGGAACTTAGATTAACAAATTAAGCGTTGATATGAAAAACGAGCGCCATATGGCGCTCGTTTTGGGATTACATACAAAAAGAGTGACTGCTTGGGCTGTGTGACGAATTAAATTACTTCGCGGTCAGTTTATCCAGTTCATCCACCATCCCGTTGACAACGTCAAAGCCGCCCTGCCAAAATGTGGCATCATGCATATCGATACCGGCGCGCGTGAGGATCTCTTCCGGCGAGCGCGAGCCGCCCGCCGAAAGCAGCTCGAGGTAGCGCGGCTTGAAGGCCGCCCCTTCCGCTTTGTATTGTTGATACAAGGCGAAGACCAGCAACTGGCCGAAGGAGTAGGCATACACATAGAACGGGTAGTAGTAGATGTGCGGGATGGAGACCCATTCCCACTTGAATTCGTCACCAAGGTCCAGTGATTCGCCGAACTGGCTGGCAAGGTTCTTCATGTAGGCCGAGTTCAGCTCGTCTATGGAGGCTCCCTTGGTCACCAGGTCATGTGCCTGGCGCTCGAAGAGCGCGAAATAGACCTGGCGCATGATGGTGGCATAGGCATCATCTACTTTTGCGAAGAGGATATCGCGGCGCACCGATTCGTCGCTTTCCTGCTCGAGAAGCTTATCCACCAGCAGCATCTCCCCGAAGGTGGAGGCGGTCTCAGCCAGCGGCAGCGAAGAGTGGAAATTGAAGGCGTTGTGGTGCTCAGCCAGCATGGCGTGGATGGCATGGCCAAATTCGTGCGCCAGGGTGGAAATATCGCGGGCTTGCCCGTTGTAGCTCATCAGCACCCAGGGCGCCAGGGCCGGGTCGGCCGAAGAGCAGAAGGCGCCGCCGCGTTTGCCCTTGCGCGGTTCGCTATCCACGTGGCCGGCGTCGAACAAGCGGCGGGAAAGCTGCTCCAGCTTGGGATCGAATTCTGCAAAGGATTGCAAGGTCAGGTTGACGGCCTGGTCGTAGGGATAGCGCTTGTCGGAACTTGCCACCGGCGCGTAGATATCGTAGCGGCGCAACTTGTCGACGCCCAACAGCTTGGCTTTTAGCTTGAAAAAGCGCTGGAAGACGCGGCTGTTCTCTTCGGAAACACCCAGCAAGGTGTCCACCACTTCGTCAGGGATATCGTTGGCCAGGTTGCGCACCGCGATCGGGCTGCTGAACTTACGCATGTCGATATTCTCGTTGTGCCAGTCCCGGGTGAGAGTTTGATAGATCTGTCCCAGAATAGGGCCGTCCGCAGCATAGACGCGGTAGAGCTCCTGGTAGGCCGCCGCGCGCAGGTCCGGATTGGGGCTATGCACCACCTGCATCAACCCATCGCGGGTGAATTCCTTGGTCTCGCCGTCCACTTCGACTTTGAAAACGTAGCGATCGGTCATGGAGCTGTACAGGGTTTGCAGGGCGCTGGCGCCGGTGACGTCTTTGATGTTAATGATCTTTTCTTCAGGTTCGGCCAGGGTGAAGGGCTTGAAGTTGCGCATCTGGCGCAGCCAATAGTCAAACTCGCCGCTGGCTTTCATCAGCCGGTCGGCAGCCTTGTCATCCAGCCCCTTCCACCACAGGCTGAAGAACAGAGTGCGGTTGCGCAGTTCGGCCATCTTTTGGTCGATCTGCGCCTGGAAAGTCTGGGCGGCCTGGTTTTGGGTGTCCTCGCTGAACCACAAGCCGGCAAACTGACCCACCCGTCCGGCGACGCGACTGTTCTCTTCCATCAATTGCAGGATGGCAAGAAAGTCCTTTTCGGCGATATCGGGGTTGAGCTTATCGCGCCACTTCTCAATGGTGGCAGCTTGGGCATCCAGCTGCTTGAGGGCTGCTTTCAACTCCTTGGCGTCGTGGCCGGGAAAAAGATCAGTCAGGTTCCAGCGGCCCAGGGTGTATTCCTGGAGTTTGGTTGCGCTCATGCTTTGACTTCCTTCGCCATGCTCGGGGCAGGCTCTTCTCTCAGAATTTGCCTTAAGGCATCAATGGGGCGGCGTTGGCCGCTTTGCGGGTCCAAATAATACCAGTGTTGCCAACCGTTGGCCGGGGCGGCCAACAGTTGCTTGGCCACTTCGTGGATGGAGCCGCGCAGGCCGCTGGCTTTCAGCGAGCCATCGGCCAGGATGCGTGCGCTGAGACGGCCGCGTTCCCCCAAAAACAGGCGCTGTCCGGGCTCCAGCAGGCCGGCCTCGAGCAGGTTGCCGAAAGGAATGCGTGCCTGGCGGCGAGGTTCACTGGGGTCGAACAATTCCTGCTCGTAGGCCACAGGCTCGATCTGATCGATGCGCTGCCGGGCGATCTTGATATACGCCTTCTCTTTTTCGATGCCGAGCCAATGGCGATGCAGGCGTTTGGCCACCGCCCCCGTGGTGCCGGTGCCGAAGAAGGGATCCAGCACTATGTCGCCGGGCAGGCTGCTGGCCAGCAACACGCGGTAGAGCAGCGCTTCTGGCTTTTGGGTGGGGTGCGCGGCGCGGCTGCCGCTTTTGGCGGACGCGTGGTTGACGCGCAGCCGTTCGCTGCCGGAGCTGACCGGCAAGAGCCAATCGCTGCGCATTTGCTTCCCTTCATTGAGCGCTTTCATCGCATGGTGGTTGAAAGTGTATGGTGCGCCTTGAGTCTTTTGCGCCCAGAGCAGGGTTTCGTGAGCGTTGGTGAAGCGCACCCCGCGAAAATTGGGCGTAGGGTTGGATTTGACCCACACTACCGAGTTGAGCAGCCAAAAATCCAGGTCTTGCAGGATGGCGCCCACGCGGTGGATGTTGTGATAGCTGCCGATGACCCAGAGGGTGCCGCTGGGCTTAAGTACACGACGGCAGGCCACCAGCCAGGCGCGGGTGAATTCATCATAGGCTTCGAAGTCATCGAAACGGTCCCAGGCTTCCTGCACACCGCGTACCCGGGTGTTGTTCGGGCGGCGCAATTCGTTGCGCAGCTGCAGGTTGTAAGGCGGGTCGGCGAAGACCAGATCGACCGAGGCGGCGGGCAAGGCGGCGAGCAGCTCGATGCAATCGCCGTGCAGGATCTGGTTCAGGGGAACGTGAGAAGACATCGCGCCCCATTATGGACAAGAAGAGCGGTTTACGCACCAAGTAGGTGAGTCCAAAAAAAATTTCTGTTGTAACCTACATACCCTTAAACATTAAAGCGTACATTGATCACGTCCCCATCCGCCATCGGGTATTCCTTGCCCTCCAGACGCAGGCGGCCTTTGTCGCGGGCGGCCGCCATGCCGCCCAAATCCAAGAGTTCCTGGCCAGCGATGATCTCGGCGCGGATGAAGCCGCGGGCAATATCAGAATGGATCGTACCGGCGGCATCCAGGGCCGTCTCGCCGCGGCGCAGCATCCAGGCATGTGCCTCCGGCTCGCCCACGGTGTAGAAGGTCTGCGTGTTGAGCAGGTCATACGCCGCGCGGATCACACGGCGGGAGCCGCTTTCCTGCAGACCGTATTCGGCCAGGAAGGCTTGCGCCTCCTCGGGCGGCAACTGCATCAATTCCATTTCAAGCTTACCCTGCAGGTTAAGCAGCGGCGCATGCGTCTCCGGGAGCGCTGAAGCCGCCTGACCTTCGGCGAGGTTTAGCACGATCAAAAGCGGTTTGATCGTCAGCATCCCGGCTCCGGCGATGTGGGCCTGTTCTCCAGCGGTCAGCTGCAACTCGCGCAGCGGCGTATTATCGGAGAGCGATTGCTGTAGGCGGGTGTAGAGCGCCAGCTCGCGTTCCAGAGCGGGGATATCTCGGCCGCCCTTGCCGCGCTCTTCGGCGAGCTTGGCCAGACGCCGTTCGACGATGACCAGGTCGTTGAGCAGCAGCTCGTCCAAGCCGAAGCCCAGGTCACGTGCGGCATCCACCGTTTCGTGGGGGTGCGGCACGCTGGGGTCCTCGAAGGCGCGTACCACCAGCAGCAGGCCGTCCATGCCGGTGAGGGCGTTTAGTAATTGCGCTGAGAGGCCTTTGGAGGCGTCCGCAGAGCCCAGGCCGGCCACATCGGCGAAGGAGATCTGGGCGTGCACGATCTTCTTCGACCTGAATTGCGCGGCCAGTTGCAGTAAGCGCTCGTCGGGTACGTCCACCACGGCGTTGGTGATCTCGACTCGGCCCGCGCTCATCACCAGCGGGCGGTTGCTGCGGGTCAGAGCGTTGTAGATGGTGGTTTTACCTGCCTGGGGCAGGCCGATTATTCCTAATTTCATAACAGTTGACAGTAGGTAGGAGACAGTAGACAGTTGGCAGGTGACAGTAAAAAGTAATTCATCAGTTGGCTAGATCCTTTTTTGGTAGCGTATTGACCTGTGTTCATCCGCTTTTTATCTGCGGTTGTGTTGTCTGTTGGCTGCTTGACCTTGCTCGTGGGACTCATTATACTTTTACCCCCAAGCCGAAGTGGCGGAACTGGCAGACGCGCACGACTCAAAATCGTGTGTCCAACGGACATGTGGGTTCGATTCCCACCTTCGGCACAGAAACCAGGTGGGTTCGATTGCC
>JBBDXQ010000088.1:0-15753 GCA_040902265.1 Anaerolineales bacterium
CCGATGGTGCCGGCCCGCCAAATGATGCCGGCCCGCCCGATGGTGCCGGCCCGCCCGATAGTGCCGGCCCGCCAAATGATGTCGGCCCGCCCGATGGTGCGGGTCCGCCATCCGGGGCTCCTGGCCCCTAATTATTGGTCCTGAAAACCAATTCCATGCCAAACGTTCCGCCTTTCCGCAGGCGGAACGTTTTTTTCAATTAACCCGCGACGCAATCAGGATGAAAACTACGGAAAACATAAAATCCGACAAAAGGTGTGTTTACTCATCGCTTGGGGATGCATAAGGTAATGCTTAAGAATTTTTTCGCACGTCCCGTTGATTTCGATGAATTCCTGGTTGTTTGGCTTCAGGCATTGAGTTCCTCAACGATGTTGTTTGGGGTGAATTGGCAGAGTTGAGGCCTTTCTCAGCTCACAGCTTTCTTCACCAGCGCGGCGATCTTGGCCTCGTCGGCGGAGGTCAGTTTCGTCAACGCGAAAGCTGTGGACCACATATTGCCATCGTCGAGGTTGGCCATGTCGCTGAAGCCCAAGCTGGCATAGCGGGATTCAAACTTCTTGGCGTCCTGGAAAAAGCACACGACTTTGCCTTCCTCATTTGCGTAGGCTGGCATGCTGTACCAGGTCTTTGGCATAAGCTGCGGCGCGGCTTCGGTCACGATCTGATGAACACGCTTGGCCAGCGCGCGATCCGGTTCGGGCATCGAGGCAATCCTGTCGAGCACCGCCTTTTCCCCTGCCGCTCTGTTGTTGGCCATCTTTTGCTCGGCCTTCAGCTCCTTGACGCGGTCTTTCATCGCTTGTTTTTCAAAGTCTGAAAAGCTTTTTGCCTTGCTGGCTTTCTTTGCTGCTTTCTTGGGGCTCATCTATGATCTCCTTAGAGAGTCTTGTTTTACTTAATGCTTAGCCAGGTATGTGCGAAATGTCAAGCCAGGGCTACTAAGATTTATCGCTGCCAACTTAGGGAGACGGTCACCCAGCGAACAGACGGGACAACACCTGCTGAAGCGCCCACAGACCAAGGGGCAGGAACACGGCCGAAAGGAAATTGCGGAGTGCGCCTGGGTTCCACGGCCAGGTGGGGGTTGCGGTTAAGCGGTCGCTGATCTGGAAAAGGCTGCGAAGGGCAGCCTCCAACTCTTTGGTTTGGGTGTACTTGTTTTTCTCGACCACTGTGTAAATTTCTTCCTGTACGTGCTCGATTTTTGTTCCATTCTCTTCCAAGGCTGCTTGCTTAGCCCGAGCTAATCTTTGGTGGATACCCCACAACGGCAAAATTACGATGACAATTGAAAGCGGCACGATAACAATGCTTATACCCAAGTTGATCGCGGTTTCAGAAGCGGATGCCTCATAAAGGAATTCCCCCAGGTAGGAGAAGTAGACCATTAGGAGGAAGAAAAATGCGGTGCGCATGGTCAGTCCCGAAAATGAGTAAAGGGGTTGTTGGTGGAAAATATTCACGTTACCCACCAGTTTATAAGCCTCGGTTACTAATTTGAGCTGGCGAATGGCGTGGTAGATCATCACCGGCGCCATCGAGTAAGAGGAAATCCCGATGAAGCCTGCGATCAGCCAGGAAACAGGATGGATCGCATCAATCGGCGCATCATAAAAAATAAGTGCGGAATCACTTATGGCGCCAGCAAGCACAATGGTGGCTCCGATCAGGCTCAAACCTAAAACCACGCCTGAGGGCATGGTTGTAATTCGATAACGAATATCCTCCAACTTACTCGATCTTGCTCGGAGCGCTGGAGCGAACCCGGTAATTGCTTCGCTTGCAACTTGATCGGTGCTGTGGATCACAAAAAATACCAAGGGCAGCCAAATGGCACTATACAGTTGCACAAGGGAAATGCTTCCCCAGGTGGTTCCGTTCAACCAGCTGGCCACATGTAAACCGACGGCTGAGGCAAAGTAAACCAAAAGGTAGAACGGCCCAATAGGTAACGGCAGTCGTTCGATGCGTTCGAATAGCCGGTCTACCCAACTGGGGGAATAATGTCGTTTTGCTTCCATCGGTTCTCCAGAACTTCTTATATTATTGTTGATTATATAAAGTAACTCCATAATGTTTTGGAGATGTGCGGCTGGGCAACGACTTCGCCCCTTCGCCTTTCTTCTCGCCACCTCAAAGCGATTTAACTATATGTTTACTTGATACGCGCCCTTAACGTGACAGTTTTAGTGTTGAAGGATCTGTGAAAGGAATAGCTTGGTGCGCGCTTCCTTAGGCCTTTCAAACAGGTCTTTCGGCGTGCCAGTCTCTACAATTTCGCCTTTGTCAAAGAAAAACATGCGATCTGCCACGGCGCGGGCAAAACCCATTTCATGGGTTACAACCAACATAGTCATGCCCGATTTGGCCAGCTCAGTCATTACATCCAACACCTCCTTGATCATTTCCGGATCGAGGGCAGATGTGGGTTCATCAAAGAGCATGATCTTCGGCTCCATGGCCAGGGCGCGGGCAATGGCCACGCGTTGTTGCTGACCCCCTGAGAGCTGGCCAGGGTACTTGCCCGCCTGTTCAGGGATGCCGACTCGCTCCAGCAGTTCCAGGGCTTTTTTCTCTGCCTTTTCCTTGGCCCATTTGCGCACCCAAATAGTGGCCAGGGTAATGTTCTGCAGTACTGTTAGATGCGGGAAAAGGTTAAACTGCTGGAACACCATGCCAGTCTCAGCGCGGATTTTTTCGATATTGCGCAGATCATGGTCCAGTTCAATGCCATCCACAATGATCTGGCCGCGTTGGTGTTCTTCCAGACGGTTGATCGTGCGGATGAAGGTGGACTTACCGGAACCGGATGGGCCAAAGATCACAATGACCTCGGCTGGCTGCACCTCCATATTTATGCCACGCAATGCCTGAAAATCGCCGAACGATTTGTGAACATCGCGGCAAATGATGATGGGTTCTTTTGAAGGGCTCATAGATTTTCTCCTAAGATTATCGCTGGCCGATGCCCAGGGATGATTCCAAGCGTATGCTGACATAAGACATAGCGTAACTAAAGACCCAATACAGTAGCGAAACGAAGGCATAGACTTCACGCTGCAAGCCAAGGAACTCCGGCTGGGCCAAAACGGTCTTGGCAATCCCAACCAGGTCCAGCAAACCAACAATGGCGACCAAAGCAGTATCCTTGAAAAGAGCTATGAATTGACCTACCAGAATGGGAATCACCAGGCGCAAGGCCTGGGGCATCACGATCAACCCCATGGTGTGTAGGCCACTGAGCCCCAGTGCATAAGCCGCTTCAAACTGCCCTTTGGGAATGGCCTGCAAGCCGCCACGCACATTTTCGGCCAGATAGGCGGCACTGAACAAGGTAATCCCGACCATGGCGCGGATGATACGGTCGATGGTTATTCCTGTCGGCAGGAATAGTGGAAGCATTAGCTGGGCCATGAACAAGATAGTAATCAGTGGAACGCCACGAATCAACTCGATATAGCCGATACTGACCCAGCGCACAATCCTCAGTTGCGAACGGCGCCCAAGCGCCAGCAGGACGCCCAAGGGGAATGAGAAAACGATGCCGACCACGGTCAGCATAAATGTAAGCAGCAGACCTCCCCAAAGGTTGGTGCCCACCAGAGGAAGCAAGCCGTCCGCTGGAGTAAGGCCGCGCAACAACAGAATAAAGATGGGCGGCCAAATGATAAAGCCTACGGTGATGACCTGGCGCATCCTGCGGGTGGCTGAGCGACCCATGAACCAGCCCAGACCGATCAGAAACACGAGTGCGAGCAGCCAGCCGCGGGCTTCGATTCCGACGGGTGCAAGCATAAGAAGCAGCAAGGTGACCACCAAGGCCACGGCAAAGCGGCCTGCGGCACGACCCTTGCGCCCCCATAGCGACAAGGCATTGCCGGAGAGGAAGGCTAGTAGCAGGAGGGAGAGCCAAATGCGCCAGACCTGGGTGATCGGATATTGGCCCAACAAGAAAAGGCGAAGATTGGCGCCGATCACCTCCCACTCGGCTTGGGTGAATACCCAAACCAGCAGGCCGCGCCCGATGATGAAGATCAACCAGCCTGTGATCAGGGTCAGGACGGAATTTCCCCAGGTATTGAACAGGTTTTTCCGCATCCAAGTCAACAGTGGTAAGCGCTCAAAGGTCGCGGATTGCACTTCGGCGATATGGGACATTTATCGCTCCACCACGCGCACTCGGGAGTTGTACCAATTCATGAAGAGCGAGGTAAGCAGGCTAAATGTCAGGTAGGTGAGCATGACTAGAGTAATCATCTCCACGGCTCGGCCACTCTGATTCAGGATGGTGTTGGAAACATAAAAAAGATCGGCGTAGCCAACCGCAATGGCCAAGGAGGAATTCTTGGTCAGATTGAGATACTGGCTAGTGAGCGGCGGTATGATGACCTGCAATGCCTGGGGGAAGACCACAAGACGAAGGGTTTGGAAACCATTTAAACCTAAAGCGCCGGCTGCTTCCAACTGCCCCTTTGAAACTGATTGGATCCCGGCGCGCACAACTTCTCCGATAAAAGCGGCGGTGTAGAGCACCAGGCCGGAAACTAAAGCCATGAATTCCGGGGATAAGGTGTTGCCGCCGACAATTCCCAAGCCTTCGACACGGGGTAAATCAAGTGTTAACGGCGCTCCCGGCAGAGCCAGCCAGCCGAAAACGGCAACAGCCAGGAAGGTTGCCAGGAACCACATGATAGTTAATGGCGGCCGGCCAGTACGGAGGCCGCGTTGGTGCAGAAAGAACGCCAGCCCAAAGGCAAGCAGCAAGCCAGCCAGCAGGATGAGACGGTATGCCGGATAAACATCTGTGGGCACACCCCAGGGCAGGGCGATGCCGCGGTTGGAGAGAAGAATACCGCCCGGCCAAAATATGGCTTCGCGCAGCAGCGGCAGTTTCAGGAATACACCCAAATACCAGAAGATCAAAAATACAAGTAACGAAAGATTGCGCATAAGTTCGAGGTAGGCCGCGGCCAGCCACTTGACTAGGGGGTTGGCAGAGAGGCGCGCCACCCCGAGGATCACCCCCAAAACGGTCGAGAAAAAAATGCCGACGGCGCTGACCAAAAGCGTGTTGTATAGCCCGGCCAGGAAGGCCTGCCAATATTTCGAACTGCGTGAATAATCGATAAGGGTCTCGGCCAGATCGAAGCCGGCTGTATTATTGAGAAATGAAAACCCGAGAGTAGTTCCCTGCTGCCGCAGGCCAGTGACCATATTCTGGTAAAAGTAGTAGCCAAAAAACAAAACACCCAGCGCAAAAGCAATTTGAGCTAAAAGCTTCAAATAGCGCTCATCGCGCCAGATGGGTATTTTTGTGGGAAGTAAATTCGACTTCGACAAGAAGGTGTATCTCCTGCACATGCAAAGGGGGTGGGTGCCTGCACCCACCCCCGATTTAGGTTTTTAGCTGGTCTAACGGAACGGCGGTGAGTAGAGCAAGCCGCCTTCTGTGTACAGACTGTTCAGACCACGTGGAATGTACGTAGGAGTATCCGGACCCAAGCTGCGGTTGTAGACCTCTTCGTAATTACCAACCTGGCTGATGATGTTGTAAGCCCAGTCGTTGCTTAAACCAAGCTTCAAACCGAGATCACCTTCAAGACCCAGGAGACGGATCACTTCAGGATTGGTTGCGCTGGCGAGCACATCGTCGACATTAGCAGTCGTAATGTCGAACTCTTCTCCTGCGATCAGCGCAAAGACCGTCCATTGGGCGATGTCAAACCACTGGTCATCCCCGTGGCGCACCATTGGCCCAAGTGGCTCCTTGGACATGGTTACGTCCAGGATGACGTGAGCTGCCGGGTCGGCCAGCACGGTGCGTCGGGAAACCAGGCCTGATTTATCCGTAGTCACCGCGTCACAACGTTCTTCAGCGTAGGCTGCAAAGGTTGAGTCGGCGTCTTCAAACACAGCCGGAGTGTAGGAAATTCCCTCTGCGGCCATCACATCAGACAAGTTAAGTTCTGTTGTGGTGCCGGTTTGGACACAAATTGTGCCACCCTCCAGCCCTGCCAGTGTGGTGATACCGCTTGCAGCAGGCACCATCATGCCCTGGCCGTCGTAGAACGTGGTATGGACGAAGTTGCCACCAAGTTCGGTGTCACGCACAGTGCTCCAGGTGGTGTTGCGGCTAAGCACATCGATTTCACCAGATTGCAGCGCGGTGAAGCGTTCGGCGGCGGTCACCGGGCGAAACTCAACCATGGATGAATCGCCGAAAACAGCTGCGGCCAGAGCGCGGCAGTAATCTACGTCAACGCCCGAAAAGGAGCCATCTGACTCAATGAAGCCAAAGCCAGGCACCTGGGAGTTTACACCGCAGATCAATACGCCGCGGTCCAGCACAGTATCCAGGGTAGCGCCGTAACCGGCTGGCGGTGGCGGCAAAGCCGGCTCGTCAGCAGCCGGGGGCGGGGCCTCGGTGGGGGCGGCATCCGGAGCAGCAGTTGGCTCCGGTGCGGCGCCGCAGGCGGCCAGCAGGGCTGCGGCTAGCAACAACATGAGAATTAAAGAAAACTTGCGGGACATAGCTTCTCCTCTATTTTTGTAGTGAATAGACTTGGGGACGCTAATCAGATATCGGCGCGCACCTCCTTCTTATTAACTATGTTTTTGGCTAGATAGGTTGCATGCTACAGATATGGCGAAGCAAAGTTAATTGTAACCTTAATTAATAGCTCCAAGAGCAGCAAGGGAAAATAAGGAGGTAGAGCAGGGAAGTTTTCCCTTGGTCGAGAGTTCCTTTGGCCCTGTTTATTTTGTTATCGCTAAAAAATCGGAAAAATAAGACGTTATCGAATCAAATGGGCGAAGAGGCGGGAGGATGCATCGCTGCTCTCAGCGAGACTAATAATAAGCTGTGGCGCGCAAGAGCACTTCCTTTTGTGTTACGTCGCAGCCCAAGATGGAGCAACGGCAGCGTGATGTCGTCTGTGGGCTAAGCAGATTCGAGGTATTTTTCGATCTCGTAGTCTGTGACGCGAGTGCGATATTCGTCCCACTCTGCCCACTTGGCGCGGTTGAAAGCCTCACAGACTGCAGGACCCAGCGCAGATTTCAGCAGCTCATCTTTGCCCAGTTCAGTTAGTGCTTCTGCCAGGGAGCCGGGTAGTTCACCAACACCCATCTGAGTGCGTTCTTCATTGCTCAGATGATAGAGGTTGACGTTATTCAGCGGCTTGGGAGGGGCCATGTTCTTATCGACGCCATCCAGCGCGGCGGCCAGCATGCCCGCGAAGGCGAGGTAAGGATTTGAGGAGGGGTCTGGGAAACGCAATTCGGCGCGCATGGCCTTGTCGCGGCCTTCGGTGTAACGCGGGATGCGGATCAGCGCCGAGCGGTTGATCTGCGCCCAGCCGATGTACACCGGCGCTTCGTAACCTGGCACCAGGCGTTTGTAAGAGTTGACTGTGGGGGCGACTAGCGCTGACAGAGCGCGAGCGTGTGCCAACTGCCCGGCGATGAAGGAGTAAGCCACTTTCGATAAATGGTACTCGTCCTGGGAGTCGAAGAAAACGTTGTCTCCCTTTTTATCAAATAATGATTGGTGGCAATGCATGCCGGAACCGTTGATGCCATACACAGGTTTGGGCATGAATGAGGCAGTGAGCCCATGCTGAGCGGCAATGGCTTTGACGGTGTACTTCAGGGTGAGCACGTTGTCAGCGGCGCGCAAAGCATCTGCGAAGCGGAAGTCGATTTCATGCTGGCCCCGCGCCACTTCGTGATGGCCGACTTCCACGTCCAGGCCCATGGTTTCCAGGGCGTCCATCAGGATGGTGCGCACGCGCACGGCTTCGTCGTAGGCTGAGAAATCGAAGTAGCCGCCGATGTCGTGCGGCACGGGCCGGGCGCCGTTGTCCGCAGGCTTGAACAGGAAGAATTCGGGCTCGGGGCCGATGTTGTAGACCCAGCCGCGTTCGGCCAGTTTGGCCAGGGCGCGCTTCAGAGTGCCGCGCGGGTCGCCTTCGAAGGGTTGGCCATCCGGCATGAAGATGTCGCAGAAGACGCGCGCCCGGCGGCGTTCCGCGGAGCTCCAGGGGAGCATGGCGTAGGTGGCGGGGTCGAGGCGCAAATGCATGTCGGATTCCTGGATGCGCGCAAAGCCTTCGACGGAGGAACCATCGAACCACATACCATCTTCAAGTACAGCGTCGAGATTCTTAACGGGCATGTCCACGCTTTTTACAGCTCCGGTCACATCCGAAAATTGCAATGAAATGAACTTGATGCCATCTTCTGCGACACGTTTGACCAGGTCTTTTGCGTCCATCATTTTCTCCAATTGTTGTCAGCTTAAGCTGAACGATTTTACTACCGACTTTACCCCGATGAATTTGTCTTCCTGGTAGGGCTACTCGAGCAGCAACTCGATGGCCACCGGTAGGGCGGTACGCGCCCAAGAGTTGAGCGGCTGCCCCTCACGCCAACGATAATACTTGGTGGCCAGCAGGCGGCGGGCGCTGGCGCCCTCGGGCTGGCTGTTTACGAAGCGAGCCAGGCCGGCGAAGGTGTGTTTGCCGATACGAACCCTCACCCTTCGGTCGGCTTTCAGGTTCCTGACCCAATCCGAACGATGCTTGCCACCCGACAGCAGGTAGATGGTTTGACCTTCCATGCCGAACCAGATCTCGATCTCATGCGGCTCGCCGCTTACTCGACCAGTGGTGACCAGATACCAGTATTCCTCTCTGGCTAATTTCTTAGAGTCAAGTGGCTTCATCGTGGCTCAATCATAACCTTGCCGATGGGAGAAACCGTAGGGGGGACTATGAAACCGTTTTCTGGTTTTAAGAAAATATTAATAATTTTCTTTTGTCAAAACCCTTGACAAGCAAATTTGATTCGATATACTGGCGCATGATAAACGTCTGGGTGCCCCCCTCACCTAGGCGTTTGTCGCTTTAAAGGGCAGGTGATGTGTAACTGTGGGGGTATGATAAACTACGGTCAACCCTCGCCCAATTTTGCATGGCCACCAGAGCAAAGCCCGCCGCGACCCAAAACTCAAACCGCAAAGAAATATTAGCGGATTACCGCTTAGCCTATCGCAGCCGCCAGGCCAGCCTGATCGGCCGCCGCGAAGTGTTGAGCGGCAAAGCCAAGTTCGGTATTTTCGGCGATGGCAAGGAAGTGGCGCAGCTGGCCATGGCCAAGGTCTTTCAAAAAGGCGATTTCCGCTCGGGCTATTATCGTGACCAGACCTTTATGTTCGCGATCCGCGAGCATACTTTCGACGAATTCTTTGCACAGCTTTACGCCCACGCTGACCTTAAGGCTGAGCCCGCCACCGGCGGACGGGGGATGAACGCCCATTTCGCCACTCGTTTGCTTAACACGGACGGAAGTTGGAAGCAACTTGCCGATCAATACAATACGTCGTCTGATATATCACCTACCGGGTCGCAGATGCCGCGATTGGTAGGCCTGGGCTATGCCTCCAAACTTTATCGTGAGCTGAAGGAACTCAAGGATTTCACCCAGTTCTCGCATAACGGGAACGAAGTAGCCTTCGGCACCATCGGGAACGCCAGCTGCGCCGAAGGCATGTTTTGGGAAGCGGTGAACGCCATCGGTGTGCTGCAAGCGCCGGTGGTGCTATCGATCTGGGATGACGAATACGGTATTTCGGTGCCCAACGAGCACCAGCTCACCGCGGACCTCTCGCGTTTGTTCAATGGCTTCCAGCGCAGCGAGGGTGGAGCGGATGGATTCGATGTGTATACCGTGGCCGGCTGGGACTACCCCGCACTGCATGAGACCTACGCAAAGGCCACGGCTGCAGCGCGCAAAGAGCATGTCCCGGCCATCATCCATGTCAATGAGCTAACCCAGCCCCAGGGTCACTCCACCTCCGGTAGCCACGAGCGTTACAAATCAGCGGAACGGCTCAAATGGGAGGCCGAGTTCGATTGCTTGCGCCAGTTCCGCCTATGGATCGTGGCTGAGAAGCTGGCCACCGATGCAGAGTTGGAAAAGGCGGAGGAAGAAGACCACAGGGAGATCGAGGCAGTGCGCCAGCGGGCCTGGGAGGCGTATAAGGAACCCATCCGCAAGGATACCGAGGCTTTCGCTGACTTGCTCATCGAAGTGGCCGGTGCATCCAAGCATGTGGGTGAACTAGAAACCTTGATCGAAAGCCTGAAAGATTCACAAAACCCTTTACGGCAGGACTTGATGATCGCCTATCGCAAGGCGATGGTGTTGCTGAAAGATGAAGCCCTACCTGGCAAGCCTCTGCTGGTCGAGTGGCGCGGCGCGCAGCAAAGGGCAGCCGAAGAACGCTACAGTTCGGATTTGTACTCGGGTGCCACGCAGAAAATTGCGGAGGTCAAGCCCATCTTTTCGGAATTTTCCCCGACCTTGAACGGGTTTGAGATCGTAAACCATGGGTTTAACGCCATGTTGAAGCGCGATCCTCGTGTAATTGCTTTCGGGGAAGACCTGGGATACCTCGGTGATGTGAACCAGGGATTTGCCGGAATGCAGGAGATCTTCGGACCCTTGCGTGTAGCCGATACCGGTATCCGCGAGACCACGATTATTGGCCAGGCCATCGGCCTGGCTTTGCGCGGGCTGCGCCCGATCGCCGAGATCCAATATCTGGATTATTTGCTCTACGCCATTCAGATCCTTTCGGATGATCTGGCCACCCTGAGCTGGCGCACCAAAGGCGGGCAGAAAGCGCCCGTCATCGTGCGCACTCGCGGCCATCGCCTGGAGGGTATCTGGCATTCAGGCTCACCCATGGCCGGCGCGCTGCATTTGCTGCGCGGCATGCTGATATTGACGCCTCGCAATATGCTTCAAGCGGTAGGCTTTTACAACACGGTGCTGCTGGGCGACGAACCTGCGCTGGTTGTGGAGGTGCTCAATGGCTACCGGCTCAAGGAGCGCATGCCAGACAATATCGGCGAATTTACTGTGCCCGTCGGGGTGCCGGAGGTGCTAAGGACGGGCGGCGATGTGACCGTGGTTACCTATGGCCCCTTGTGCCGCATCGCCATGGAAGCTGCCGAAGCGCTTGCGAAAGTGGGGGTGGACATGGAATTGATCGACGTGCAATCTCTTATGCCCTTCGATGTGAATAGTGTTATTGTCGATTCTCTGAAAAAGACGAACCGGGTCCTCTTTTTGGACGAGGACGTGCCTGGTGGCACCACGGCTTTTATGATGCAGGAAGTGCTGGAAAAACAGGGCGGGTACCAATGGATGGATTCAGCGCCAAAAACATTGTCGGCCAAGGCACACCGGCCTGCATACGGTACCGACGGCAATTACTGGTCCAAGCCGAATGCTGAGGACATACTCTTTACGGTGTATGGGATGATGCACGAGGCGCACCCGAAGAAGTATCCGCTTTTCTACTGACCGCCCCCTTTTTATTTCGTTGCCAGTCTGAAATTACTTCTTGCCCTTCTTGGGAGCAATGATCTCGGAAGGTAGGTGGGCTACATCAATGGCTGGCTCATCGCAGAAGAGCATGGCGCGTTCGATCACGTTGCGCAGTTCACGGATGTTGCCAGGCCAATCGTGCGCCTTTAGAGCTTCCATAGCCTTAGGGGTCACATCACGAATATTCAAACCCATACGCGGGTTATTCTGCTGCATGAAGAATCCCACCAATTCGGGGATATCGTCCTTGCGCTCGCGCAATGGGGGTACGTCCAGGGTCACCACCCGCAAGCGGTAAAACAGGTCGTCGCGGAAATCGCCCTTCTTGATCAGTGTTGGCAGATCGCGATTGGAGGCCGCCACCACTTGCACATCCACCTTGATCAGGTTGGTGCCGCCCATGCGGCGGAAGGAGCGCTCTTCGAGGGCTCGCAGCAGCTTACTTTGCATGTCGGGCGGCATGGAAGAGATCTCATCGAGAAACAGGATGCCATCATTGGCAATTTCCATCAAGCCGGGCTTGCGCTTTTCAGCCCCGGTGAAAGCGCCTGCTTCGTGGCCGAAGAGTTCCGACTCGATGGTCATGGCCGGCTCCGCGGCACAGTTGATGTCGATAAAGGGCTTGTCTTTGCGCGTGCCCATGCGGTGAATGGCCTTGGCCAGCACTTCCTTGCCGGTGCCGGTTTCGCCGGTGATCAGCACAGACACAGAAGTCTGCGCGGTGCGTTCCGCCTGTGTCAGCAGCAACTTCATGGCTTCGCCTTTACCGAGCACGAAGTCGGTTTGCATGTGAGCCTGGCGCAGATGGTTTAGCTCGCGGCGCATGGCCACGGTTTCACCGGCGCGTTGGATGGATTGCTCCAGGCGCTCGAATTTGATTGGCTTCTGCAGGAAATCGTGTGCGCCGTTCTTCATGGCGTCCACGGCCATTTCAATATCGCCGTGGGCGGTGATGATAATGATGGGCGGGCGCGCCGGGTTGGCGGCCTGCTCCTCCAATAGTGAGGTGCCCAGGCCATCGGGCAACTCGACATCCAGCAACACCAAGTCAGCGCTGCCTTCAGCCAGGATCTTTTTGGCGGTTTTCAGGTTCTCGGCTTCAAGGACCTCGTAATCCTTCTTTTTCAGAAACGCGGCAATGTTCTGGCGCGCGTTCTTCTCGTCATCTACCAGCAATACGCTCAAGCTCATTCCGCCGAGTTCCCTTCTATGAATGCTGATGGAGCGACAGGCAATTGGATCTTAAACAAAGTGCCGCCGGGAAAACTTTCCAATTCGATGCTGCCCTTATGCATCATGATAATGCGGCGGGTGATGGCCAAACCCAACCCGGTTCCCTCTTCGTGTTTGGTGGTGAAGAAGGGCTCGAAGACGCGCCTGCGCAGTTCCTCGGGGATACCCGGCCCATTGTCTGAAATATGCACATCCACCATCTTGGGATCATCCGGGTTAGGGCGAATCTTCATTGCCAAAACGCCACTGTCCTGATCCTGCATGGCCTGGATGGCGTTGGTGATCAGGTTAGTGAAGACCTGGTCCAAGGCGCGCCGATCTCCATAGATGGCTGGGGTGTCAGGCGCAATTTGCAAATGGTCCGACACATTTTTTCGAGACATGCGCGGCCGCCAGCGGTCAAGCTGGGTGCCGCAGAATTCGCCAATGTCCAACGCTTCGGGATGGTGCTCCAGGTTGCGAGAGAAGCTGAGCACAGACTTCATGCGATGTTCCAGCCGGTCGCAATCCTCCTGCAGGCGCTTGATCTGCTCCTGCAACGGGTCCTGCTCAGGAAGACTGATCTGCATCAGCTGCAAGCCGGTGCTGATATTGTTGATCGGGTTGCGCACCTCGTGAGCAAAATATGCGGTGATCTCGCCCAGCCAGGCGCGCTGCTGCAGCTGCTGGCTTTGCAGGTGAAAGGCTTCATGTTCGCTGAGGTCGGTGAACAGGACGGACAGCCTGGCCGGCGACCCTTGCGCGGCAACCAGAGCGACGCGTAAAAAAGCGAGGAATTCCGTGCCGTCGCGGCGGTGCAACTTGCGCTCACCGATCTCAAAACCCTTGCCCTCGGTTAGGGCCAGCTCCAGGGCGGGCAAAATAGATTGGGCGCTAATCAGCACATCGTTTGCCGGACGGCCGATAATCTCGCTTGTGCTGTATCCAAGCATGGCCTCCGCGGCGGGATTGAGATCAAGCACCCTTAGCTGATCGTCGGCAAATAGCAAACCGTCCTGTACGTGTTCTTGAAGAGTGTTATTTATTTGTTCGCTTTCAGCTAAGCGAGTGGTTTTACCTTGGAGCGCGGAGGCAACTTCGGCTTGCAGCCGCGCAGTGGCTGCGGTGGCAGCCAGGATCTGCAGCATGGTCAAAATGTCCTTAGGAGCGGGCGCGGCCTCGCTGGCCACCGCCAGTAATCCGCTGTGCGGGTCGGTAATATCCAGTGGGGTGCTGGCTAAATAGGCCAGCTTGGCTGAGTGAGCTGCTTTTTGCAAGGAGGATTCGATCGGTTTGCCTGCCTGCCAAATCTTTGGCGTGCGCAGGTGGCCGAAATCGGCGGCTTCAAGGCTGGCTGGAAAATCGGCACCGGCGCCGGCCACCGCTTCCAGCTTCAAGGTGAGTTCGGACTCACCCGGCGTGTATAACAGTAGTTGGCTGGCACCGGTCAGCATGGCGCCTGCAGCCAGGATCTGGCGGAAGCAGGAAGCCAGGTCATCTTGCTGAGCAGCCAGTGAGAGCATATGCAAGGCCTCCCAGCGCTGCTGTTCGAGTGCTCTCGGGTCAGCTTCTAGCTCAGCAGGCGGCAGCAGGCTCAAAGCAACCCAATGATCGGGGCCGCCTAGCTGATCGACCTTAACGGCCACCGAGGTGAAGCGACTGCTGCGCGAGATCAGTTTTTGCAGTTGGGGTTTTTTGGAAACGGGATCTTCTAAAGCCGAGACGGTGAGTTCGGGAAGCAGGGTGGTCAGTTCCAGCTCAGCTAATTCGCGGCGGGTATAGGCACTGAGCCGAGTGGCTTGCAGGTTGCCGAAGAGCACGCGGCCAGTGAGGCTGTTGGCTACCAGAACCGGGTGGGGAAGCAAATCCAGCAGGGCTTCAAGTTCTTCTGCTCCAGAGCGCCGCTTGAACAGCGGCAGTTCACCGATGCTGGACAGGGTCATGTGTTAGATGGCGTGTGCTTTACGCATGTGGGCGGGAAGGATGCCTTCCATCATACGATATTTGGCCACAGTGCGTCGGGCGATGCGGAACCCCTGTTTGGCAAGCATGCGCGCCAGCTTGGTGTCGCTCAATGGTTTGTTTTCATCTTTGATAATGGTCTTTAGCGCCGTGCGGATGTGCAGGCTGCGATCGAAGAATTGGGACAGCGGCACGATCTTGCCAGAGGGCAGCTGCACCGACTTACCGGAGACGGCACGCGAAACGGTGGATTCGTGCACGCCGAGTTCATCGGCAATACTGGCGCGGGTGACCGGTTTCAAATGCGCATCGCCACTCATGATGAACTGGCGCTGCAGGACTGCGATCACTTGCATCAGGCGCACAATGGTTTGGTTTCGTTGAGACAAGCACTTGATCAGTAAGCTGGCCTGCTCCAGGTCGATCTTCCATTGCTCGGCCTTATCCTCAGGAGCCTCGCGCAGCGCTTGTTGGAACAGAGGGTTCACGCGTAGCAGGCCGCGCAACGGCCACATCACTTCGACCACCAGCCGCCCGTCATCCTGGGGTCGCACGATGATATCGGGGCGAGTGTAGGTGCTGGGTATTTCAGAGTTCGGTGTGCGCAGGCTGCCCCAATGGGCGCGGGCCGGATAGGGGCTCAGGTTATGGGTGATGAATTCAGCGATCTGTTGGGCCTTAGTCTTGCTCACGCCTAGCAGGTGGCCGAGTTCGGCATATTGCCGCTTGCTCAGCATGCCCATCCCCTCACGGATGGCGCGAGCGCACAGTTCGCTGTTCGGCGCCTGGTTGCCAAGGGTTTCCAGTTGCACCAGCAAGGCCTGAGTGGTGTTCGAAGCGCCTACGCCCAGCGGATCGGCGTGCTGTATTTGTTTGGCAACGCCTTCGACTATCGGCAGCGGCACATGGTGATAGCGCGCGACTTCCAGCAGCGGGATGGTCAGTAGGCCATCATCGTCCAGGCTGGTGAGAATATGGGCGGCGATCTCCTGTTCCAACGGCTCCAGGTCTGCGGCGATCTGGCGCAACACGTAGCTGGCCAGGGTCTCAGGCTCGGCGCCGCTGTAATCTTCGGGTAGTTCCTCTCCGCTGCGGCTTCCGGTGCCAGAGTTGCTCAGCGGTGGGGCGATGAAGACCACTGGCTCTTCGCCGCCGGCCAGGTTCTTGGCGCCGCTCATG
>JBBDXQ010000089.1:0-15716 GCA_040902265.1 Anaerolineales bacterium
CCGCCACCCGTTGGCGGACCGCGTCGAGATCGCCGTGGTGCGCCATTTGCTGCGCCGCCCCAACCGCAGCCTGGAAGACATCGATAAGACCTTATGCGAAGTCTTCCCCGGACTGCTCACCCCAGCGCCCAGTCTGATCTTGTCAGCGCTGCAATCCTATGGGGAAGAGCAAGCCAGCCGTTGGCACATCGCGCCCAGCGACCAGCCGAGCACCCGGCGCAAAGACTTGCGCGAGATGCGCGCCGCGTTGGGCGGGCTGGGGCAGCATCTCGGCTACCAGGTGGTCGAGGACGGCAACGTGGAGTGGCGCGGCACGGATGGCCGCGTGGAGCTGACCTTTTATCCGCTGGCTTCTGCAGTGCTGGGAGACTTGCTGCTCTCCGCCGGCACGCCACCCGCCCAAAGCCTGGTGGTGCTGCCCGGCCGGCGGGCCAGCCTGGCGCTAACCAAAATCGAAGGCGACCCGCGTCTCAAACAAGCGCAGGAGGATGGCTGGCGCTTCATTAAATATCGCCACGTGCGCCGCCTTGCTGAAAATCTATCGCTGACCCGCGAAAGTTTTAACGAGCTTATCGAGCTTGACCCCCTCACCACGGACGCGATGCAGGCCCCGCTGCTTTAGTCGGCGGGGATGATGGCGGAGACCCCGCCCAGCGCGTTGACCTCCAGGGTCCAGGTGGAGCCGATCAGGCAGCGCGAGAATTGCTCGAAGGACTCCGTGGTGTAGGTGTAGCTCTTTGCGCCTGCATCGAAGATGCACGCGTACGAAGCCTCTTCTTCGCCGAGGCGTTGGTTGCTGGTCAAGGCTGGCGAGGGCCAGCGCGCGTTGAGGCCGATACCTTCCAGTTCAGCGGTGGCTACCAGCGCCCAGGCCTCGATGGTGTACGAACAGAAATCATCGTAGACGCGATATTCGCAGTCTTGCACCACCTCGGCGAACCCGCCGCCGGTGTCTACGTTGTAAGGCGTGCCGCAGACTTCATCGTAGCGGCCGCTGGCCCGCGGCTCATCCTGTGTCTGGCGCACCTGCTCGCGGCAGCTGAGGTCTTCGGCGGCGGCGGGCAGCTCATCCCGCCAATCTTCCAGTTCCACCGGGCCAAAGGCCTCGATGGCCACCGAACGGGTCCAGTTGGTAGCGGTCACAGTGCCGACCACGGATTGAGTACGGAAGAAGAGGAAGTAGATGGCGGCGCACAGCAGCAAAACTACTGCGCCGCCGATCAGGAGCACTTTGGGGTCGATAGGTTTGCCAGCTGCGGCGGGCTGCACTTTCTTTGGCGCTGCACCCTGCGCCAACGGGCTGCCGCAGGATCCGCATTTCAAGCGCGTGCCGGCATTCATCGTTCCGCAGGTAGCACACTTCACCGGTATAGCCGCGCCTTCCGCAAAGGCTCCGACCACCTTGCCCGCTGCACGACGCTTACCCTGCACCAGATCGGAACCGCACTGGGTGCAGCTGGTTGCGCTGGTTGGGTTACGCGTGCCGCAGAAGCCGCAATGAATATCTGCGCCGGTCTTGGCCTTCTTCAGCTTTTCGGTATCCGTGACCAGCTGCTGGCGGCTGCCCTGGTGGAAGTCCACATTTTGGGGCTGCGGGCTGCCGCAAGAGGTGCAATAGGCGTGCGAACCTAGGTTCTCGCTGCCGCAGCCTGGGCACTTCCAATACAGTTCGATATATCCTTTGACTTTGCGCGCCATGTCACCTCCGACCGGTTCGGTAATTCTAATCCAACTGAATAGGGAGATTGCTTCGCTCGCTGTGCTTTGCTGAAAGTAACCGCGGCGCTTGCTTCAACTCCTGCGAAGGGGGGTAGGCGCTAAACGGTGGGCGTGGCGCTGGGCGATTCTGTAGGCGTTTCCGTGGTTATGGCAGTAGGCGTTTCCGTGGACATGGCCGTTGGTGTTTCACTGGGCAGTGGAGTGTCCGCGGGCGGCGGCAGCGTGGGGGTCTGGGTGGGTTGCGGAGTTTCGCTGGGTTGCGGAGTCAACGATGGCGTATTAGTAGGCACCTTGGTCGGCGTAGGCACCGCGGTCGGTTCGGGCAGTTCGTTGAAGATCACGATCTCCACTTCAGCGTACCCACCGCGGGTGGCGAACATACTCAAGCGGATCGAAATAGCCCCGCGCGGCAGAGCATCCATATCCAGGGTAGCGGCCTGATAGGCGTTGGCCCTGGGGTTCTTGCCGTTGAACAACTCCACCCAATCTCGGTCGCGAGGAGAATCACCCGGCGCCCATTCCAACACGAATTCTTCGAAGTTTGCTGTGGCGTCGGCAATAATGGAAATACTCACTTCGCTGGCGTTTACGTGCGTTCCATCGTTTGGTGAGAGGATCTGTAGTTTGGGCCGGGGATCGCTCTCTTTGCACTCACGTTTAGGCGAGAAAATGATCGGGTCGTCGAAGCCCAGATCTTCGGCCCAGTTACCACCCTCGTTGGTTTGCGTGATCCACTTGACGCCCCACACATCGTCCACATTCAACCCGAACACTTCCTCGACGAAATCGTCGCCACACTCAGAGGACGCTTCCAATCTGGTCCAGGTATCGATGAGCACATCCTGCCACAGATCTTCATCCGCATCCAGCGGTGGCTGGTCCACGGCGAACATTTCGCGGCGATGTTCATCACAGTAACGCGAAGGTTCCGTCCCGGAAATGGCGCACACGACTTTTTCGACGATACCCGAGGGCTGCACGAACGGCGCCGGGCTGCCGCCCACCAGCTTGTTGATTGCAGCCTGCATATATTCAGCCCAAATAGGCGCGGCCCCGGTGAGCCCGCTGGTGCCTTGCATTTCTGTGTTGTCCGGGTTGCCTACCCACACACCCACCGCCAGGTCGGGGGTGAAACCCAGTGTCCAGTTATCGCGGAAGTCGTCCGTGGTGCCGGTTTTGGCCGCCACAGTGAACGGCAAATTGAGCACCGAATTCGAGCCGAACATGGGTTGGCGGGCGTTATTGTCGGAGAGGATCGAGGAGATCAGGAAGGCGTGTTCGGGACGGATGACCTGCTCCAGCGATGGCTCAGGAGCCTCGAACAACACATTGCCATCGTGGTCAACGATGCGCGTGATGGCCAACGGACGCACGCGGCGGCCTTGGTTGGCGAAGATGGCGTACGCGTTGGTCAGCTCCAGCAGCTGGACCTCCCCACCGCCCAGAGTGAGCGCTAATCCATAATCTTCACGCTCGAGATCGGTAATGCCCATACGGTGGGCGAACGCTACCAGGCCTTCTTCTTCGGTCGTGTCCGGGTTGTCATAGATGCCCACGAAATCCAGCGTCTTCACCGCCGGGACGTTGAATGAATTTGCTAAAGCGGCGCGCACGGTGACCGGGCCGTGAAAGCGATTGTCATAGTTCTTGGGGATGTAGGGCGGGCGCGGGTCATCCGGGTTGCCGGAGGGCGGGAATTCAGATTCGACGTCCCAGATCAGGGTGGATGCGGTCCAGCCTTTTTCGAGGGCCGCGGCATAGGTGAGCGGCTTGATGGAAGAACCCGGCTGGCGCGGGGAGATGGCCATGTTGATCTGCCCGTCGATGCCTTCATTGAAATCCGCCGAGCCCACCATGGCCAGGATGTATCCATCTGATGGCCGGATGGCAACCAGCGCCCCGCTGCCCACATTGCGGTCGGCCAGTTCAGCCACATGGCGGCTTAATGTTTCCTGCGCCAGGTTCTGCAGTTCCGGATCCAGAGTCGTATACACAGTGAAGCCGGAGCGGTAGATGGTTTGCGGGTCGAACTGCTCTTCAAGCAGAGCGCGTATGTAATGCACCCAATGTGGATAACGGATCTGCACATCCGGCGAGATGAACGTATAGTCCAGCATTTGCAGGCCGGCGGTGGCAGCTTCTTCCACAGGCACACACAATCGTTCCGTGTTGTTGCTCACATAGATGCAGCCATCTTCAGCGCTCAACTTGACCATCAGCGAAAGCACCGATTGGTGGCGAATGAGCGTGATCCCCCGGTTCGTGTGCACATCATAAACAGATGGCGCCTGCGGCAAGCCGGCCAGGAATGAAGCCTGCGCTAGAGACAACTGCCCGGCGGAGGTGCCAAAATAGGTTTGGGCCGCGGCTTCCACGCCGTAAGCCAGGTTGCCGAAGTAGATCTCGTTTAGATAGAGCTCGAGGATCTCGTCCTTGGTGTACCGGCGGGTAATTTCGGAGGCCAGGATGGCCTCTCGCACTTTGCGCAGGTAGGAAATGTCGCTGGCTTCCTCCGGGGTGAACAGCAGGGCGCGGGCCAACTGCTGAGTAATGGTTGACGCCCCGGAAACGACTTCCCCGCTCGAATAGTTTTGGGTGAAAGCCCGCACGATGGCCATGATATTAAAACCTGGGTGGGTATAAAAATCCTCGTCCTCAGTAGCCAGAGTGGCGGCGATCATGTAAGGGGAGATATCCTCAAGGCGCACATAGGTGCGTCGCCCAGCAGTGGGGTCCAGGATCTCATAGAGCAGATTGCCTTTCGAGTCCAGGATGCGGGTGGTCTCGAATTGGGAGGCGCGCTGGCGCAGGTCATCCACGCTGGGGAGCGTGGAAGCGATGGCGGCGTATTCATACAGGGCGAAGGCGACCCCGGCAATCAAGAGGAAAATGAGCGCGAAGCTGCCATAGATAAGGATGCGCGGCAGGCAGCCCATGCGGCCGATGCGCTGGCGCCAGGCATTGAAGCGGCCGCCGAGCCCTCCCGCGGCAGCGCCAGCTGCTTTTTGCCGGCGGCTACGGGCAGTAGGCGAGTAGGCTGCCCCGGTGACCTGGGTCGCCTCGGGGTCCACCTCCGCCACGCGGCGCGGCAAGGGCATGCCGGACTCGTCGGTGGGCGGCGGCGAAGCGCCAGCTGGTGTGTGGCCCAGCGGAGGAGGCGCTGGGGTCCACTCATCTGCCTGAGCGCCGGGGAAGATGGTGGGCGCTTCGTCGGGCGGGGTCTGGTCGATTTTTACAGCGCGGCTGGGCTGGGTATTGCCCTTGGCGGGCTTGGAAATTTTTACGGGTTGGCTGGGCCGCGTATCGCTAAGCGCATTCTCTTCGTCTGAGGCTGCCAGGCGCTTGAAGCGGCCGCTGGCGCTTTCTCCTGAATTGCGTCTGCTGCGCGGGGAACGTCCTAATCCCTGGGTCATCGGAGTGGCACTAGCTCGGGCGGGCGGCGATCAGCGCCGTCCAGGTGCCTTTCATCACGGTGTCCCCTTTATGGTTTTTCACATCGAGGACGATATGGATCGAGCCGCCGCTGATGCGTGGAATGGCTTTGGTTTCTTTCACTTCGGCTTCCACATGGATGGTATCGCCAATATAAATAGGCTTGATGAACTTCCATTCGTTCACTTCACGGAATGCCATCACGGTGCCTTCCATAAAACCGGTCTGCACCAGCAGGCCGGAGGCGATGGAGAGGCCTAACAGGCCATGCGCCACGCGCGCGCCAAAGGGCGTGTTCTTGCTGTATTCGGCGTCGATGTGGATCTGGTTGAAGTCGCCCGAGAGACCAGCGAAAAGAACAATATCGCCCTCCGTCACCGTGCGCGCCGCGCTGATGATGTGCAGACCCACCTTGAACTCCTCGAAATACATGCCGCGCTGGGCGGGGGACGTTTGACTCATAACTTCTCCTCTGCTTCAACAACCCCTGAAGGCCTAAGGTGGCGCGATTTTAGCATAAGCAAACTATGAGTCTTTTATACTAGAATGTCGACGAGATGACCCACACTTTAGTTCCCCCAAAAACCTTCCTGGCAATGGTATTAATCTTGCTGCTGGCAGGCGGCTGCACCTTGCCTACGGGCGAACCAACGGACCCTGGTAGCCTGCAAGCGACGCCACCTGCCGCGGCGCTGGAAACAGTGCCGCTACCCACGGATGCGACCACGGCTGCCTTGCTGCCGCACGCTCTTTACCATTTAAGTGCGCACTCCGGCAGCGCGCAAGTTTGGCGCCTGGAACGCGATGGAACCACCCAGACGCAGATCAGTTTCGAAGATACGGACGTGCTCAGCTTTGATGTGTCGCCAGCGGACGGCAGCGTGGCGTTCGTCTCCGCCAACCAGCTCTACCTGGTGGAGAGTGACGGCGGCAACCGGCGCTTACTGGTGGACAATGCCGCGGCGGACGCGCAGTCCGCTGATTATTACTTCGCACAGCGCCTGAGCGATCCGCTATTTTCTCCCGATGGCCGTCATCTGGCGTATGCCTACAACGGGTTATGGATCCTTGACCTGACCACTTTCCAAGCGGTGCATGTGTTGGGGAACCAAGTACGAATTCGGCAGAATGGAAGCACGGTATTGGACGGCTACTATGCGCCGCGGCTGTGGGCGCCTAACGGCCAGCTCCTGCTGCTCACGGTTGGCGACGCACAGACCAGCCAGCTAGCCTTCCTGAGCCCAAGCGCAGGTGCGCAAGTTACACCAGTTGAGTCCAGCACCGTTTGTTGCCATGCAGCCTGGGCACCAGATAGCAGCTCCGTAATGGTGGCCAATCCTTATATTGGCCTGGTCAATCCCGGGTTATGGCGTTATGCGGCGGGAAGCGGAGAGCAGACCGCACTGTTGGCGGCGGAAGACGAAAACGAGATCCATTTCGCGGGCTGGCCGCTACAGCTAACGGATGGGGACCTGGTTTATTTCTACGCCACTGCCGCCGAAGTGCCTGAGGGTGATGTGCCGCTGTATATGGTGCGCAGCGCGGCCGATGGGGTCAGCTCTCGCAGCCAGCTGCGGCCGGACGCGTTCAGCAATCTGATTGAAGTCTTATGGGCAGGAGACGGGACCCTGGCTCTGCTGGTGCAATCCCGGCCGGATGGCGGCCCGAGCGGGGTGGTGCTGCTGGCGGGCGGCGACGGGCGCCAGCTGCAACTGCTGCTGGAAAACGGGTACGCGCTCAAGTGGGGTCCTTGAGAGATGAGTTCTCACTAACGCCGATAACTAACTCACCTAGGAACCTTTATAATGGGATTATGTACCTTTCAGGTGGCGATACAAGAGGTGCGGCACCCCTAAGAAGAGCGCGGGGAGTTCTGGAATTCAGAAAAGAGGCTTCCATGCCAAAAAGAAAATCCTTTTTCCTTCTTTCTTTGCTGGCGCTGCTCTGCCTAGCGGCTGCGACGCCGGTCCTCATGGTGACCGCCCAAACCTTTTTTAAGAAAGCGCTGGTAACTAATTACAAATTTGTCATTACTCCTGCCAAACTTGGCTTAACAAAAACAAACTGGACGGTGCGGGAAAACGTGGTCTTTCGCCGTGATCATTGGCCGGAAATTCCCAACTATCTTGGCAGCCGGGGCTTTGAATTCCGCTATGATCTGCACCCCGCATCCAAATGGCAGGAATTCCACACAACCATCAACGTATATAAAGGGGGAGCCCCCGACGAAGCCATAGAGGGAAAGGTTGTCAAGCAAGTCAAGCTGGCTAAAGGCGTCTTTGCCACAATCAGGCAAGCAGGCGACCGCGATAATACGATGGTGATTTCCTTTGTTGTCGGCCAATATCAGGTGAGCGAGAAAATAAAATTTTCCACAAAAGCCCAGGCCATTCCCTTACTGGTCAAATCAGCCCGCATCTTGTTGGCTGAGCTTTCCGGCAAATAAATCTCATTTGCATTTGATAAGCGGCAGCCTTGGGGTGGTGTGGGCACGCGCTGTGGTTGGGAACGCAGTATTCTCCGTAGATTTTAGGGTCCATCGCCTAACGAATTCGTCGATAACCCCGATTGAAATACACCAGCGGCTGGCCTCCGTCGGCGAACTGGCCACAGGCCAACACCTCACTGATGAAGACGGTGTGTGTGCCAGCGTCGTGGCGGGAAAGGACGCGGCAATCGAAGAAGGCCAACCCCTGGCTTAGGATAGGACAGCCAGTCCCCAAGGCAAATGTATCCACGCCCGCAAACCGGTCACTGAGTTCGCTGTCGCGACCGGCGAAACGATCAGAAAGGGCGTGTTGATCCTCGCTGAGAATGGTGACGGCGAAAGCCTCGGTCTTATCCACGATCTGGTGGGTGCGAGTGATCTTTTCCAGTGAAACGGAGACCAAGGGCGGGTCCAATGAAAGGGAGGTGAACGAATTCACCGTCATGCCATGAGTGTGGTCCTCAAGCCGGGCAGCCACAATGGTTACACCCGTGGTCCAGAAGCGCAAGGCGGCGCGCAAACCATCCGGATCGGGGCGTACCATGGGCTTCGGCAAGTTCAGCGAATCCATAAGCTCAGGGATTGTAACCTGAGCGCAAACAAGGTCCGCGTGGGTTGCAAACCTTGTGCCAAGGGTAAATATCCTATTGGATTCGGGCTCCTCTTGAGGTAGGATGTTTGTCCCTATGCAGACTGAGGAAATTCACCAGGAAGGTCGGCGCGCTCGCCGAGCCAGCATGAACGTGCTGGGCCAGTTCAGCATGGTTTTCGGCGTGGCCGCTTTACTGGCTACGCTGTTCACCGCCTGGACGCCTCTGGGTCTTATGCCGCCCAACCTGGCTGCGCAGGTGGCCGAATTCTTCCAGGCCGGCGACGTTGAGCAAGGCTCTGAATTTCCCACGCCTACCCCGCGCCCGCGACCGCTGATCGGCATCGTTGCCGGGCATAGCGGTGGAGCGGACCCGGGAGCGGTATGCGCTGACGACGGGCTGACCGAAGGGAGCATCAACCTGGAAGTGGCCACACGGGTCAAGGAAAAGCTGGTGACGGCCGGTTTCGATGTGGACCTTTTGGATGAGTTTGACGAACGCCTGGAAGGCTACGAAGCCCTGGCGCTGGTTTCCATCCATGCCGACAGCTGCAATTACATCGACGATAACGCCACCGGTTTCAAAGTGGCGCCTGCATTAGGAAACAATAGCCCCGAAAAAAGCAGCCGCCTGGCTGACTGTCTCAGCAGCCGCTACGCGGGAGTGACCGGGCTGCGCTTTCATCCGGGCTCGGTGAGCCCGCATATGACCGAATACCATGCTTTCTCGGAAATCGATCTCTCTACCGCCGCTGCTATTATCGAGACCGGCTTCATGAACCTGGACCGTTTGGTGCTGACCCAGCAGCCTGATCTGCTGGCAGAGGGCGTAGCCCAGGGCGTGCTGTGTTATATCTACAATGAAGACGCCTCCGGCGCAGAGGGCAATTAGATGGCCGGCGCATTGAATTGGAAAACGTTATGCGTTCAGGCCAAACAGGCCCTGGCCGCTGGTGAGCGCAGCCAGGCGCGGCGCCTGGCCCACCAGGCTGCCAAACAAGCGCCACAGCGCGAGGAACCCTGGCTGCTGTTGGCTGCCATGGCCAGCCAGCGCGCCAGCCAAGCATATGTCCAGAAAGCGCTGGAAATCAACCCGCGCAGCCGCAAGGCGCTGGCGGCGTTGAGCCAGGCTGAGGAACACCCGGCACAAGCGCCGCGCCTCAGGCAGGCTAACCACGCCGCGCAGGAACGCGGCACGGCATTGGCCTTGCCGCGTTCTGCCAACCTGGCATTGCTGAGCCTGCTGGCGTTGACTGCCGCATTCGCAGTATTCGCCTGGCTGCGGCCTCCTTCAGTTGATCATGGTTTGCGCGTGATGGGCGCGGCCGCGGCTAACCAGCTGGATGCTTTCCTGGCCTCCGAAACTCCGCAGCCCTCGGCAACCTTCACTGCGACATTCACCCCGTTCGCCACGCGCACCTCGCTGCCCAGCAGCACACCCACCAGCACCCCCACCCTGCCAGCCACGCAGGTGCCCAGCTCCACGCCAACGCCACTAGCCGACCTGGAGTTGGTTATCGAGAAATTCGACCTCAAATTACCAACGGGTCTGGGAGAGAATGAGCGTTGGATCGATATCAACCTGAGTGAGCAGACCCTTTCGGCCTATGAAGGCACCCGATTGGTGATTAGTTTTGTCATTTCCAGCGGACGGGCAGGCGCTCCAACGGTCCTCGGTGAATATAAGATTTGGGCCAAGGTCAGGATCCAGGACATGTCCGGCCAGGGCTATTACATAAGGGACGTCCCCTGGGTGATGTATTTCTATAAGGATTACGGCATCCACGGCACCTGGTGGCACAACAATTTCGGCACTCCGATGAGCGCCGGCTGCGTGAACATGACCATTGCAGATGCGGAATGGATGTATCAATGGGCCAGCCTGGGTACTACGGTGATGGTGCATTATTAATCTGCCTGCCAGCATTAATTTTCCATTTCAACACAGCAAGCTATCTGGAATAAGCGCCGCAAAATATTTTCTTCGCGGAGCACCCATAAAGCTAGCCAATGTGATTCATTCAGGTGTGCAGGGGTATTAAGTGCTCAAGTCCCGTGAAATTTCTAGTAAGATACGCTCCTATGGCAAAGCAGGCCTTATTTAGCGGTTTGGTGATCGACGATCAGGATCGCCCGGTAACCTCAACCCAGGTGGGCGAAGAAGCTTTTTATGTAGTGGATGATGCCGGGTTTTTGCGCCACATCCCTTCGGAACAGGTTGACCGCCAGGTGTTAGCCGAAATGGGCAAGATGCTGGATGGTCACGAAGAGGAACTCAGCAAGCAAGCGGCTAAGATGCTGGGGCAGGACGATATTTTCACCCGCGCCGCCATTGAAAAACGCTTGGAAAATTTGGACAACCAGTTCAATGAGGTATTGGAAGCCGGCTTGCCGGAAGCCAGCCGCGCCTACCTGGGCATGACCGGTTTCAAGGTGCGCATCAATCTGCACGGGGACGTGCTGGAGATCCAGCAGCCAGGCGGCCTGGCGCCTGGCGGCGAGGAATGATCACAAATTAGAGGCGAAGCTTTAGCGGGTTATGACGCCAGCTAAAGCCTCGACTCCAAATAAACAAGGATGGGCAAGCTAGTCTAGTTTGAGCAGGAAGCGATAGCTGATCCAGAAAGCCATCAGGCCGGCCAGGATGGGCACGGCGACGTACCCGATCTGGATGGCGTTAGCGATCAGGGAGTTGGCTGGGGGATAGATGCCAAAGGCCTCGCCGGCAAAATTGAGAGTGAGCACTGTGCCATAGCCTCCTGCCCAAATCACTGCGCCGATCACCAGGGCGCCAAGGACGGAAATGAACACATCCATGGGAGGCGGGCCATAATGCTGAGGTTCGTTGGTATTTTCCATCAAGAGTTCCTCCGGGAAAGGCGAAGGATATTATAGCAGGGGTGCCGTGGAGGCAAATCTCAGATAGTAAGCCTATCAACAATAGACCCGTAGACCAGCATAAATGGGTCTCAATGTCCATATGGAGGATTGCGGTATAATCCTCAGGTTCAATTACAGAAAATTTAAGGAAGAAGAATGCCGAAACGTACTTATCAACCTAAAGTTCGCCGCCGCCTGCGCGTGCACGGCTTCCGCAAACGCATGGCCTCCGCCACCGGGCGGGATGTGCTTAAACGCCGACGATTGCGCGGCCGCTACAAACTGACCGTGAAAGCCAACGAGCATGTCAAGAAGGTCAATTGGAACGCTTGATCCACTGGGAGGGCAAGCCGCTTGCAATTAGGTGAAGCGTGGATTTAGCCTCCGCAAGTCAGCCGAGATCAAACGGGTGCGGCGAAAGGGCAGATCGCAAGCGCACCCGTTTCTTGCGCTTATCGCTCTGCCCAACCAAGGCCAGGGCCTGAGGATCGCCGTTACCGCCGGTCGGGATGTAGGCGGTGCGGTGGTGCGCAACCGGGCAAAGCGCGTGATGCGAGCTGCAATCCAACCCCTACTGGCGCAGATCCAATCCGACCACGACATTCTGCTCCTGGCTCGCCCAGGTATCCGGGCGATTGACAGCGCAGAGACACAACAAGTGATCAGCGGCTTGCTAAATAAGGCCGGTTTACTGGACAGGAAATGAACGCAGAGATCTCACATGAGTACACCGAGTGGGAAGAGCAGCCTTCGCCCCATTTGAAGGACCTGCCCCTAAACGCGAGGAATCTCCCCCGCTTTGCTTTGCTTCTGCCAATCCGCCTGTATCAGAAGACCTTTTCGCGAAGCATGCCAGCGGATACCTGTCGCTATTACCCCACCTGCTCGCACTATACCTACCAGGCGGTGTATAAACACGGAGCGTTGAAGGGCGGATGGTTGGGATTTCGCCGCATATTGCGTTGCAACCCGCTTAGCAAGGGCGGCTACGACCCCGTCCCTTAACTCAAAAGAAGGACACCTGACACCGATGAAGAAAAAGCACTTATTGACCTTGATCCCTCTGATTGCCTTGAGTTTATTTTTAAGCGCATGTGGGAGCAGCGTAGCCGCAGGCTCCTGGCCGGGTCTTAGCTTCGATGAAGCGCGTAGCCTGGTTTATGTCGCCAATAATCAGGCCGTGCACGCCCTGCAGATCGAGAATGGCCTGGAACGCTGGCAATTCCCGGCAGAACCGCAAGGAGCTTTCACCACCCACGCGTCTCCCGAGATGACCGATGACGACCAACTGCTGGTCAGCGGCTACGACAATATCCTATACAGCATCAATCCGGACACCGGCGCACAAATTTGGACCTTCCCCGGCGCCAGTAATCGATACGTTGGCAGCGCCTTGGCCGTGGGTGAATTCATCTTTGCCCCCAACGCCGACCAGCGCTTGTACATCTTGGAAAGCAGAGGAGCCCTGGTGAAAACCTTCGCTTCGCAAGATCCCCAGTGGAGCCAGCCTGCCAGCAATGGCAGCGTGGTGTATCTGGCGGCAATGGATGCATTCATTTATGCGATTGACGCACAAAGTGGCAGCGAGCTGTGGAAACTGCAAATCGAAGGAACCATCGTGGGCAGCCCGGTGCTGGGGGCGGACGGCCTGCTGTATGTGGGTACATTCGACCAGACCGTATTTGCGATCAATACTGCTTCTCGACGCGAGACCTGGCACTTTGACACCCAGGGATGGGTGTGGGGCAGCCCGCTCCTGGTAGAAGACCAGCTTTATGTGGGCGATCTAGATGGGATCTTTTACGCCCTGGATGCCTCCACCGGCGAGGAATTGTGGCGCATCGATACCGGTGGGGCCATCACGGGCACACCTGCTCTGTTCAACGACAATTTGATCATTGGCAATGAAGCTGGGCGGCTATTCTCTATCAGTTTCGATGGCCGCTCGCGCGAAATACCTTTGCCCGTAGATTACCAGGGACCGCTGTATGGCTCGCCGCTCGTGGCCGGAGAATTCTTGTTAATCGGCCTAACCGCCAAAGAATCGATTGTGATCGCCCTGGACGCCGACAATAACGTGGCTTGGAATTTTGTTCCCTAGAAGTAAGAAAGCAAGAGGACGCGTCAATGCTTGATTTTATAATCCTCCCGTTCACAAATGCCCTGGTCTTCATTTACAGCCTGTTGGGCGAAAATTTCGGCCTGGCTATCATCGTATTCACGCTGTTGGTGCGCGTGGTCACTTATCCATTCAATGCGCAACAGATGAAGAGCGCCAAAGCCATGCAAGAATTGCAGGGCAATCCCAAATGGAAGGCCATGCAGCAGAAATACAAAGGCAAAGAGCACCGCGAGAAGCTGGCCCAGGAGCAAATGAAGCTCTATAAGGAATTGGGCATCAATCCGCTGGCTGGCTGCCTGCCCACGATCATCCAGATCCCCTTGCTGATCGCGATGTACTGGGCCATCACCCGCGCCTTGGCGTCAACTCCGCTGCAATTGCTGGACCTGACCCGCGGCATCTCGCTCGACAATGCCGCCAACCTGATCCCGCTCAACAGCCAGTTCCTATGGATGGACCTCGGGCAGCCTGAGCGCCTAATCATCCCGGGCATTCCCTTCGGCATCCCGGTGTTGGCCATCCTGGTAATGATCTCTTCCTACTTCCAGACCAAAATGATGACGCCCGCCAACCCCAATGACCAAGGCGCTCAAATGAACCGCATGATGAGCCTGTACATGCCCCTGCTGATGGCTTACATCTCCTACATCTATGCCGCTGGGCTGGCGCTCTACTTTGTGACTAGCAACGTATTGAGCATTGCGCAGTACTACATTTCCCGCCGGCCAAAAGCCGCCACTGCGGTAATCCCGCCAGCTAAATAAGCCAGATTGAATTAGACTAGGAAAGCCCATGGAATACCGCGCCAACCTCGAGATCATCGCCCCAACCATAGACGAAGCCGTCCAAAAAGGGTTGGGTGAACTAGGCTTACACCAGGACCAGGTCGAGGTGGAAGTGCTGGATGAAGGCGGCGGCGGGTTATTCGGGCTTGGCAGCCGCCAGGCTCGGGTGCGCCTGACGGTCAAAGCCGACACGTCAGCAGCAGCCCCCCGCCCTGCAGCCCCCCGCCCGGCAGCACGCAGGCCGGTGGAACCGATGAGCCCAGGGGATATTGACAACTTCCTCGCCATCACCCAGGCCACCGTTGAAGAATTGCTGCAACACATGGACTTGCGCGCCGAGGTGGCTGTGCGCATGGGCGAAGCCGATAGCGAGGAAAGCCAGGCCCCCGTCCTGGTGGATATCACCGGAGGCGACCTGAGCATCCTAATCGGTCGTAACGCCGAGACCTTGAACGCGCTGCAATTGGTCACGCGGCTGATCGTTGGCAAGGAAATTGGACACGCCGCCCACATCGTGATCGATGTGGAAAACTATCGCCAACGGCGCGAGGACAGCTTACGCCAGCTGGCTGTGCGCATGGCCGAGCAGGCCTTGAGCACCGGCCGGCGCCAGTCCCTGGAACCGATGAGCCCGGCTGAGCGCCGCATCGTGCACATAGCTTTGCGCGAGAACGATGCCGTGTCCACCGAAAGTTCGGGCGAAGAACCCCGCCGCAAAGTGGTCATCATCCCCAACAATTAACAGTGCTTGTCCCTCCCGCGATCCACAATAGAATAGTGGCATGAAACGCTTGGGAACGCGCTTGGAACGCTGGCTTAGCGGCAGCTTCCCGAGCGCTTATTACCACTGGGTGCAGCGGCCGCGCATCCACTTTCGCTTTGCCACTGAACGCAAGCTGGCCGCGGGCGAGCCGCTTTCAAGCAGCCAGCGGCGCAGCCTGATTTTCTTCACTACCCAAAAATGTGCATCGCGCTATGTGTCGGGCGTCATTGCCACCCTGGCGCAGGCGGCGGGCATGATGCACGCCGATTATGACGCCTACGTCTCCATGGTGCGCATGCCGAAGGAGCGCAACCCGTTCATGGCGGAGGGCGCGCTGGCGGTTGCCTTCAAGCCGCGGGGCTTTTACTACGGGCCGATCGGCACCTTCCGCCATATCCCCGGCTTGGAGCAATATGCGCTTGTTCTGCAATTGCGCGACCCGCGCGACATGCTGACCTCTCTTTATTATTCGACCAAATACAGCCACGCGATCATTAACCCCAAAGTCATCCGGCGCCGCAAGGAGGCTTATACGCTGAGCATTGATGAGTTCGTGCTCAAAGGGGCGGATGAATACCTGCCCATCTACGAGGAATATTGCCAACAATTGTTGAGCCAGCCGGCTATGCTGCTACTTAAATACGAAGATATGGTGGCTGATTTTCCAGACTGGCTGGCGCGGTTAAGCGTCCATGTCGGCCTGGCAGATCAGGAGGAAACCCTGGAGCGCATCAAGCGGCAGGCTGATTTTTCCATCGAGAGAGAGGACAAGTTTTCTCACCGACGCCAGATCAGCCCAGGGGACCATAAAAGAAAGCTGCAACCGGATACGGTTCAACGGCTTACTACCTTGTTCAAACCCAGTTTAGATCAGCTGGATTATCCGGCGTAGCCTATTCACAAAGCCCTGCTTCGCAGGGCTTTTTATTTAACCAGTG
>JBBDXQ010000090.1:0-15608 GCA_040902265.1 Anaerolineales bacterium
GATAGCCAGACCGGTGATAAAAAACCCCAGCAGAGTCGAGAGCCGGCGGCTGTATATGTCGGCCACAATTCCGGTGGGGATCTCGAAAAGGAAGACGGCGATCTCCAGCGCGGTGCCAGCCAGCACCAACTGCAATGCATCCATGCCTACGATCTGGACACGATAGATGATATGGGTGGTGAAGACTATTTTGGTCGTAAGCCCCATGACAAACATGGCCAACAGGTAAACCAGCGGCGCTCTTAGCTTCTTCATATTGAGAGGTTGCAGTGTAAATCCAGTCCGCGCGGCTGGCAAGTTGAGGATTCGTGTCGTTTATACTTTTGCTATGCCTGAGAAACGCCTGGGATTTCGATGGGAGGGCTACAAGATCGAGGTCTTCTTTGTCTTGCTGAGCCTGCTGCCAGCTCTTTATATCTCTTTGGGGAATCCGAATACCATCCTGGATTGGTATAGCTCCGATGATGGCTTTTACTATTTCCAGGTCGCTCGCAATTTAGCCGGTGGGCTCGGTTTCACTTTTGATGGGTTGAACCCGACCAACGGTTTTCACCCGCTCTGGTTGCTCATCATCACTCCTATCTTTCTCTTTGCACAAGTGGAAGTGTTATTGCCTTTGCGTTTGTTGCTGCTGCTATCAGCACTGCTGAGCGCGGGCGCGGCGATCTTGCTCTATCGCATCTTAAAACGCTGCACATCAATGTGGGTGGCTGGCTTCATCGGGTTGCTGTGGATCGTTCTGCCGCGCGTGCACAACCTGGCTACCCATAGTGGCGTAGAAGCTGGGTTGAACGCTTTTTGTATCCTGCTCTTCTGGCTATTCTTACTGGAATTTTCGTCCGATGTGGATCAAGGGCGGACTCTGCGCCGCCTGGCTTTGCTCAGCTTGCTTGGCAGCCTGGCCGTTCTCGCCCGGTTGGATAACGCTTTCCTGGTTGGCCTTGGTGGCTTCTGGCTGCTGCAGCGCCTGTGGCAGCCGGCTAAGGAACGCGCCGGTAGTTCCCCATGGGTTTGGCGTGCTTCGATTGCTGCGGCTCTTTTTGGCCCCTTAGCTCTTGTGATGCTGTTTTACGTCAGTTGGAACCTGCTCTCCTTTGGCGTCGCTACGCCGGTCAGTGGTCAGGTCAAGCTTTGGTGGGGAACTTTGCGCAATACGGTGTATGGCTTCCCGGTCAATTCGCTGCAGGATTTTGCTGGCCAGTTCATCACCGCTGACCCCGAATTAGGTCCTTGGTCTCTAGTCACCGCGCCCTTGTACGCGGCTGCCGAATGGCTGCTTACCTTACTTGGTCAAGTTGTTTCCGTCGGTACGCGGCGCATAGCACTAATCGGCCTTGGCGGCGTGCTGCTCGCCTTGGGAGGCGCACTGGTTTGGCTGGATCGTAAGATCTTGAGCACAGCAACCCGTGGACTGGGCTTACTCTTCCTGTTCCTGGCCTGCCTCGCACAGATCGCCTATTACAAGCTTGCCGGTTCAGTTGCCCAACAGCCCTGGTACTGGATCGCAGAAATGCTGCTCATTTTGCTTGCTTTGGGCCTTTTGCTCGATGCGTTGCAGAGGCTAGCGGCGCGTAAGTTGCCGCAGCCCATATTGAGATCAGCCTCTCTATTAGGCAGGTTAGTATTTGCCGCTCTCGGCCTGGCTTTCTTGATATACACGCAAACTGCTGTGCGCGCGCCCGGGGATGGCAGCAACCAGTTCTACCTCCACCGCGCTCGCTGGTTGGAAGCCAGCACTGAAGAAGGTGCGCGGGTGGCTATCACCGGAGCGGGCAACCTGGCTTACTTTGCCGAAGAGCGCACCATTATCAATATGGACGGGTTGATGAATACAGCCGAGTACCTGGAAGCAATGCAGGCAGGGCAGGGCGCTGACTATCTAGCGAGTTTGGGCGTGGACTACGTCTTCGGTAACGAATACATCCTCACCGAGACCAATCCGTACGGGCCGATGCTCAGCGGACATCTCGAACCCTACACCGTGTACCTTTTCGGTGAGGATCGCGAGCTTCTCTTGTGGCGCTTTGTCCCTTAGTTGCCTTGCAGTTCCGCCAATACAACGATACGTTGCGTGTCTATTCGATAGGGGTAGCAACTGATCAGAGTTAGAGAGGCATTTGGCGTTGGATCCATCACCTCGACGAAGGTTGGTTCTACGATCAGCGTTTCGGTCACCACATAGACGTAGCTGTTGGCCGCGCTAAAAATTTCAATCTCATCTCCCGGTTGCAACTCGTCCAGGTTGCGAAACACTTCCCCGTAGATATCATTATGGCCGGTTAGCACCAGGTTGCCGCGTTGGCCTGGGTTGGCGCTGCCGATATGCTGTCCCACGCCGCGCTTCAACGCTTCCCAGTCGTGGCCTTGCACAATAGGCGCCGATATGCCCAGCGCCACGATTTGGATCCCCAAAGCTTGCTCCGGTCCCGGGGTAGGTGCTTCTACCGCGGCGTTATAAGCTTGCACCAGCGGTCGTAGGTGCGTTGGGATCTCGGCATCATTCGGACGGGCTGGCTCGCCTTCCTTCGGCGGGGTGTGCCCGGAGGGCAGCACCACCGGCCCGATCAGCGGGGTGGGTTCGGCCAGGCTGGGCGCCAGCGATAGGGCCGATGCTAATTCGCGGTTAAGCGTATCCAATACGCTCAACCCGTTGAAAACGATATAGATCAGGCCGAGCGCAGCCAGGATCTCGACGGCCAGCAAGAGGCGATCTGCCCAGGAAGCTGAGCGCAACCCGGTCTCCAGTTTCAACGTGGAGGTGGCATGCACCTTGGGTCCGCTCAACGGGTCGCCTTCCAATGGCTCAGCATGGTCGGCGTTGGCCGCCAAAAGCTCGCCGCTGCTCTTGAAGGCTCGTAGACGGCGAGTACGGTCCGCCTTGCGCCGATCCAGCAATTGGCGGCGTAGTTCACTCTCGCTAAGTTCGGGTAGCTTGCTCTTTTTGACCATCCCTTGGGATTATAGCTTGCGGGCTATCTACGTTTGTTGCCTGCTGTCGTTTGTATCACGGTGAGCATGCTCTTCGCCAGTTGGGCGCGATCAAAATTCTTTTCCAGGTATGCACGTCCGGCGAGACCCATGGCGCGCGCCCCGGCCATGTCGCTGGCTAAAGCTAGCATTGCCTGCGCCAGGGCCAGCGGGTCACCTGGCGGCACGAAGATGCCCGCTTCTGCCTGTTCGATGACTTTTCGAATAACTCCGTCGATGGCCAGCAACACCGGGCGCCCGGCTGCCATGTAATCGAAGACCTTGTTAGGGTACACAGTGGCGTAAAGCTTTATAGGCTTGAGGATGGCCAGGCAGGCATCCGCGCCGGCCAACGCTTCCGCCATCTGTGTCTTGGCTAGCGCAGGCAGGAAGTGCAGGTTGTCAAGCTGTAAATTGGCCGCTTGCGCTTGCAGGGCGCTTTTGTCCTTTCCATCGCCCAGCAACACGATGGCTATGCCTTGTCCCTTCACCAGTTCGGCGGCTCGCAGGACTACACCCAGGTCATTGGACAGGCCGTGGGCGCCGGCATAGAGCACCACGAATGCTGTCGGCAGCAGGCCTAACTGCTTGCGGAACTCAGCGCCCTTGGCCGCTGGGTCGAACATGGCCGCGTCGGCGCCGTTGGGCACCACCATGATCTGGCGCCCACCGCGTGCTTTCACGTGCTCCACGAAGCCGGGCGAATTCAGCACTAATTGGTCTGCTCGACGATATAGAAAGCGCTCCAGCCATTCTGAGGCGCGGATCAGCAGTCGGTTGCGCAGCACCCCAACCTCTACCGCGAATGCCGGCCACAGGTCGCGCACTTCGAGCAGGAAGGGAACGCGCTTACAACGCGCCAGTAGCCAGGCAGTCACCGCCTGGAAAATGGGGGGCGTAGTGCCCCACACCAGGTCTACATCCTTAACCCGCAACCCAATAAAAAAAGATGAGAGCGTAAACGCAAAGAAATTTATGAGGCGGTGAATAAATGAACGATGTAATCCATGCGTGGTGGCGGCTCTAATAATGCGCAACCCTTTCGGAATTCCAATGGCTGCATTGTCGGAACTCTGTTCTTTGCCGGTTAAATAGCTGATAGGGCTGGCGATGACGGTGACGCGGTGGCCTTGCGCTACGAGAAAGCGCGCGAATTCGGCATGGCGCGTACCCCCGGCTTCGCTCAGGTCCACGAAGGCCTGGTGGATCAGCAAGACATGTAAATGTTTCTCAGGTGCGAGTGTCACTTGGGTAGCGTCCAGGTGCTGGTGAGGTTGAAGGGTGCCAGGTCTCTCACATCGACATTGAGGGAGAGCGCCGGGGCTTTGACGCCATAGGTAGGCGAAACCCACCCAAGTACCGGATCGGCCTTTGCTTGGCCATGCATTAATTTCCCCGCGCGGAAGATTGACAAGCGCATTTCGCCATGCTTATTGGAGCTGATCTCCAACTTAACCCACCCCTTAGGCGACCTGATCTGGAGTTCTGCACCAGTCAGTCGCCACTCCCAATCCGGCAGCAGCCAATGCAGGCGGGCATCCACGTGTTGTCTTTTGTCCTTAGGTTCCACCAGATCTACGATAACCCAGCCGCGCGCGTTAGCAGTGATCTCGCGCCGGTGGAAAAAGCCCATTTGCTCATAGCCGTTATGTTGCGCCGCTGCAAAAGTTAGTCTCCCGCGCTTGTCCGCGCGGGTAGTCAATACTTTGGCTTGCGCAAAATCCAGCCACAGGAAGCGGCTGGCGCGCGTCATTTGGTCGCGCCCGTAAAAAGTGAGAGTGTTGTGCACCTTGGTGCTGGCTAGCGCGTTATCCCAGGGCGCAGGCGCCGTGTATACAAAGCTGCCGGCATCCTGAGCCAGGTTCAGGCCTTGCCACCACAGATCGACATGCAATTGGTCGGCATGCCCCGGCCGTTCCTTGAATTGGGCTGTCCGGAAATAGGCCCACGAATCATTACCTTCCAACCGCAGGCGCGCAGCGTTTTTTCCTGCCCGCACCCGGCGTTTGAGTGGTTCTAACCCCAGCCACAAAGCCATCTCGTCCCAGATACCACTGGAGAGTACACGCTCGTTCTTTAAGCTCAAGCCAGCTGCCTGCAAAGCGGGCCGGTGATCGGCGAAAGGCAGCACGCTTAGGGGCAGAGCGTAAGCTCCATCGTTGGGTCCCAGGTTTGGCAATGCACCGCTCTGCACTTCCAGCAAAGAGTGCATCCAATCGGTAGCCTTGCTCAGTTTCAGAATTGTCTTACGCGGTAACGGCTGACCAAAGCAGTCGGCTAGCACCTGGGCCCAGGTTCCCAATTGCAGCATTAGGCGATGATAGTTGCTGCTGTGTTGAGCATAGGCGCCATTGGCGTGAACCTGGTTTTCTATGCCTCCGATAAAAGCTGCCCAGCCCAGTGCTTTCCAATTAGGCGCCATCCTATGTTGTGGCAGCAGGGCGGCTGCCGTGCAAAGCCCTAGCCCCTCACTGAGCAAATGATTGTTGTTTTGCGAGCGCGCATAATCCAATGTGGGTGGGATGCGTTCGGCATGCTGGGCAATGCTATAGGCGAGCTTGGCTTTTCTGGTTGCTGTGCTCGAAGGGGATTCAGCTAGCAGGCTATAGCAAAAAGCCCAGGCGATCAATCGCAGACCTACTTCTTGAGCTGAACTCCAATGCGGTCCCAGGTTGGGTGGGTTGGCGGTGATGAATTTGTCGATGCGCGTCCAAAAGCCTTCGGCGTAACGTTCGTCTCCGCTCAGCCAATAAGCCCGCGCCAGCACCGTCGCCCAGCCAAAGCGCCCGGCTTCCCATAGCGGCTTGATATCCACTCCACCCGGCAGTCGGCCGTGGTAATGCGTCCAATGGCGCAGCCTCCCCGGGAAGTCTATGTCCAGTCGGCGCGGCGCCGTGCCAAACAAACGCACCCGATCATGCAAGATCTCCTCAGCCTCGGCATAGATGTCCTTTGCGCGCTTGCCCAATAAGCGCTGTAAATCTTTTTTGTTGGCCGGCTTCATGGCAAGCTGAAGCTCGCCTCCTCCCGCATCCTTCCGCCCGCCGCTTGGTGTGGCCCAGCGCAGCCAGCCGCTGCGCAGCCTGGCTTGGTATCCGGCGTAGAGCAGCACGGACCTAAGGCCAAGTTGTTGCGCAGCTTTAATAAAGTTGACTATCCGGCTAAGCAGCATATTGGGTAATTCTAGGTCATCTTACCGCGCCATGCTTACAACACGCGGCAGAAGGTGCTCTGCAGCAATCTCCATCCCTCTGGCTTGAACTAATTAGAAATTACCAATCCACCTTTCCAATGCTAAAATCGCGCGTTGATGCGAATTATCCTTGCGACGGCTTTAGCCGTTTCTGCCCTCATCGTTCCCTACCTGGTGGCCGCACAAACGGGGGCTACGCTCACTGTGCGCCATCTGGAAACGGAGGCTTTCCCCCTTATCGCCGGCTACTTGGATGCGCGTGACCCTGGCGGTACACCGGTTATCGCTCTGCAAGCGGAGGATCTGCAGGCCTTCGAAAACGGCCTTCCCCAACCCATTTCCCAATTGCGCGCCGTGGACACAGGTTTGCACATCATCGTTGTGCTCAACCCTGCCGAGCCTTTCTCGATTCGTGATGCCCAGGCAAAGACTCGCTTCGATTATGTTAAAGAGCAGGTACTTGCCTGGGCGCGTGCCCTTCCATCTAGTAGCGGCACTTCGTTGAGCCTCATCACTCCCGAGGGCGTATTAACCCAGCGCGCCTCCGCCACACAATGGGTAAACGCCCTCGACGCCATCGATCCTTCCTTTGGCGGTTTGCAAGTGAGCGCTCAACCCTTCACCCAAGCCCTCGAGTTAGCCGCTCAAGCAGGTGGCCCAATCGGCCAGGGTACAGCCATTTGGTGGGTGACTGCCATGCCTGGCGCTGACATCATGGCCTCCGCGCCGGATTGGCAGTCGGTTTTGGATGAACGCGGCATCCCGCTTTTTGTCTGGCAAGTCGACACCCGTTCCACCTTTGAATCGTCAAGCGGGCTCGCCCTGTCATGCCTGGCTCAAGGAAGTGGCGGCCAGTGGTTCGGGTTTTCGGGCGGCGAACCCTTTCCAAACCCTGAAGATTATTTCTCCCCATTTCGCAGCGCTTACTTCTTTCAATATAGTTCCCAACTGCATAGTTCGGGTACGCACCAGATCCAATTGCAGATGGTCAGTGAAGGCTCCGCGATTATTTCGCAGATCGTAAGCTTTGATCTGGACATTCGGCCGCCCAATCCCATCCTGGTGTCGCCACCTTCGCAAATAAACCGCGGCCCTTCTGCTGAGGACCCCCAACAGTTGACGCCTTTTAGCCAGCCCATCGAGATCCTGGTGGAGTTTCCCGATGAATTCGAGCGCAGCATCGTGCGCACCGCCTTGTATGTCAACGAGATCCAGGTGGCCGAAAACCAGGCCCCGCCTTTCACGCGCTTCACCTGGGGCCTGGGTGAATACTTGGTCAGCCAACAGGTCAGCCTGCGTGTAGAGGCGGAAGATGAGCTGGGTCTATTGGGTTCCAGCATTGAATTTTCGGTGCAGATCCGCGTCGAGAACCCGCTGCCTTGGTACCAAACCCTGCTGGCCCGCGGCGGCCCCTTGTTGGCGGTTGGCGGTGTGCTTTTCGCCGCCCTTGCACTCTTCCTGGTCATGGTGCTTTCGGGTCGCCTGCGTCCAGCCCGCTTGGGGCGTGCACGGCGGCGCAGGCCTGTTGCTCAGTCACCGCGGCTCAGTGATCCATTGGTCGATTCGCCGTTCTCTGCGGATCAGGAGTTGCCGCCGCTGGATGCCGCCGCTTCGTTCGCTTCCCCAGCAGCCCAGCTAGCCCCAGCCTACCTGCAGCGGCTAAGCATGCAGGATCCTTCGCAGACCGCCGTGGTCATCCCCTTGTTTGGTGACGACTTCGTGATCGGTTCGCAGCGCGGCTGTGAGGTTCGGCTGCAGGAGAGATCCATAACGGCCGAACATGCCCGCCTAAAGCGGCTCAAAGACGGCAGTTACCATGTCGCCGACCTGGGCTCGGATGCCGGAACCTGGGTCAATTACGCCCCAGTTTCATCGGATGGCTGCCAGGTGCGCAACGATGACCTATTACATTTTGGACGGGTAGCTTTTCGCTTTCTTTTGAATTCTAGAGAGGAAGACATTGAATAAACAGGTTTTCTAATCCTCAATCTCCAATCTCTAGTCCCAAGTCCCCCATCCCCACTTGCGCTATGATTAATTCATGGTGTTGAAGGTAAAGCTAGACCCTTCGGGACGTGTCTTGCCAAGCCTGGATGCCGTTTTACACAAGGCGTTAACCCGGGCTACCCATAAGCTGCTCACCGTCATAGCCGCTGAAGCCGAAAAACGAAAGGTCCCGACCTACCTGGTAGGCGGTTTTGTGCGCGACCTTCTCTTAGGGCGGCCCAGCTTGGATCTTGACCTGGTGCTGGAGGGCGATGCCATCCGTTTCGGCCGGGCGCTGGTGAAGCGTTTTGGCGGCCGCTTGGTCGCTCATAAAGATTTCGGCACAGCCATATGGTGGCTGCCCCCAAAAAGCAGGGGGAAGGATGGGCAACCAGCCTTCATTGATCTGATTACCGCGCGCCGTGAAACTTACTCACAACCCGCCGCCTTGCCGCAAGTGCAGCGCGCTGAGCTCATCGCAGACCAGTTCCGCCGCGATTTCACCATCAATACCTTGGCGCTCGGCCTTAACGGACTCCAGGCCGGCCGGGTGCTGGACCCCTGGGGTGGCCAACGCGATTTGAACTCACGCCTGATCCGAACCTTGCACGCCCAATCCTTTATCGATGATCCCACGCGCATTTTTCGCACCCTGCGTTTTGCGCGCCGGCTGGATTTTCGGATTGAAATAAGTACTCTGCGCCAGTTACACAGCGCCTTACCCAAGCTAAAGCTGCTCTCGGGTGAACGCCTTCGCAATGAACTGGAACTAGTGCTGGCCGAACAACAGCGCGTCGAGATCTTGCAAGCACTGCAATTCTTTGGCGTGCTTTCCCAGATCGATCAGCAACTCCGCTTCCATCCCAAGGCGGCAAGTTTATTAGCTAAGAAAAATAATATGGCTGTCTCAACGGCATGGGACCTGGAGGTATCGGCTACTGATCTGTGTCTTGTGCTCTGGTTCATGCATATTGCCCCGAAATATGTTGATCGCATCGCCACCCGTTTGCGGTTTAACGCTGAGTTGCATTTAGCCGTTGTGGCTGCTTCTCGCCTCTTTGAGGAAGCTAAACGGCTGCAGCCCTTGCCGGTCAGTGGCCTGGTGGCGCGTCTGGAGAAAGAACCCCTTCTTGCCGTGTATGCCCTCTTCCTTGCATACAAAGGCAAGCCTTTGGGGAAATTGTTGGAGAGCTATGCCAGGAAGTGGCGCCATGTTCAACCGTTTGCTGATGGGAACGTATTGCGCAAAAAAGGTCTACCCCCTGGGCCGGCCTACAAAAAGATTTTAAGCCAGCTGCGCGCCGCGCGCTTGGATGGTGACGTGCGCAGCGCCAAGCAGGAAAAAGCGCTGCTGGAAGAGCTTTTGGATGAGCATCGCTGATTACTCTGCTCCCATAGCTTGGTTGGACGAAATCACTATACGTCAGGCCACCCAGGGCGACCTTACCGCGTTGGAGTGGGAAGGCGCCTACACTCATTTTCGTCGTGTCTATGCCCGCGCCTTCGAGCGTTCCCGCCGCGGCGCAGCGCTGCTCTGGGTCGCTGAACGCGATCCTGGCATCCTGCTCGGCCAGCTCTTCGTGCTGCTTGAAAGCGAGGTGGACCGCTCCGTGGCCGACGGTTGCAAACGGGCCTTCATCCATTCCTTCCGCGTGCGGCCTGATTACCAGCGAGCCGGGTTGGGCAGCCGCCTGATGCAGCACACCGAAGCTAATCTGTTCCAGCGCAGCTTCCAGTGGGTCTTTCTTCACGTGGCCTGCGAAAACGAGCGCGCCATCCGTTTCTATGAACGCTGCGGATACAACCGCCTGTCCTCCGTGACGGGTGATTGGTCCTACGAAGACCATCTGGGCGTTGTGCGCCACGTGGTCGAGCCTGGCTGGCGAATGGCCAAGTTATTGACCGCGCTTAGACCTGAATAATAGCTGTCTATACATGGCCGGGTCCAACACGCTACAGCGAAATGGTTACTTGCCATTCTGCCCCCCTGGTGCTACAATTTCATCGTTCTGTAGTACCCATAAGTAGCTTCTCCGGAAAGTGGGCAACCCCCACTTTTTCGTTTAGATAGGCACATTCGGGTGCTCAAGGAGTATGGCAGCAATGAAAAAAGAATTTTCCCTGGCATTCAACGAGGTCCTCGACGACAAGCAATTACCGCGCGAGGTGATCTTACAGGCCGTCAAAGATGCTCTGGTCCAGGCGTATCGTAAAACGGTTGTCGCCTCCACCGCTCAGCTAATTGAAGCCTCTATCGATGAACAGACTGGCGAAGTGCATATTTTCGCCGAGAAAGAGGTCGTTGAAGAGGTGCAGGATGATCGCACTGAGGTGACCCTCGAGAATGCCCGCAAGGTGGATCCGAAGGCTAACCTGAACGATATCGTCATTGTCGAAAGCACGCCTGAGAATTTTGGCCGCGTAGCCGCCCAGACCGCCCGGCAGATGATCCAGCAGCGCATCCGCGAAGCCGAGCGTGAAGCCCAAAAGGCTCATTTCTCCCAACAGGTGGGAGAGATCGTCAACGGTATCGTGCAAGCCGCCAACCCGCATATGATCACCATGGCCCTGGATCGTAAAGCCGAGGGCAAGATGCCGCGCAGCCAACAGATCCCCGGCGAGCGCTTCCGCGTCCACGACCGGGTGCGCGCCCTGCTGCTTGAGGTCAAAGACACCACCCGCGGCCCCGAAATCATCCTCTCCCGTGCCCATCGCGATTTTCTGCGCCGCCTGCTCGAAGATGAAGTCCCCGAGATCTACCAGGGTCTCGTAGAGATTCGCTCCATTGCCCGCGAACCCGGCTACCGTTCCAAGGTGGCTGTTTCTGCCCTCCAGGCTGGCATCGATCCGGTGGGTGCCTGCGTTGGCATTCGCGGCGTGCGCATCCAGGCTATCGTGCGCGAACTGCACGATGAGAAGATCGACGTCATCGAATGGAACCCCGACCCGGCCCAGTTCATTGCTAAGGCGCTCAGCCCAGCTCGCGTCACCGGCGTTTATCTGGAAGAGGATTCGGGCGGCAGCAAGACCGCTACCGTGGTCGTCCCCGAAGACCAGTTGAGCCTAGCCATCGGCCGCGATGGACAGAATGCGCGGCTGGCCGCCAAGCTCACTTCCTGGCGCATCGATATCAAGAGTCTCAGCGAAGCCGCATCCGATGCCCTGCACAAGGCTCAAACAGACGCTGCCTTCCTCGAGCAGAACAAAGACCTGGTGGATATCGTGCCCCAGATCGAAGCCGCCCTGGCCAAGAAATCCGAGGGTCGCCCGGTCACACCGGAAGAATATAGCCTGCTTGGCCGCATCGTGGACCGCGTGGAGCGCGGCGCCCAATACCGCCGCGAGGCCGAATTGGATGCCCAGCTCGAGCAACGCGACGCCTTGGAGGCCACCCTCCCCAAAGGCGCTTTTACTATTCCGCTCGAAGAGCTGGGTCTCTCACCCAGTCTAAGTATCAAGATCAGCGGCGAAGGGTACTCCACCATCGGCGACCTGATGCTGCAATTAAAGGTTGACCCCGATCGCGTTCTGGCCATCGCCGGCGTTGGTCCAAAAGCCATGGAGGTGATTCAAGCAGCCTTGGATGCCTTTAAATTCCCCGAGCTGGCTGCCCCTGAAGCCGCACCTGTCGCTGCCATGGAACCCCAGGTTGAAGTCGAACCGCTGGTCGAGCCCGAAGGGGATCTCGAGGAAGCAGAGGATGGTCAGGAGAAACTGGCCGAACTCTCAGAAGAAGACGCCCATCTGTTAGCCCAAATGCAGGGTGGCCCGGCGCCGGAAGCCCCGGTTCAACCTGCCTCCGTAGACGAGATCTTCGCCCGCACCGCAGAACAACTGCTCGGCGCCAAGGCGGTCAAAGCTGCCAAGGAGGCTCAAGCCGAGCCGGCCCTTACTGACGAAGAAAAGAAAAAGAGGAAAGCCAAAAAGAAGAAATTCCGCGAATTGGAATACGATCCTGAACAGGACGTAACTTTCGTGCGCCGCCGCAAAGATGAATGGGAAGAGAGTTAGTTTCCTTAGCCTTCCCCGCGGTCTTTAGGCTCGCCATGGCTAAGAAAATAAAAGCTCCATCTCGAATAAAACGCCTCCCGCAACGCACCTGTGTAGCCTGCCGCCAGGTGCAGGCCAAGGGGACGCTGGTGCGCCTGGTGCGCACACCAGAAGGTGTCTTCCCGGACCTGGATGGCAAACGGCCGGGGCGGGGCGCTTACCTGCATAAACGGCGTGAATGTTGGGGACCAGGCCTGTCTAGCTCGCTGGCGCATGCCCTGCGCACCACGCTTACCGAGCATGATCAACTGCGCCTGAACGAGTTTTTTGATCAGATCGTCGGCGATAGCTAAGTTTCACCCTCAGAATCTTGGTAGAATAGTTAGTCCAAATAAGGGGATAGTTCTTGCTGGAATTCTAAGCCAGCCAGGGGGTAGGGGAAGAAAGGAATGATGGCAATGACTGAGAACGTGACCGAGAAACAGACCAAGACCATTGAACTTCCGTCAAACCTCACCGTTCGTGAACTGGCGGTTTTCCTTGAAGCTAGCCCCATTCAGATTATCAAAGCCTTAATGGCAAATGGGGTCATGGCCAACATCAACCAGCAGATCGACTTTGACACCGCGGCTATCGTGGCCTCCGAGATGGGCTTTGAAGCCAACCTGCAGCACATGGACCAGCTCGAGGCCAAGGACGTTGGCGAAGTGCCTTTGTGGCGTCAACTCATCGCTAGCGAGGACAAAAAGAACTTGGAGGCGCGTGCCCCGGTGGTCACCATTCTCGGCCACGTCGACCATGGCAAGACTACCCTGCTGGATGCCATCCGTCAGACCTCGGTCGTCAGCGAGGAAGCCGGCGGTATAACCCAGCATATCGGCGCTTACCAGGCGCGCCATAAAGACCGCCTGATCACTTTCCTGGATACCCCTGGCCATGCCGCCTTCACCGCCATGCGTTCACGCGGCGCGCAGGGAGCTGACCTGGTGATCCTGGTGGTGGCCGCTGATGATGGCGTAATGCCCCAGACCAAAGAAGCCCTGGCGCATGCCCGCGCCGCTCGCGTGCCCATCGTGGTGGCGCTAACCAAGATCGATAAGCCCAACTCCAATCCGGAGCGCGTCAAGAAACAATTAGCCGATAATGGCCTGGTCCCCGATGATTGGGAAGGCGATACCATCGTGGTGCCCGTCTCCGCCAAGCTGAAGACCGGGTTGGAAGATCTACTCGAAGCGATTTTATTGGTCGCCGATAACACCGAGATCCTGGCCAATCCCAAAGGGCAGCTCATCGGCACTGTTATCGAAGCGGAACGCGATCCCTCTCGCGGCGTGATTGCCACGCTGCTTGTGCAGAACGGTGCTTTGCACCTGGGCGATATCGTCGTGGTGGGCACTGCCTATGGAAAATTGCGCGCCATGTTTGACTTCGCTGGCCAAAAGCTGGAGGAAGCCGGCCCTTCGACCCCCGTCTCCGTGTTGGGTCTCAACGACGTGCCCGCCGCTGGTGAGCCCTTCCGCGTGGTGGAATCTGAACGCGAAGCGCGCAATCTGGTGGCCGAGCGCGGTGAAAAAGAGAAGCAGGAGAAGAGTGGCAGCTCCCAGACCCTGACCTTGGAGACCATGTTCGCCGCCTACCAGGCCGGCCATGTGCGCGAATTGCGCCTGATCATCAAGGCCGACGTGCAGGGTTCGCTGGAGCCCATCGTTTCCTCCCTTCAACAGATCAGCGCGGGCGATAAGGTTGGCGATATCGGCGTGCACACCCTCCATACCGGCACCGGTAATATCAGTGAGAGTGATATCGCCCTGGCGGCTGCGTCCAAGGCCATCGTCATGGGATTCAATGTCCAGGCTGACGGCGCTGCGCTGCGCAAGGCTGAGAGCGAAGGCGTCTCCATTCGCTTGTATGACATTATTTATCGCATGACCGAGGATGTCGAAAAAGCCCTCAAGGGTATGCTGGAGCCTGAGCTGAAGGAACGTGCCTTGGGCAAAGCCGAAGTGCTGCAGATCTTCAAGATCAGCCGTTTTGGCAAGATCGCTGGCTGCCGCGTGCTGGAAGGCGAATTGCGCCGCAACGCCATGGTGCGCATTGTGCGCGATGGCAAGATCGTATTTGACGGGGAGTTGACTTCTCTGAAGCATGAAAAAGAGGATGTCAAGGAGGCCCGCGAAGGCTTTGAGTGTGGCATCAATCTCAAGGAATTCGACGACTTCAAATCGGGAGACATCATCCAATGTTACATCCGCGAGTTGGTCGCGGTCCAATAACAGGTGACGAGAAACTTCGTTTGCTAAATCTCGGGGTCTGATATGGTCTCACAGTCTCGCGCCGCTCGCATCTCCAAAGGCATTCAAGAAATGCTCTCTGAGTTGCTGCTCTTTGAAGTGACCGACCCGCGCCTGCGTGGCGTGTATGTCACCGATGTGCGCGTCGACCGCGAGCTCGCCCAGGCCGCCATCTTCGTCTCCGCCTTGGAAGGCGCTGACCGCAGTCATGAGATCCTCGAAGGGCTGCAACACGCCTCCGGCTACCTGCGCACCCAGTTGGCCCAGCGCAGCCAGTTGCGCGTCTTTCCCCGTTTACGCTTTGAATGGGACGCAACCCCCGAAGCAGCTGAGCGCATCGAAAGTCTGATCGCCTCGATCAATAAAGGATCCCAATCTCAGACCGAAGGAAAAAATAGTGGATAAGAATTTATTGAAGCAAGCCCGCCAGCGCCTGGATAGTGCCCACAGTATCGTGATCGCCTCTCACGTGCGCCCGGACGGCGACGCTGTATGTTCCGTGCTCGCCCTGGGCCTGGCTTTGCAAGCGCAAGGCAAGCAGGTGCAAATGGTCCTGGCCGATGGAGTGCCCGCCGGCTTCGAGCACCTGGCTGGCATTGAACTCATCGCCCGCCACGCCACCGCCCCGGTGGACCTGGTGGTCAGTGTGGATGCCGCCGACACCACGCGCATGGGCTCTGCCCTTTCCGGCTTCCCGCAGGCAGATATCAATATCGACCATCACGTCACCAATACCCGCTTTGCAGTCCTCAACATCATCGAACCTGATTCCGTAGCCACTTGCGCCATGCTGGCCGAGGCCATTCCCGACCTGGGCCTGTCATTTTCGCCTGCCATCGTGGATGCTTTGCTCACCGGCTTGCTCACCGACACCATGGGTCTGCACACTTCCAACATGAACCCGGGCGCTTTGCGCGTGGCCGCCGATCTGGTGGAAAAAGGGGCTGATCTGCCTACTCTGTATGAACGCGCCTTACTGCGCCGCACGTTCGAGGCGCTGCGCTACTGGGGCGCGGGGCTTTCCAAGCTGCAGCGCGCCGGCGGCCTGGTATGGACTTCGCTATCCCTCGCCGAGCGCAAAGAGACGGGCTACCCCGTCAACGACGATGCCGAGCTGGCCAATAACGTGGCCTTTGTAGCCGGGGCAACTGTCGTGGTTTTGTTTATTGAGCAGGACGATA
>JBBDXQ010000091.1:0-15300 GCA_040902265.1 Anaerolineales bacterium
CAGCCCGCCGGGCGCGGATCTTATCGGCAACCACCTGGTGAGAAAAGGGGATCTCGGGGATGAGGATCACGTCGACGCCACCAGACAGGCCAGCGTGCAGGGCAATGAATCCGGCATCGCGGCCCATCACTTCCAACACCATCACGCGCTGGTGCGCCTCGGCGGTGGTGTGCAGGCGGTCAATAGCCTCCACGGCGATGTTGAGCGCGGTATCGAACCCGAAAGTTGCCTCTGTGCCCCCCACGTCATAATCGATGGTCTTGGGCACACCGATGACAGGCACCCCGACATTAAAGAGATCGCGGGCAATCCCCAGAGTGCCATCCCCTCCCACGACGATTAATGCGTCCATGCCCAATTCTTTGATGCGAGTAACGACCTGGCCCGAAACATCTTCACGGACTTCCTGGCCGCCACGCATAATGATGCGCGCAAAAGGGTTGCCGCGGTTGGCGGCTCCCAGGATCGTCCCGCCTTTAGGCAGGATGTCGTCCACAATAGCGGCGTTGAGCGGCAGCAGTCCATCAGGCACAAGCAACCCATCGAAGCCGGAGCGGATGCCGATAACTTCGCAGCCCAGTTCGCTGTGTGCAGTGAGCACCGCTGCCCGGATGGCAGCGTTTAGGCCAGGAGCGTCGCCCCCGCCGGTGAGGATGCCAATACGCTTGATCATGAAATCTCCATTACCCGTTACTCATGGGATGAATTCGAAATCCACCACCAACGGCAGGTGGTCATAGTTTCCCGGCTGCCCGCCCAGCAGAACATCAGCCGGATGCAGTCCCCAGGCTGCCAGCACCTGCGAGGATAGCGAGGTCGTATCCAGGATGAACGCGTTGACCGGCATCAGCACACTGTCAGTGTAGATGATGCGGTCGATTACACCTGGGGCGAAGCCGCTGGCATCATCGCGCCAAGTGTAATAGTCATCCAGCATACCATTGTGGCTGGGCCTGGCATCACTGAGGTCGGAAGCATCCCAATCAGGTGCAAAATCGTTTCCGTAACGCGGTTCGTTGTAGATATCGCCGCGCAACATAGTCCACAAATGGTTGTGGGGATCTGTGTCGTAAATATTGAAGTCGCCCAACAGCAGGAAAGGGGTCTGGCTGGACAGGTCCAGGTTGCCACCCGGGGTGGTGGCATCCTGTATGTGTGCCATGATCACGTCGGCCTGCTCCTGGCGCAAGAGGATGTCAGTGGTGCCGCCGCCTGCCTTGAAATGGGCGCAGACAACGTAAAGAACCTGGGAGCCGTAGAGATCATTGGGCAGATCCACCAGGGCAGCGGATTGCTTGAGGGCGTTGACCAAGCCGCTGATCACCAATTCGTAGCCATCCTGCTCCAGCGGATAGCGTGAGACGATGAACGTATCACGCTGTTTGGCGACGTACCATTCTTCCTGGCTGCCCAGGGCACCGGCAACCAGGGCTGCGATCTGCTCGGAACTGCGCAGGTAATTGATTTCTTGTAAGCAAAGCAGGTCCGGTTGGATGGCGGCCAGCAGACGCTGGAACTCCCCTACTCTGTTGAACTGACGCAATTCGTGGTTTTGCGGGTCATCATCGGGAAAGATCGAGTCCCAATTGATGTTGTAGCTTAGGACGCGTAAGGTTGCAGCGCCGGGATGCGGCAAAAAGCCATCGTAAGAACTCAGAGCAGGCGTGCTGGTTGGCGCAAAGGTTGGCCGTGTGGTAGGCACTGGGGTTTGGGTGGCAGGTTGTGTGGCAGGGGACTGTACAGTTAATACCGAAGATTGGCAGGCAGACAAGGCGAGCATGATTGTGGAGATTGAGATGATGGCGTGGCGGTTCATGCAGAGGGGAATTGTACTGCGAGGATGAGTGGGCTAGCAGCGAAACGATTGGGAACGCAAAGCCCGCGGCAGGCGCCGCGGGCTTTAGTGATTCAGTGGAAGCTTCGCAACTATTGCGTTTCTGCGACAGCCTCATCAGCATCCGCCTGGAGCTGATCGAGGATAGCCTGGATGGCGGCTTCATCTGCCGCGGCCATGGCCGCATCAAAAGCGCCGTTGATCAAGCCGCGCACAGCGCCATGAGCGGGCAGGTTCGGCTCTGCGACGCCATACTCCATTAGGGCATAGGATTGAGCCCAAATCGGGTCATCGGCTGGCTTGCTGCCCAAGTCGGTAGTTGCCTGAGTTGGGAAGTAGCCCGTCATTGAAACCCATAAAGCCTGGGTTTGCGGAGAGGTGAGGTATTTCAAGAAGATCCAACTCGCCAGATCGCTGTCTGCGTTGGTGGTAACGATGCCGGCCATCTGGCCGAAAGCGTTCACAACCAAGGTGCCATCCGGGCCGGGCACTGGCACGGAACCCCACACATCCGTGCTGCCGATGTCGTCAAAGGCAGCCTGTTGGAAGGGGATGCCGGCCGTGGAGCTGTTGGCAAAAAGCGCCAGGCGGTTGGCCAGTTCCGGGTTGGGGAAGCTGGGAGTGGTGAGCGTGCAGCCACTGTCCACCAAGTCCTTGAGGAACAGAGCAGCCTGTAAGCTGGCCCCGTCGTTCAACAAGTAGCCACTGCCGTCAGCGGAAAGACCAGTACCGCCGAAAGCCCAGATCCAAGGCAGGACGTTGGAAGCGCCATTGAAGATCACGTAACCGGCGTCGTCATTATCCGGATTGTCATCTGCCAGGTTGGCAGCAGCTGCGGCGCAAGCCTGTTCCTTGAATTCAGCCGAGGTAGCTGGCGGGCCATCGAAACCAAGTTCCTCAGCCCAAGTGAAGTTGTAGAACAAAACCTGTGCGGATTGGTTAACCGGAATGCCGACTTGAGTGCCATCCGCCAAAGTGCCCGAGCTTAGCGGGCCAGGGAAAATCGAAGCCCAGACTTCGGGGTCCACACCATACACGGGGTCGTCAATGTAGGGGTTGAGGGCGGAGATGATTCCCAAGCCATACCAGCGAGCCAGCCCATTGGGGAAGCCCATGGTTAGGCTGGGCAATTCGCCCGTAGTGATAGCCCCATTGACGGCGGTTTCCAGGTCTCCCTGACTTCCCTGGGAGATATTCTCGACGGTAATACCGAATTCATTCTCGGCATTGAATTTATCGATCACTGCCGTCATGCCTTCCAGGTTGGCCCCACTGCTGAAGGCGTGCCAGAAGGTGATGGTTTGGCCGTTGGGGTCGCCTTCAAGCATGCTTTCCGGAGGACCCTCTGTGGGGGCTTCGGTGGGTTCCATCGCCTCGGTGGGTTCGATCGGCTCAGCAGTTGCAGCCGGCGCTGGACCACAGGCGGATAGGACCAAGGTTACGGCCAGAGTAAGGGCAAGGAAGGTGTAAAGTTTTCTATGCTTCATGTCTTATTCTCCTCACGCGAAAAACGGATTAGTTGGGCAGGTTATTCTCTGTGTGTTGTATCCAATACTCCTGCTACAATGCACCACCTCCTCCCAACCTTGATTGTAAGTCATCCTGGTTACGCAGTTTTCGAGATCAACCCTTAAGGCCGCTGCGGGCGATGCTTTCTGTGAACTGCTTCTGTGTAAGGAAATAGAGGATCAGAATCGGCACAATGGTGATCACCGAACCTGCCATCACTAAATTGAGCTCGCTGCCGGCGTCTTGCAAGAAATCATAAAGTCCTACCGAGATAGGCAACCAATCGGCCGTATTCGTAACCAAAAGCGGCCAGGCCAAGGCATTCCAGGTGCCAATAAAGGATAGAACGATGATGACCATCACCGGGGCCTTGGCCAGCGGCAGTACGATCTTCCACAGCATGCGCAGATGCCCGGCGCCATCCATCTTGGCTGCATCGAAGAGTTCTTCGGGGATCTGGGCAAAGAATTGACGTAACAGGAATAAGGAGAACACAGACCCCATAAAAGGGATGGTGAGGGCTGGCCAGTTGTCGATCCAGGCAATAGGTCCGACCCTGCCCAGCCATGTCACTGTGAGTAAGTTCGGGATCATGGTTACCATTCCGGGGATCATCATGGAGCTTAATAGGAGCGCGAAAAGGATATCTCGCCCGGGGAACTTGATGCGCGCAAACGCATAAGCCGCCATGACACTAAAGGTCAATTCGCCGGCCAGAGTGATGACCGTGATCAACACTGAATTGACCATGTATTTGGAAAATTGAGCGTCTTGCCAAGCTTGTGCATAGTTTTCGAAGTGCCATTGACTGGGAATAAAGGTAGCTCCGATAGATTCGCCCAGGCTCATGAAGGATTTCAGGATCATCCAAACAAAAGGGCCTAATGAAATTAGCGCGCCGAAACCCAAGACGATGTAAGTGAATGCAGTCCACACTTTGCCATGGGCAAATACGGGGCGATGAACCCGCGGCTTGGGTTGCTCCAGTTCGTTGCCGACCATCACGGGTTCATCCATAGAATACTTTTCTGCCTTGTACGCGATTGTTGATCAATGTAAGGATCAGGATGATGGCGAATAGAATAAATGCCAAAGCCGAAGCATACCCATAGCGACCCTTGGTGAAGAACTCATCAAAAATGACGATACTAAATGTATCCACTGTGCCAAGCGACTGGCCCAGGCGCATGACCCAAATGGTGTTAAAGGCTTTAAAGGTGCCCATGATGGCGATGAGGGAAAGGAAATATGTGGTCGGCGACAGCAGGGGGAAGGTGATATGACGGAAGACCTGCCAGCGGTTAGCGCCATCGATCGAGGCCGCTTCGGTGAGCTCGTTATCTATACTGGCGAGGCCGGCTAAATAGATCACGGTGTTGTAACCAACAAAGGTCCAGATCGAGAGCAGGATGATGACCACCAAAGCCAGGCTGGGTCCGGTAAGCCAGCCAGCCAACAGGAGTTCGAGATCGTCGGGCAGCCACGCGGGAATGATAACCCGCGGGAAATTATCAATCCCCAGGCCCTCAGCCAGCATGGTAAAAACACCGCGGGGTTCGCGCAGCCAAGCCTGGGCATCGATGCCAAAAACGCCGAGGAACTGATTGGCCGGGGCCACAGTGCGCTCCGAGAACAATAAACGGAACACAGAGGCGCTGGCAATGGCGGGAGTTACATAGGGCAGGAAGAAAATAATCCGGAAGAATTCCGAGCCACGCAATTTTTGGAACAAAAGCACCGCCAGGAAAATGGCGATAGTCAATTGGAAAGGAACCGTGCCCAGGGAAAAGAAAATGGTGACCTGGAGGCCGCTCCACAGGTCAGGATCGCCCGAGGCGACAATGGAAGGGATTTCGATGATGAGCAGGATAGCCGCCACCATGAGGGCGCTGGCGCCCATAAGGCGTAGAAAGAAAAAGCGATTACGGTCCTCCCTACTGGCGCTATTCCACAGGCGCCAACCAAAATACAGCAGGATGACCCCTGAGGCGATCATGACGAACTGCGGCCAAAAGCCGGGGTCCGTGCCAGCTTCCATAGCCGCGGCATAAGCCGCGCCAACTGACTGAAAAGTGAAATAGAGCAAACCCAGGCCAACAACCATTGAGAGCCAGGCTCCGGTGAACCCGCGTTGATATAGGCTGTTATTGTTGATCTTGAGGAAGTACCTGGCGAGCAGGCTTGCCACAATGGCAATTGCCAGGATGCTAACGAAGAGCAGCCAGGCAGGATAGACCGCCTCAGCAAAAAATGCTTCGCTTAACAAACGGGTGAACAGATCGCGGGTGCGCTCCAGCCCGCGCATTTTGCGGGCGATCTCCAGGAATTCGGGTAACTGGTAATAGAGCCAGCGAAGGAAGGCCAGGATGGCGGCGGCGAACAAACCGCCCGGAAGAGCCAACAGCCAGGGGTGTTGGCCCTCTTCACGCGCCAGGCGGATAAGGCGCTGAACTATGCGGAAGCCGCCGTAGACAGCGCCCAACCCCAGGGCAAAGGCGCCGATATAGGCCAGGTTATCCAAGGCAGCAACGTAGTTGCCGAGGCCCAGGAAATCGCTTTGCAGTATTAGCCATTTGTGCAGGCTGACATACAGGGCAAAGCCTACCGGGAAGATGCCAAACAGAAAAATGAGGAGGATGGCCGGGGCGATCAAGCCATAAGCTGTCAGATACTCCCTAAGCTCGCGTCCGCGGCGGCCAGAAAAGAAGGACTGGAAACGACCGGTCAGGGGGCGCGTTAAGTTCATTTGTTAATCGTACTCTGGGTGATGTGGAGCCCAAACCAATTGGCGAGATCGGCGATCATTCAAGTTTGTGGGAATTAACTTACGCCCACATTATAAGAGGAAAATTACGAGGATAGCGAGCCAACCAATTTATCAACCTTAACATTTTCAAACTTTAATCAAGTGGAATGCGTCGCAATAAAGCGTAGCGAGGTTTAAATAAAAAGGAGTTTCGTTAGTCGACGCCGACTTGAAACTCCAAAGCACTCGGGTTAGGGCAGCTATGCCCCCACGGGGATTCGAACCCCGGTTTTAGCCTTGAAAGGGCCACGTCCTGGGCCTCTAGACGATGGGGGCTTGCGCGCCAATGGGAAGTTTTCCGCCAAAGGCAGGCGGGATTGTACCATGCAGCTTCAGGGCTTAGTTTGAGGCGTTTACTACCAGTACAGGATGATCAACCACGCCGATGGTGTCAAAGGGGTAATAACGAAAGATTGCTTTGCCGATTATTTTCTCTATTTCTAAAGGCCCCCAGGAACGCGAATCCGAGGACGCATTGCGATTATCTCCCAACACATAAACGTACCCAGGAGGAACGACGATCTCAGCCAGGTCTTCGGATGGAGAGACAATATAGGGCTCCTCGATATGCTGCCCATTCACGTAGACGTCGCCGGCATAGATCGCCACACGGTCACCGGGCAAACCGATCACTCGCTTGATGTAATCTTCATCCTCCTGGAGCGGATAAGGGAAAACCACCACATCTCCGCGCTGGATCTCGCCCCACTGGTAAGCCAGCCGATTGACGATGACATAATCATTGTTGTGAAAGGTAGGTTCCATGCTGCTGCCATCCACCCGGATGCGCGCAGAGATCAAATTGATGACAAAGAAGAGCACCAAGGCCAGGAAGATGGTCTGGATAGCCTCAATCAAAATGCGCCGCGTAGCTGGTCGCGGCGCCTCCTCCAGGGCTACCAGGTTTTGGCGGTCGAGAGGGCTTAGTTCAGGGGGGTGCGGCGATAGAGACATTGGGGTTTACGAATTCGGCTGGTGGCAGTTGCTAGCAGGCAGGGATTATACAATTCACGGACTGCAGCGGCAAGGTGGGCTGCCAAGCGGTCTCTCCGCCAAAATACGTTTCAAGCCAGAGTGGATATGGCTATGGAATCAACTATACCAACAATAACGGATATTACGCACGCGTCTGGGTTCTGCAGCACTTGCCTGGCGCCGTTTCCTTCGCGATTTACCAGCACGGTATCCCCCACCCCGGCATGTGAATTGTCTAAGGCCACAAAATCGCCGACAGGCGTTTCCCCAGGCAGCATGAGCGGCTGGACGACGAGTAGACGCCGATTCTTATAATCAGCATGGCTGATAGTAGTGACAATGGTGCCCGTGACTTTAGCCAGGATCATGAGTAGCGAGTTACCCCGGCTTTCAGCGTGTAATCGAAATCCCCATCCGGGCGCACATTGAGCTCATCCACCAACCCAACCAGTGCCAAGTCCACCGGGACGAATTTCACATCCGGCAGCGCCAACGCTGCTTCGCGGGAGCGCACCATCACACACAGATCGCCCTGGTTGGCCTGGACCACATCGACAGCTACCTGCAAAGGGCCGGTTGGTTTCAGGTGTTTATTGAGCGGCTCTACTATAAGCAAACGATAGCCCTTAAGGTCGGGAAGCTTTAGAGTGCTGATGGCCGTGCCGCGTACGCGCCCGAAAAGCATCAGCCGCGCCCCAAGCCCTTCAAAACGCGCTGGACGATGGTGCGCAGCAGCGCATCGTCCACCTGGTCCCCCAGTTTGCTTTTCACGGCGCTATACACGCGGCTCTCCAGGTCGGAGCCAGCTGGCTGCGGCTGCCTCGGCGCCGCAGAAGGCAAACTTGGCGGAGGAAGGCTCGCGAGCGCAGCACTCGCGGATGTAGTAGCTACGCGCCGGTCCCTCTCCGTGGTCAGTTGGATGCCGAGCCGACGCGCTTTTTCGCGGGCCAGGTCGGTCACCACCACATTGTCGTCGATGTCCAGCGATGTGACTCCCTGGCGGGCCAGGTCTTCAATATCGCGTTCAGTATAAAAAACTTTTGCCATCGTTTTCCTCTTAGCCGTCGACGCCTTCAACGGCGTTCATTGCCTGCGTGGCTGCTTCATGAGCAGTGATGATCTCTGATTCCGAACCGGCCAACCACATGCGGCCGAAGCGCCCCACCGAAGAAACGTGCATCACCTTGATGCTGGCGTTCTTCTCGGCTTCATTGCAAGCCAGGTTGATGTAAGCCGCCGGCGCTACTTCCAATACCAGCATGGTTTCCCCGGGCACCAACATGCTGCCCCGGCGGAAACGGTTGAGCAGCTGGGCTTGATAGGGATCCACATTGGTGATGATCTGCATCGAGGCGATCTTGGGGCGAATACGATCTTCCATGCGCAGGCCAAGATGGTCCAGCACGGCTTTACCGGCTTCCTTGACGGCTGCCTGGTTGAGCGAGTGCACCTCGAACATGCCGAACTCGCGCTCCACGATCTGGGCGCCCGGTTTGGCTTCAGTGGCTTTCACGGCGATATCCACGAGGCGGAAGGCCTCGTTTCCCGGCGCCATTTCTATATACAGAGAAGCCATGCCCTCTGTGGGCAGGTCTCCCTGGGTGATGGTGCCCACAAAGGCCGCGTACTGCGGCTGCATGCGGTCCAGGTAACAATAACAGCGTAATGAGAACTTTTCTTCTGCCATGCTTACTCTACTTTCTCGGCCTGGCGGTCATGCAGCGCAATACCGATAGGCGTGACGAACAGGGGGCGCTCAGGGACTGCAGTGTCTATCCCGGCGTATTCCTGAACCACGGAAGCCATGCCGGGGAATGCGGCTGTGCCGCCCACCAGGGTGAGCTGCTCCACGCGCTTGCCGCTGCGGCGTTGATACTCGGCCACATGCCGCGCGGCAATGCTGGCTACTTTTTCCATCACCGGGCGCACCACTGGCAGCAGGGCGGGCTGTTGTGCAGGATCCAATTTCATGCGCTCGGCTTGCTCAAAAGTCACGTCGTGTGCACCGGCGATCACCAGGCTGAAGTGTGTGCCCCCGGTGGCTTCGTCGGCAGTGTAGACCACCTGGCCTTGCTCGATGATGGCGATGCCGGTCGTCCCGCCGCCTACGTCCACGATGGCGCCATTCTGCAAACCAAGCAGCGCATTGGCTGCGCTGGGTTCATCGATCAAGTTCAGGCAGCGCATGCCCGTGGCTTCCACCACATTGGCCACGGCCTGCACTTCGGCACGCGGCACACCTGGAGGATAGGCGCTGGCGCCCTGAGTTAGCTCGCGACCCAGCCGTTTTTCTACTCGTGCCTTCATCACTTTCACTCGATCCACCGCTCCGATGAAATCCACCACCAGGCCATCTCTGGCCACCTGAGCGAATTGATACTCACCAGCCAGCGGGTACCCTTCTTCATCCAACACCACCAACACCAGGTAAGCTGTCCCCAGGTCCACGCCCACTTTCAACTCCCCATTTGGAGGAGTTTGCAGCGGGGGAAGCTCCGGGTCACCCACCCGGCGCAGCACCTCTTCAGCCTGCGCCAGGATGCGGGCGGAATTCAGGGTGCGGGTCGCCGCCCGCGTTCCTATGACTTGGCCCCGCTGCGGCCGCCGAAGTTACCACGCGAGCTTTGCGGCAGGATCATTTCCACATTTTCATGCGGGCGCGGGATGACGTGCACCGAAACCAGCTCGCCGATGCGCTTGGCTGCGGCAGCCCCGGCATCTGTGGCGGCTTTCACCGCGCCGACATCACCACGCACCATCACGGTGACCAGGCCGCCGCCGACGTACTCCGAGCCAATGAGCGTCACGTTGGCGGCCTTGACCATTGCATCGGCTGCTTCCACGGCGCCCACCAGGCCACGGGTTTCCACCATGCCCAGGGCGATCAAACTCAGATCTTGTGCCATTTCGTTCTCCTTATCCTTTTGCTAAGTACGTTGCGCTTTACGCAACACGCAAGGCGTAAACAGGTTTACGGCTTGCGTCTGGCGTATAGCTAGCTTCTCAATATCTGCTGCACCACATCGTTCACCAGGGTTTCCAGTTGTTGCGCGTCTGGCCCGAACAGCGGCCCGGCAGGCACGGAGCCTGGGCGCATGGCGGCCTCGGGCGGCGCCACGGTTTCATACGCCAGGCGCTTTACGTTGAACAAGTGGTAGACGGTAATGTTGTCGCCAGTGATCGACCCGCCAATGCCTCCGGAACCAAGGGTCAGTGAAGGCATCACTTTGGTGGTGAGACCGATGGTCCCCAGCGTTCCCATGGTGTTGACCCCGATGCGAAATACCGGTTTCTCTAGACCGAATGCCATGATCACATTGTGATCAGTGGCATGAATGATGAGGCTGTGGCCGCGCCCACCGAAGTGGATCAATTCGATGCTGCGTTCACAACCCTGTTCCCAACCGTCCACTTCATACCAGCCCAACAAGGTGGTGAGTTTTTCACGGGAGAGCGGCTCTGCGCGCCCCACTTTGTCCAGTTTGGTCACAAGAATGCGCGCCGAACTTGGCACGCGAATGCCCGCCATCCCAGCCAAGACCTGCGGGGACTTGCCGACCGTGGCGGTGTTGATGCTGCCATCGGGATGAAAAAGGGACTGGCGCATAGCCTGGGTCTGTGTCTCGTCCAGGAAGTAAGCGCCTTCGCTCTTCATTAATTGCTCAAGGCGGGCAGCGATCGGACGGTCAGCGACGACGGCCTGCTCCGTGGCGCAGATCACAGAAAAATCAAAGGCCTTACTGGCTACGATGTAGCGGGCCGCCTTCTCCAAGTCAGCGCTGCGGTCAACGTAAACGGGCACATTGCCCGGACCCACGCCGTAAGCGGGCTTCCCCTGAGAGTGCGCGGCGCGCACCATGGGGCTGCCGCCGGTAGCCAGGATGACTGCCGTGTGCCGGTGAGCCATCAACTCATTGGTGCCGGGCAAACTGACCTGAGACATACACTGGATCAAGCCTTCGGGCGCCCCAGCCTGCACAGCCGCTTGCGCCATCAGGCTGGCCGCCTCCGTGCAGCATTTCACTGCAGCGGGATGCGGCGCAACCACAACACCGTTGCGCGCCTTGACCGAAATCAGCACTTTGTTAATCACCGTGGAAGTGGGATTGGTGCTGGGAACCAGCGCAGCTACCACTCCCATCGGCCAGGCGATCTCGTAGACCCGGGTGGCGGGGTCGTGGCGCACCACACCGACGGTCTTGATATTTTTGATACTCTCCCACACGCGCGCAGAAGCAAATTCGTTTTTGAGCTTCTTGTGCTCAGGAACGCCGTAGCCGGTTTCTTCGCTGGCCAACCTCCCCAAGCGCTCGGAGGCATGGTAGGCGGCTTTGGCCATGGCCTCACACACGCGGTCCACCTGCTCCTGGCTGGCCTTGGCCCACACTGCCTGGGCTTTGTAGGCCGCTTCCACCATGGAGCGGGCTTGCTGTACGGAACGCAGGTCGGAGTCGTATTCAGCCATCAAGCGCCCTGGGAAGTTTTACGGAAGACGGTTTGGCCATCCACTTGCAGAGAGTCAATAATTGCCATGATCACGGCATCCACAGGTGCGTCCTTGGTGAGCTGTGTCTGTCGCCCGCTCGAGCCATGGGCAGTGAGCACTAAGTCACCCACCCCGGCATCCACAGTGTCCACGGCCACATAGGGTTTGCCGTGGGATTTGCCGGTTTCGTCAGTCTCGCGGCAAATGAGCAGCTTGCGCCCTTCAAGTTTTTGATCCTTGATGGTGGCCACGGTGGTACCGATGACTTTAGCGATTAACATGCATGCTCCTAATAAGCCCTCGCCGGTTCAACAGTAGGCGCGGCAGCCTTGATATGCATTGTGGCCATTTCTTTCTCTCCGGCCACGATCTTCACCCCAGCGCTGGCGCCGATGCGAGTGGCGCCTGCATCCATCAGGTTCTTGGCGTCGGCGTAATCGCGCACACCGCCTGAGGCTTTGACGCCCATCTCGGGACCTACTACGCGCCGCATCAGGGCCACGTCGGCTACCGTGGCGCCGCCACCAGAAAAACCCGTCGAGGTCTTGACAAAATCTGCACCAGCCTCTTTAGCTAACAGGCAGGCTGTGATCTTTTCTTCTTCGGTCAACAAGGCAGTTTCAATAATGACCTTAACCAACGCAGCAGCCGCGTGCGCCAGGCGCACTACCCCGGCGATGTCGCGGGCAACCACGGTGAAATCGCGGCCCTTTAAAGCGCCAATATTTATGACCATGTCGATCTCAGTGGCGCCATCGCGCAGCGCAGTTTCGGTCTCAAAAGCCTTTACATCCGGCGCTGAGGCGCCTAAAGGAAAACCTATCACAGTGCATACTTTGACATCACTGGCTTTCAATAGATCGGCACAAAGCTTTACGTAGCTGGGGTTCACGCACACCGAGGCAAAGTGGTAGGTGCGCGCCTCGTAACATAGTTGAGCCACCTGGTCCGGGCTTGCATCCGGCTTTAGCAAGGTGTGGTCGATCAGCATAGCCACGCTTGGGTCGGCGGGGATGCCGCCCAGGGTCGAGGTTAGCCGCTCGGCACCTGCGCTGATCACCTGCCCTACCCGGTCGAAACAGGTCTTGACGCAAATCCCATCGGCGCATTCCTGGGAGCAGTGCTCCCCATGGGCGTGAGTTTGGTGCTGTTCGTCTTCCGCCAAAGCTAGCAGCACCTCGCGGGTGACGACCTCCACGATGTGGCGGACATGATCGCTATTTTGCATATACGGGACCCTCGAGGGCCATGATCTTTTCTACGCGGCGCGCGTGGCGGCCGCCGCCGAATTCGGTGCGCAGCCAGGCGGCGACTATTTGCTTGGCTAAGGCCGAGCCGATCAAACCTGCGCCTAAGGTGAGCAGGTTGGCGTCGTTGTGTTCGCGGCTATTGACTGCGCTGGCATGGTCGTAACACATGGCGGCGCGCACACCTGCGATCTTGTTGGCGGCCATGCAGGAGCCGATACCGGCACCATCAATGACGATGCCGCGCCAGGCTTCTCCAGAAGCAACTTTGCGGGCAACGGCCTCGGCAAGATCGGGATAGTCCACCGCATCGGTGCTATGAGTGCCGCAATCCAAAGTTTCGTACCCTTGCTCTTTCAAATGGCTGATCAGTTCAGCCTTTAGCGCAAAGCCGCCATGATCAGCGCCTAGCGCCACCAGCGTGCTGCCGGCAACCATGGCAAACGCGGCTGGCTGGGCAGCTGATGAGGTCTCGGGTTCCGGACGCAACCGCGCCATCACCTGGGCCACTATTTGCTGGATCTCGGAATCAGAATTGACTGTCATTATCGTGGATTATAGGGTCGCCACAAGGGCGGCACAACCGCATTCCATCGCCAAATTAACCTCCACCCACAGGCACTCGGCCTGGCAAACGGCGGAAAGCAAAGTCTTGTACCGGCGCGTGCAACTTCAAGTTGGTGTAAAAACGGAATTGGTCGGCGCGCACTTCAGAATCAACGTATTCGATCACGCGACCATCCGCGAGAAGGGTCTCACGGTGGAAAACGAAGACGACCGCAGGCAATTCGAGGCCCAGTAACTCAGCAACCTGGGGTGTTGCCAGGCTGGCTTCGATCTCCTGCTCGGCATGGTCAGGCCGGCGGCCATACTGCTCCGCCAATACCTGGTAGAGGGAGGCGCTCGAAAAATCGTTGGCGAGGATACCCGGACACAGCTCATGCGGAAGATAAGCTCGCTCAATGGCGGTGCGCTCCCCATCCAATAAGCGAACACGCAGGAGGTAGACAACCTCGCCGCCTAATTGGATTTGCAAGCGGCGAGCCAGGAATGGATCGGCCCGTACGACAGCAGCTTCCAGGACATCGCTGCTCACCTGCTTCCCCTGCATCTGCATTTCTTGAGTGAACCCCATCAGATATTCGGCGGTCTTGCTAACTCGCTGGCTGGCAACAAAGGAGCCAACGCCTTGCACAGTCTTCACGAAGCCGCGGGTCGCAAGGTCTGCCAGGGCGTGGCGCACGGTATTGCGCCCCACGCCATACTGGGCTCCGAGCTCGCTTTCGGAGGGAATACGCTGGCTTGCCTTGAGCTTACCGGAGCGAATCTGCTCAATAATAGAGTCGGCTACCCCCTGGTAAAGGGGTTTGGCAGCTAAGGTTTGATCGGTTGAAACAGCCATCTTAGGTAAACATACCTACATGTACCAACATGTCCTATCAAATAAGAGTAGCATGACTCGAGGACTTCTGTCAAGCGCATACCGTCTCTTTCGACCTCACAATCGCGGGGGCAAAGTACAAAATAAACTAAAGATGGGAAGATTCAGAAGTTGATGCGACGGTCTAGCCTGTATGCCGTATCAAAAAAGGCGAGGATCATCCTCGCCTTTTTTATATTAGGTCAGCGACCAATGGGGATCACAAAAAACAGGATCGCGAAGAAATGCAATACGCTGCCTAAGAGAACGAAACCGTGCCAAATGGCATGATTGAACGGAAGTCGTTTCCAAACATAGAAAACACTACCAACCGTGTAAGCAAGACCGCCCGCCAGCAGTAAGGCAAGCCCGCCTGGCGCTACTGCGATGATCAGTGGTTGGACAGCCAAGACAACTAACCATCCCATAGCCACGTACGGGATGGCGTTGACCCACCGCGGAGCCTTAAGCATGAAACCTTGCGAAAAGATCCCCAGGATGGCTAGCGTCCAGACGATCAATAGCAAAGACCAGCCCCATGGTCCGCGCAAATTGACCAACAGGAATGGCGTATACGTGCCAGCTATGAGCAGGAAGATGGCAGAGTGATCCAACAGGCGCAAAACATGCTTTGCGGAAGGCTTTGAGATACTGTGATAGAGCGTGGAGGCCGTATATAACAGGATCTGAGTGGCGGCGTAAATGCTGCAACTCACGATATGCCAAACATCACCAAAAACGCTGGCAAACCCAACTAGCACAGCCAGTCCGGCGATGGAAAGCACAAGGCCGAATCCATGAATAATGCTATTAGCCAGTTCTTCCGGTGCGTGGTAACGAACACCATTTTCCAACATTATAGTCACTCCTTTTACTCGCGATTCTTGAACACCAACCTGATCGGCGTACCCAGGAAGTTGTAGGTCTGCCTTATGCGGTTTTCCAGATATCGCTGGTAGGTGAAATGCACCAGGGTGTAGTCATTGACGTAGATCAAGAAGGTAGGTGGGTCTGAACGCACCT
>JBBDXQ010000092.1:0-15130 GCA_040902265.1 Anaerolineales bacterium
CGGTGAGACGCCTGGCTTGTTGTACCAAAGCCGAATCGGATGCGCTTTCTTCGCCGAGTCCCAAACTTTCCCTGACCAGTTGCATTTTTCGCTCAATGCCTAGTAAAACAGGGATTATGCGATGAACAATGTGTTCTTGGACACAAAGCTGATATTCTTCCTTCAGACAGAGGCCTTCCACTTTTTCAACCAGGGCGAGTAAATCTATTTCGACGATGTGATCTGGGAGACCTACTTTCCTCATCAGTTTGGTGTAGTGGGCGTAGATACTGATTGCCTGGCTTCCTTTAGAACAGCTTTCGCCGGCTTGATCCAAATAACCCTTAACAAAGTTGTCGTAATATTCCTGAAAGAGCTTGGCCATTTCGGTCCAATAGTCAGGCGCCAACGGTTTCCTGCCCTCCACTGCCTGGCGCTGGCGTTCTCGCTGTGTCAACTCAGCTATCCTGTTGTGCAATCCTTCCACCACTGCGCTGCCTTGTATCGTGAGGGCAAGGTCGATATTATCCAGACTGCCTGTGCCTACTAGATATTCGGAGAAGTGCAACAATAGGATTTTTATTTCGCTGCTGTCGATCTCGGGCAGCGCCAGGGAAAGATTTTGTCCATTCGCCTCAGAGCCAAACAATACCTGTTGATCAATTGGGATTTCGTAAGCCGGTATAATAGTTAGCGTGGCGAAGTTAAACAAACTCAAGCCTGTCGGCTCCAGTTGCACACCAGGGCCTGGCGCAAAACCAACCGGCAATCCTGAGAACTGTGCGGGGGTCATTGTGATTTTAGTCTCGTATATGAGGGCATCCCCCGGGATCTCCAGCGTATAAGTAGTACCGTCGACTCCAGTAGCGGTCAAACTGCCGCCGGTAATTGGGATCACCTCGGAAACCGCGTTCGCTTGGTCCAATGTCACGGCAACGTTGATAGGATCAACCGGCGCCGCTTGCTCCGATTGGGCGGTTGCACTGGATGGAGTTTGCTCAGTTTGTTCATCTGACCCGCAGGCTGCGAGTAGTAATATCAGAGCACCAAGCCAAAATTGATTTTTCTTCACTTTCACCTTTTGGGTTATTTCAGTCCATTATAGTAATGTAATTTAGGCAACTTACAAACAGTATTCATAGGTAGAAGGACCTCAATCATTCTGAGCAAGGCTCATTAATTTCCCTCTTTGCTCAAATCGAAACATTTCAAAACGCGAGCCTAACTCTGTACTATTTGGTTCATGTTGGGTCTTGTAAGGTGCCCCAGGTGGGACTCGAACCCACAACCTCAGCCTTAGGAGTGCTTTGCTCTATCCATTTGAGCTACCGGGGCGCGAAAATAGTCTACACCGTCCAACGTCCTACGTCTAGTTAGCTCATACCTATCCTAACTATTTATAGAGGCGCATTTGAGATGGGATCGGGGAAGGGTCGTGTCAACATCCCATTTTTAGTACCACTTGAAAGTAGAAAATCTCAGGCATGGAGGGCTGCGAATTGGTGGGGAGAAAGGCCCTGCAAGGCTTCATGCGGGCGAACGGCGTTGTATTCTTCGATCCAGGGCTCAACGATCTGGCGCACCTCCTCCAGCGAGCTGAACAAATAGGCATCCAGGACATCTTCTCGAAAGGTGCGGTTGAAGCGTTCGATGTAAGCATTCTGGGCCGGTTTGCCTGGCTGAATATAAGCCGGTTCAATGCCATGTTCCTTGGCCCAAGCTTCCAGCCGGTGGGAAATTAACTCCGGACCATTATCCATGCGGATCTGGGCTGGACAGCCACGCCAGGTGATCAGGGTGTCCAGAATGCGCACCACGCGCTCGGCAGGCAAGGAAGTGTCCACTTCGATCCACAGCGCTTCGCGGTTGAAGTCATCCAGGATATTCAAAGTGCGAAAGTCCCTCCCACTGGCCAGGCTGTCGCTCATGAAGTCCAGTGACCAGCTCTGATTGGCGCTTTTGGGCTGGCTTAATGGCTGAGGGATGCGTTTTGGCAGCCTTTTCTTTGGTTTGATCCTCAGATTCAAGCGTAATTCGCAATACACTCGGCGAATCCGCTTGTGGTTCCAGCCACGTCCTTGGTTTTTCAGGTAATCAGCCATCTTGCCGAAGCCCCAGCGCGGTTTGCGACCCGCCAGTTGCAGCAGTTCCTGAGCAACCTCACCATCGTTCAGCTTCCTGCACTGATAGTGAAATACCGAACGGCTCAAAGTCAACATCCGACACGCCTGACGCTCGCTCAAACTGTGCGCTTGCATGACATAGGTTGCCAGTTCGCGGCGCTCATCAGGCTTTACAGCTTTTTTTCGACAATGTCCTTGAGCGCCTTGTATTCCAGGCTCAGGTCCGCATACATGTGTTTCAGGCGCCGGTTTTCCTCTTCGAGTTCCTTCAGCCGCTTCAAGGCACTGACGTCCATACCGCCATATTGCGCCTTCCACTTGTAGTAGGTCGCTTTGCTGAACCCATGTTGGCGGCTTAGGTCTTCCAGGGACACACCTGCTTCTGCTTCTTTGAGAATGTTCACAATCTGGCTTTCTGAGAACCTTGACTTCTTCATGTGGATCACTCCTTGGCTGATTTTGCCATGAGTTTTCCACTTTTCGGTGGCACTATTTTAGGGGATGGTTACCTGAGGACTTGCTATCTTCCCTTCCACTTCGGCTTGCGCTTCTCCCCGAAGGCGCGCATACCCTCCTTCTGGTCTTCCGAAGCAAACAGGAAATAGAATGCTTGGCGTTCCTCGGCGATGCCGTCCGCCAGGTGTGTCTCCAGGGCGCGGTTGATGGCTTCTTTGGCCAGGCGCACCGCCAGCGGGGCGCGGGAGGCGATCTCGCTAGCTAATTCAAGAGCCGCGTTTTCGTAGGTCTCAATCGGGACCACCCGGTTGACCAACCCGAAGCGCTGCGCCTCCTCGGCGGTCAAGGTGCGGTTGTTAAGTACCATTTCCATGGCCAGCGTTTTACCAAGGGCGCGAGTCAGGCGCTGTGTGCCGCCCGCACCAGGGATCACGCCCAAGTTGATCTCTGGCTGGCCGAAGCGGGCAGACTCAGAAGCCACGATCAGGTCGCAGGATAGCGCTAGCTCGTTGCCGCCGCCCAGGCACCAGCCGGATACGGCCGCGATGATCGGCTTGGATATTTTCTTGATGCGGTCGAAGGGCGATATGTGCCCCTTAAGCAGCAGTTCGATAGATGATGACTCCGCCATCTCTTTGATGTCGGCGCCGGCAGCGAAGGCGCGCCCGTCGCCGGTGAGCACGAAAGCGCCTACCGCCTCATCTGCATCCAATCTTTCCAGCGTGTCCATCAACTCGATCATCAGTGGCGTGTTGAGCGCATTCATCGCCTCGGGGCGGTTGAGACGCAGCAGGGCTACGCGGCCATGCATTTCAATGAGGATATGGGATGATGTGGTTTTAGGCATTGGTGCTCCTTAACACTCGAGACTAGAAACTGGAGATCTGTCTTGCAAGCAAAGTTTCAAGATGTTTTGGGTATCCGCATGCTCTGCAGACAAAGCGTGAACACGGACATTGTGGGGCACAAATTCGGCGGCAGATTCTTTTGAAAGCGCGGCTAGAGCCGCGGCGGCAGCTGCGTAAACAGGTGAGACTGCCTGGCTGGCAGGCAGCACATTGATGATCGTCCCGCTGCCTAGTTGGCGCATAATGCGGCCTACGGATTGCATGCACAGAAAGGCCGCAGTCAAGTCAAGGTCCAAGGCGCGGTGCCAGTCCCATTCATCCAGATCAAGCAGCGAAGTGGCCGGCTGCACTCTTGGGATGAACACGAGCACATCAATTTGCTCCCACAATTCAAGGAGACCTTGCAGCATGGTTTGTAAACCCAGCTTGCGGCTCAGGTCGGCTGGGTATGCGGCCGCCTGGCCGCCTGCCGCGTTGAGTTCCAGCGCCAGGGTTTCAATATGGTTGGGCAGCAGGTCATTCAGCGCCACGCGCAAACTAGCGTTTGCCAACCCGCGGGCCAGCTGCTGGCCCAGCGGTGAGCCGGCGCCTACAACCAGCGCAACTTTAGGACCCATCGAGCAGATCCCAGGGTTCCACCGTGTATTCACCCAGGCAAAGCGGGATCTCACTGGGGTTTTGGCTATGGTTGAACGCCATTTTGAAATATGGGCTGGGATCGTAGGTGTTGCGGATGTCCAGTTCGTTGAGGAATTCCCCGTTGCCATCATCCTTAACAATTGAAAAGTGCAAGTGCATGCCGGTAGGGTTGCCAGCTTCGCCGGAAAAATCACCCATGTAGCCCAGGAAGGCGCCAGCCTCCACGTATCGTTCGAATGTTCCCTGGGGAAATTCTTTTGAGATGAAACTTTCTCCGTCCTGATTGGCCAGGTGGGTGTAATAGGTCCAGATCTGGCGGCCCGGGTTCAACGGGTCGCTGGGGATGCGAATGATGACCGTTGCCTTCCAATCAGGCAACCGAGAGAGATACCCGGGGTAGGCGGCGTAGATCGGGGTCACGCCGGGTTCTGCTCCCGAAAAGATGTCGAGGCCTGAATGGGAATGGCCGAAGCGATAGGACTGGTCCCACAACCCGAGGACGACGCCGAGTGTTGGGAAGGCGAATGCAGCGCCTTCGCAGCGTTGGCCGGGCAGCAAGCTATAGCGAGCAAAGGTGGCCGGGTTGGCGCGCAGCTCGGCAAAGCGTGCCCAGCGGCCGGATGGGCGAACATATTCAAAATAGCCATAGGCAGCTATCAAGATCCCTATGACCAGGACGACCGCGAAAATGGCGAGCCAGGGAGTTGTAAGCCGTTTCATAAGCTTTTTGCAATGGCTACTGCCAACCGAACCGTCTGTTACCCACTATTGACGGGTTCTTGGTGGCGATGGATGTGGGAGAGTTCGTCTTGCAGGTGGTCGGCCAGTAATAGGGTCAGCTTGCCGCCGCTGATCTCCTGCAGCAACTGGCCGGCGCTCTGCCCTTCAGGCGAAGCCATGGCGTCGGTGGCAGCCGTCAGGGATGAGAAATGCAATTCGTGGATCAGGTGTGCAGCAGCTGTGCCGTGCAACACACGGTCTACCCGCGCAGTCACTTCACGACGCAGGCCGGGCATGCGCTCAGCCTTGGCCAGGAACTCTGGCCAGCGTTGGTCGAACTCGGCGGAATGGTCCTGCGGATGGATGAGGATAACCAATTTATACATTTGGTCAGGCATTATAACCTCGCGGTTTTTACCACTCGGACTCGCTGCAACCCGCGGTTCAATGTGGTAATATTCGGCGCTAACAAGGCATATTGATGGAAGAAAAGATCACGATCATTGAAGGACCCTCGCCGACTTTCGAAGTCGTGGATGAGGGTTGGTCAACGGGGGTGATGGAAGGCCCGTCACTGTATGGAGTAGCGCTGACCCATTTGCGCACCTTCAACGGCCACGAGCTGGTGGAACGCTGCCACCGGGCCTGGAAGAAAACAGAGGGCATCACGCTGGAGTATCGCGATGAGGACGGGGGATATAAGGAAGCACCCATATTAGCCGCCCGCGCTGCTGAAACAGATGATGGTGAATTGCTCATGCTGTGGGTGCGCCTGCCCGACGAAGAGATCGAACTGGCCATCGGCTACGAAGATGACGAGCCCGAAGACAACGAAAGCGACGACCTCGAGCCGCTCGTATAAACCCCTCAATTAGAATCTAATCTAGAATACGCAAAAGAGGTGTGCTTTCGCGTATCGCAATATTCTTTTAGTTAACGGAGGCAAAAAATGCCCGACGACCTGATTCTGCGCGAGATCAAGGATGGCGTGCTGGCTTTAACGCTCAACCGCCCGAAAGCCAATGCCTTCGATTCCGCCATGGTGGCGCAGTTGCAAGACCTGCTAAAGGAAGCCGCGCGTGATGCCGCTGTGCGCTGCGTGCTGCTGAAGGCGAACGGCAAGCTTTTCAGTGCCGGGCAGGATGTGACTGAGTTCGGCGGTGGAGAACACATTTCATTCCGCAAACACCTGCTTAAGAATTACAACCCGCTTATCCTGCAGATGCGTCGCATGGAAAAACCGATCCTGGTTGCCATTCAGGGCGCAGCGGCTGGCGCCGCCCTTGGCATCGTATTGGCCTGCGATCTGCGCATCGGGTCGCCCGAGGCGCGCTTCGTGGTGGGGTTCGGCGGCATCGGCCTGGCGCCTGATTCTGCTGTCTCGTTGCTGTTGCCGACGATCATCGGCCTGGGCCGCGCCGCGCAAGCAGCATTTTTTAACGAACCGCTCAACGCAGCGCAGGCGCTGGACTGGGGCTTGCTGAATATGGTAGTACCCGGTGAAGATCTAGAAGAAAAGGCATGGGATTGGGCTGCCAAACTGGCTAACGGACCGGTGGGCGCCATGGGTCTGGCTAAGCGTGATTTCAATAAAGCCATGCTGCCGGATCTCGAGGACGTGCTGGATTACGAAGCCCACAATCAAGAGATCGCCGGGAAGGGTGCTGATCACAAAGAGGGACTTGCTGCGTTTTTGGAAAAACGCGAACCGAAATACAGAAAGTAAGCGTAGTTTTACAAAACGAACTTCACGCTCGCCAGACCCAGAAACACCACGCCGACAACAGCTCCGGCCAACCAAATCCGCTCAGGGCTGGTGCGGTTAACCAATTCGAGCTCCACGCCATCCCCTTCCAGCGTATAGAACGGAGCGGCGATCCAAGCGAACAGCCCGCCACCCAGCAACCCGCCTACATGGCCCCAATTGTCGATACCCGGAGAGAGCCCAATAAGCAGGTTGATCACAGCGATGTTGAGAACACTGCGCAGGATGGCCTGGGCGCGCCGTCCAAAAACCTTTTGGTTGCGGTAAACGAAAACACCCTGCGCTCCCAGCAAGCCAAATACCGCTGTAGAGGCGCCTAAAGAAGGGCTGCTCGTAAGCAAAAAAGACAATACAATGCCACCAAAACCGCTTAATACATACAAAATCAAGAACGGCAGATGACCAAAATGGCGCTCAAGTTCCGGGCCAAGGATATATAGTGCGTACATATTGAAACCTATGTGGATCAGGGAAGCATGCAAAAGCATTGGGGTCAGAAAGCGCCACCACTGCCCAGACAGGATCAGGTCATTGACCTTCATCCCATAACACGCGGCCAGATCGCCACAGCGCACATTGGCGACCACCAGGCGTGGGTCGGTGGTGGCCATTTGCAGCAAGAACACAGCTATCGTAAGGCCTAACAGCGTGTACACAACCAGAGGCATGCGCTGCGGAAGGCGCACCTGGGCGCGTACGGGGTGGATCTGGGCTAAGGGTTGGGGCTCTTGCTTCGGGTCAGAAGCGTCGTCGGGCAGCAGTGGAGCAGGCTCGCTCACAGGTTCACCCGGCGCGGCTCAACGCGGTGGTGCTCGGCCCGGATGATGTTATTGATCACCTCAACTGTCTCATCCAGCTTATCTTCCTTGTTAACCACCACGTAATCAAACTCAATAATGCGATTAAATTCCTGGCGAGCGGTGGCGATGCGCAGCTTCAGGTCTTCGGCCTTCTCGGTCTTGCGTTTCTTCAACCTGTCCACCAGCTCCTGTTCGCTGGACGTGGTGAGAAAGATAAGGATGGCCTCCGGTGAGATCTTGCGCACGGTGGCTGCGCCTTGAACATCCACGCGCATCACCACATCATGGTTACTGGCCAGCGCCTTGCGCACTTGGGCTTTGGGGATGCCTTTGTATTCGCCATACACCAGGGCGTATTCCATCAGCTCCCCTTTTTCGATCATTTCGGCGAACTCTTCGCGGCTGACGAAAATATAATCCACCCCTTCCGTTTCCTCGAGGCGTTGTGGGCGGGTGGTTGCGGTCACCACAAAATGGAAGGGAAGACCGCGATCTTTCATTCGCTGCAGCACACTATCTTTGCCCACGCCGGACGGGCCAGAGATGACAATGAGTAACGGCGCTTGCGGGGGTCCGAACTGGGGCGTCTCTTGTGTCATCTGGCTCCGGGGATGCCGGTAATTATACATGTCGCTCGGTATAATCTTTCGGAGTTCACATGCCGGTTTATTCTTTCATCTGTGAAGAGTGCGGCGTGCGGTTTGCCCGCCAATTGTCTTATCAGGATTACGGCACTACCAGCATCAATTGCCCCAAGTGTGGAAGCTACCAGGTGCGCCGGCGTATTAACCGGGTGCGCATGCTGCGAGAAGAGGGTGGCGATATCGGCACCCCGGATGATCCAGACGACCTAGCAAAAGATCCGCGCGCTATGGCGCGTATGATGCGCGAGATGAGTAGCGACATGGGCGAAGAGCTGGGGCCCGAGTTCGACGAGGTTGTGGACCGGTTGGACGAAGGCCAAACCCCCGAAGACATCGAACGCGAATTGCCCGACCTGGGAATTGGTGAAACTGGGACAGCAGATTAGCAGTTGGCAGATGCTAAGTTCTGTCCGCCTTCCCAGCTATTCTTTCAAAGACAACCTTTTGCAGCACTTCTGCCACGGTTTGCGGCGGCTGAGCAGCATTCACCACCACCCAACGCTCAGGCTCGGCGCTGATCAGTTCCTGGTATCCAGCGTAGACGCGGTTGTGAAATGCTTTGTCGTAATCGTCCAGGCGGTTCCAGTCACCCCCCGAGTTGCGGCGCTTCAATCCCTCCTCCACAGGAACATCCAGGAACAAAGTTAGTTCTGGCTTTAACCCGCCGGTTGTAAAATTTATAATCTCACGCAAAGCGCCGAGGTCCACTCCGTGTCCGTAACCCTGGTAGGCTAATGTCGAATCGGCGTAGCGGTCGCATAGAACAATTTTCCCGGCTTTGAGCGCCGGGCGAATGACCTCTTCCACCAATTGGGCGCGCGAGGATTGGAAAAGCAAGATCTCGGTGCGCGGGTTCATGCTCTTGTTGTCGAGATCGAATAACACTTGGCGGATCTGGTCACCGATCGAGGTGCCACCGGGTTCGCGCGTGGTTACCAGTTCGTAGCCCGCAGCGCGCAACACGCTTGCCAGGCCGGGCAGCTGAGAGGTCTTGCCGCTGCCTTCAGGACCTTCGAGCGATATGAACATGAGGGAAGTGTACCGCGGGAAAATCAGACGATAAATCACTTAGTCGATCGTCAACTAGTAAACAAATTCTCCAGGGAACAAGAATCAATGATCCGGTGGCTAGTTGTATTAAGGGAACCATCCCTGATTACTGGTCATTGCTTCACGGTTGTGTGCCTGAACTGCGTCTCATACAGGCCTGCATACAAGCCACTTTGCGACAGCAGTTCTGCGTGGCTGCCCTGCTCCACCAGTCGACCTTCATCCATTACCAGGATCACATCGGCAGCCAGGATGGTTGAGAGGCGATGAGCGATCACCAGGCTGGTGCGGCCGCGCAGCAGGGGTTCCAGGGCGGCCTGGATGAGTGCTTCGGATTGCGAGTCGAGGTGCGAGGTGGCTTCGTCCAATATGAGGATGCGCGGGTCTTTGAGGACTACGCGGGCGATTGAGAGGCGTTGTTTCTCGCCGCCTGAAAGGCGGTAGCCGCGCTCACCTACCACGGTATCGTAGCCTGCGGGCAAGCTGGCGATCATGTCGTGGATATTGGCAGCTTTGGCGGCAGCTTCCAGCTCGGCTTGGGTCGCCTCGGGCCGAGCGTAGAGCAGGTTGGCGCGCACCGTATCGTGGAACAGGTAGCTTTCCTGGGTAACCACGCCGATCTGATGAGCGAGCCAATCTAGCTTCAAGTCGTGCAAGTCGAGGTTATCCAGCAAGATACGGCCCTCGGTGGGATCGTACAGGCGAGGGAGTAGATAAGTGATAGTGGTTTTGCCTGCGCCGCTTGGACCCACCAAAGCAGCCAGTTGGCCTGGTTTTATCTCGAAGGTTACATTCTTCAACGCGTCGCGCCGTGTGGACGCCACAGAAGACCCCTCTTTGTCGCCATTGCTTGCCGGTGCAGCTTGGCTTGCTAAGCCGGGCGGCTCCTCTCCACTCAAGTAACTGAACGACACATCCTCGAAGCGGATGCCACCCTTCACGTCCTTAAGCTCGATAGCGTTCGGCTTGTCCTGGATCTCAACCGGCATATCCAGGAACTCGAAAACCCGCTCGAAACTCACCATCGAAGTGGCGAATTCCACTTGCACATTGGAGAGGGAAGAAATGGGACCATACAAGCTGAAAATATAAGCGACGAAGGCCACAATACTGCCGGGGCTGATTGCGCCTTGCAGAACAAAATAACCGCCACCCCAAAAGATGAGCACCATACCTACCGTGCCGGCCATTTCCAACCACACCGAGAACAGGCGGCCCACCAGGGCACGGCGCAAGCCGATGTCGCGCACATTCTGATTGGCTTTGCGGTAACGCTCACGTTCCTGGCGCTGACGGCCGAAGGTTTTAGATAGCAGCGCCCCGCTGATGCTTAGGGTTTCGCCGACAATGGTGGACATCTCAGCGTTGTAGTTCATTGCCTTGCGGCGAATCTCACGCAAGACGCGGCCGACCCGCCTGGCGGGAAGCAAGAAGAGAGGCACCACCAGGATGGCCATCAAGGTCAGGCGCCACTCAATGGCCAACATTACAGCCAGGGTGCTGAGCAGGGTGACGCCGTTGGTTAGGATGCTGGGAATGGTGCCGGTGATGGCATTCTGGGCACCCACCACGTCTTCATCAAAGCGCGAGATGATGATGCCTGATTTGGTATGGGTGAAGAAACGCAAACCCATGCGCTGCAGGTGGTCGTACATACCCTGACGCAAATCGAAGATGAGGCCTTCGCCAATGCGGGCACTGAGATAGCGCTGACCCACGCCGACCAGGCTGTTGACAAGCGGCACCGCCAGCATCAGGATGCCGAGCACACCCAACCGGCTGTAATCCTGGGTGGGCAGCACGTTGTCGAAAAGGTCGCGGTAGAGCAGTGGTGGAATGAGCTGGATAAGCGAAGTGACCACGATGGTGGCCAGCAGTACCAGCAACGGTACCAGGTAAAGCCGGCCATAGCCCCACACACGGCGCAGCAGGGCGCGGTCCACTTGAGCCTTGCCCTGGGATTCGTCGTAAGAAAGGAAACGCCACCAGCCGCCGTACATATCGAAGGTCGTCTATTTTACCAAAGGCAGTGAGCGGTGAGGTATGTTAATAATGGCGTGATGTGGTCTGTCATAAAACCACCAGGCTATTGGGAAGGAAATTTGGTGGCATCAGTCGTTTGGCTAGGTACGAAGCAGGACATTGGAGGCGTATGGTAAAGTTGCAGCGACAATTTTTCGTTCGAAAGGAACAAAATGGCAGACAACAAACCCGAAATGGTCATCGACGATGTGGTGGTGAGCCTTGCTTATAAGCTCACGGTAGACGGCGAAATGCTGGATATGGCCGACGATCGCGACGCCATCCAATTCTTACAAGGCCACAAGAACATCATCTCCGGACTGGAGTCACAACTACTTGGTATGAAGGTGGGTGAAAGCAGGCAGGTGGTGGTGCCGGCTGAAACCGGCTACGGCCCTATTGATAAGAACGCCATCGAAGATATTCCCCTGACTGAGTTCCCCGAAGAAGTAACCCCCGAAGTTGACATGGAGCTTGAGCTCAAGGATAAAGAGGGTAACGAAATGTTTGGAAAGGTGCTCTCCATCCAGGAGGACACGGCCACCATGGATTTTAACCACCCACTAGCTGGCAAGGCACTCAATTTTGAAGTGAAAGTAGTAGACCTGCGCTTGGCTACCTCAGAAGAATTAGCCCACGGTCACGTGCATGAGGCAGGACATCATCATTGATCAACAGTGTTAGTTGACAACAGGTGGTAAAGCGCACTGGCCAGTGCGCTGTTTGTTTTCTGAGGGAGAGGGAGCTGTTAGGCGACCGCTACGCGCAAGGCGGCGCGAGCCAGCAGCCGCGTGGAGTCCAGCGTGGGCAGAGCTACATCCTGGGGACCGATCAGGGATCTCGGTGCAGCCGAGAACCACCGCGTCGCAGCCGATATGCGCAAACTGCTGGATCAGGTCTTGAAAGTATTCGCGCGTAGCCGGCAACACGGTACCGTAGATCAATTCCTCGACTATGTATTTGTGTACTTGGCGCCGGATGGCGAGATCTGGGATTTGTGAGCGAATGCCGAGCGGCGAAAACTTACTGGGATACACCGGTCCTTCCATCAGCGGCTGCGTGCCGAGCACACCCAAGTTACGGAAAGCTTTGCTCTCCGCAACTTTGGCAACCTCCTCAGCTATGTGCAGCCAGGGGAGCGGCGATCGGTCGATGATGGCATCGATGGAAACATGCACGGTGTTATCGGGGCAGATCAAGAAATCCGCGCCGGCTTTTGCCAGGATGTGCGCGGAGGCCAGAATACGTTCGCCCACCAGGTCCCAGCGGTCGGCATCCGAGGGCTTCTTGTAGTCGTTCAGATTGAAGGTGTGCATGGTCACCTGTGGGTGCTCGTACATACCCAGCAGGTCCTTACCCTCCTGGCAGATGGTGCGATAGCAAAGAGCAGCGCCCTCGTAAGAAACCCCAACGATGCCGATGTGCTTGGTAGGAGGCATGCTAATTGGCAGGGGGATTGCTTCGTCTGGCTTGCTGCGCAAGCCACTCCGCGCAAAATGACGGGAGAGCGGTTATTCCCTAAATATCCGCACGCGGCGATTGGGCTCTTTGCCGTAGGAGTGCGAGACCAGGTTGGATTGCTGGGCCAGGGCGTGCTGCAAGCGCCGCACGTAAGACGAGGCCGGCGGCAGTTCCACCCAGCGCTCGCCGTTCAGCACGGCATTGATGGCTTGCTGGGTGTTGAGCATTTGCTCATCGACCGTGTCTGCTTCCTCTGATGGCCCTGGCAGGTCGAACAACCCGGAGAGAAAACGCTCCATCTGTGAAACCGTGTTGGCGCGCAGCACGTAAACCGGCATGCCGCGCTGCTCTGCATCCACGATGGCGCGCTGGCGCTTGCGGTAATAGGAGCGTAGTGTGACCAACACATCGGCTTCGCTGGGCTCTTTCACTGGGATGGCAGGCACGCCTAGACGCTTGGAAGCATTCACCAGACGATTGCGCGCCACCCCGTATGGATAGACACGCACAGGCTGCATGCCGGCCCCATTACGCCTTGGCGGAAGAACCACGACGTCAGGGGCGCGGGCGGATGGTGCTCTGCGTGCATGGGGTTCTTCAGGGCTGACCGGCGCTTCACTGCGGCGTGGGCCACTGATAATGCCGCCGCGCGCCGGTTTTTTAGGTTGTTCGGCTGATTTTTTGACCTGAATTTCGCCGCTTTCATCCCGGGTGCGGATCTCTGGGATCAGTGGATAGCCGCGCAGCAATGAATCAACTGAGGCGGCCACGTCTCGATGCACGGCCAATTGGTCGCGAGTTTGAATCTCCACCAATACGTCAAAGCTGGGAGGGGAACGCCGCTCGAGCACGGTCTTCTGCGTACCGCGGCGGCGGGCTTCTTCGTCAGAAAGGGTGACCGATTCGATGCCTCCCACCAGGTCGGATAGGGTGGGGTTGAGCAGCAAATTTTCCAACGAGATGCCATGGGCGGTGCCGATGAGCTGCACGCCGCGTTCGGCAATGGTGCGGGCAGCCATGGCTTCCAGCTCCCGGCCGATCTCGTCGATCACGATCACTTCAGGGCTGTGGTTTTCCACAGCTTCGATCATCACTTCGTGCTGCCGCGAAGGAGTGGCCACCTGCATGCGGCGGGCACGGCCCACAGCCGGATGAGGCACATCGCCATCCCCACCGATCTCGTTGGAGGTATCTACGATCACCACGCGCTTTTGGTCGGCCAGGAAGCGCGCCGCCTCGCGCAGCAGGGTGGTCTTACCTACACCGGGGCGGCCCAACAGCAGCAAGCTCTTGCCCTCCTCGATCAGATCCTGGATGATATCGAAAGTGCCAAATACGGCGCGGCCCACGCGCAGGGTCAGGCCGACCACATCGCCGCGGCGGTTGCGGATGCCGGAGATGCGGTGCAAAGTGCGTTCGATACCAGCGCGGTTGTCCTCGTCGAAATCGCCCAGGCGCTTGACCACATATTCGATATCTTCATGGGTCACTTCACGTTCCACCAGCACATCTTCCCGGGTGGTCATGCGTGAAGTGGGCACGCGGCCCAGGTCGAGGATCACTTCCAGCAGATCGGCGCTGTTATTGCGCTCGCGCACCGCCGTTTCGATATCCTTCGGCAGAACGAACAAAAGGGCATCCAGGTCATCAGTAATTTGGCGTTTAGTCATGGTTTATCCTGCGCAGCGCCAATCACAGTCGCTGCAGAGCGAGTTCTGACAATACTACCTTTTATTTACCACCGAATGCTCAGAGAAATGCGCTTGTGGCTCAGGCAACTGCATGGTGGCGGGCTCCGCGTTGCGGGCGGCCACTGTAGAACGGCGTGTTTCTTCAACTTTCACGGCCAGGCTGGTGCGGCGAGCCATCACTACTTGGCGGGGACCAGCCTGTGCGTTCAGGTCCTCCAGGGCGACTTGCAGCCAATCCTGGTAAGAGCGGAGGCAGATGTAAACCGGTCGGTTGCTGCGCGGCCGCAGACGAGCCAGCAGGTCCGCAATGGCTTTATCGAAGGGCTCAGCATCAAGATGAATGAAAGGCAGCACCCAAATGCCGCGCGGCCCGCGCCTCACTTCGGCGTACGCAACGATCTCCCTATCGTGCCTGAAGACATACCCCTCGTGTGTATCCGAGTGCTCCATTTCGATCTGCTGCACCTGCCCTGGCACCAGGGCTTTGCGTAGCAGGTGGATACCGAATCGATCGCGCTCCAGGACCGGCCGCCAACTACCTGCACCAGACGAGTTGGACGCCTGGGTCACCTTCCACATGCGCTGGCGGGCAAAGATTCCGAACCCATTTTGACGCAAGGCGGTGAAGGCGGGATGCTCTTCTTCAACTTCAGCAACCAGATTGAATGCGCCGCGCCCGCCGATCTGTTTGGTGAGACCGTCCAGCAGGTCCGGCAAAGCGGGTGATTCGAGGCTGTTGGCGGGAGCAAGGAAAAGGCAATGGGCCAGCGGGGACCCGGCGGGATGAAAAGCCTGGAAGAACATCGGGTGGCTGTTTTTCTGCTGCTTGCTGATGAAGGTGTGAATGCCGGTAAAAGCCGAGAGCGGAGAGAGCAGAGCCCCGCGTGAACTGGCACCCGCTCCCTGGGTCAGCAAAAACTGATTGTTTAAGA
>JBBDXQ010000093.1:0-15109 GCA_040902265.1 Anaerolineales bacterium
CCTGCTGGCGCTCACCCGCAGCATGGCCATCGAATTTGCCGAGGATGGGGTGCGCGCCAACACGGTGCTGCCAGGGGCTACAGATACACCCATGCTTACCTCCGGTCTTGGCCGCCCACACCTCAAGGGCGATATAACGGCACGCAAAGCTGATCTGGCTAGCAAGATCCTGCTTAAACGATTGGCCGCGCCTGCAGAGATCGCCAAGGTGATCTATTTCCTGGCTGATTCCACGCAATCGAGTTACATCACCGGCCAGTCAATCGTGGCCGATGGAGGTGTGTTAGCCCGCCTCAGTAGCGAATGAGTTCAATTCGAGAAACGCTCAAGCGCCTATCGCCAGATCCCCTCTGGCGGCTGGGGCGCGCATCTTGGCTGGCGCTCAAACATGCTGCGGCCTGGCCACAGGCAACCTTCCACCCCTGGCGGAGGGTCAGCATCAAGCGCCTCGCCGTCCTTAGGGACAGCCAGCGCGGCCGCCGCGCCTTCATCCTTGGCAATGGGCCAAGCTTGGCGCGCACCGACGTGAGCAGGCTGAAAAGTGAAGCCTGCTTCGGCCTGAACCGCGCCTACCTGGCTTTCCCAGAATGGGGTTTTCAAACGTCGTATTTTGTGTGCGTGAATACCTTGGTCATCGAGCAGGCCGCGCCAGATATTTCTGCGCTGACCATGCCAAAATTCATCTCTTGGCGCTCGCGCCGCTTGATCCCGTTGGACGCGCACACTATATTCCTCCACACCACTTACGAACGCTCGGCCTTCGCGAGCCACGCTGGCGGACGCCTATGGGAAGGCGCTACAGTAACCTACATCGCTTTGCAGTTGGCATATCACCTGGGCTTTGATCCCGTCATACTCATCGGGGTAGACCACAACTTCACTTCAAAAGGTAAACCCAACACCACCGTCGTTTCGCAGGGCGAAGACCCGGACCATTTTGATAAGCGCTATTTTGGCGCAGGTTTTCACTGGCAACTCCCAGATTTGGAGCAATCCGAACGCGCCTACCGCATGGCGCGCCAGGCTTTTGAAGCCGATGGCCGCCAGGTACTGGATGCAACCATCGGTGGCCAGCTCGCAGTCTTCCCCAAGGTTGACTATAATTCTTTGTTCCCAGTTTCTCAATGAGTCGCCAAAAGAAATCTAAGACCTATCATCCGTGGGTGGCGCGCTGGGTTCCGTATTGGGCGGAAATCTTGCTGGGTCTTTTGCTGCTGGCGGGCTTTACTCTGCGCATGGTGGACCTCACCGACCCGCCGTTGGATTTTCACCCCACCCGGCAACTGCGCGGCGCGGTGGTTACTCGCAGCATCTATTACCAAATTGAACCCTCCGATAACCCCATCATCCAGCAGCAAGCAGTATCTCTGCGCAATGCCGTTTCGGATCTGGAACCGCCAATCCTGGAAAGCCTCGTCGCCTTTGCTTATCTGCTGACCGGCGGAGAAACTTTGTGGGTGGCGCGCATCCTCACTTCGCTGATCTGGGTGCTCGCCGCCGTTCCTCTGTATACATTGGCGCGCCGCTTCACCTCACCCGCTACCGCTCTGGTTTGTGTGGCTTATTATCTGTTTCTTCCATTTGGTGTGATTGCCAGCCGGTCCTTCCAACCAGACCCCGTGATGGTGGCTCTATTGATCGTGGCTATGTTGGCTGCCTATCGCTGGTCCGAAACGCGCCGGTGGGATTGGGCTCTGATAGCAGCGGCCAGCGGCGGTTTGGCCATTCTAGTCAAGGCTTTCGCTGCGTATTTTGTTTTGGGTGTCCTGGCGGCAGCGGTGTTGTTTGCTCTTGGCCTTCGCTCCGCTTTGCGCGATAAGCAGGTGTGGGCAATGGCGGCCATCTGTATGCTGCCGCCCGCCTTGTACTACCTGCTCAACATGGGCGGTGCTTCGGGCTCGTACATTCAGAATTGGATTGTCGCCCTGCTGCCGCTGGCCTTTGAGCCCGGCTTCTATGTGCGTTGGGCGAACATGCTCACCGAACTGTTGGGCGTCGCCCGGTTAGTGGCAGCCTTCAGCGGTGTGCTGATCGCCGAACCGCGCGCTCGCTGGCTGCTGATCGGCGCTTGGGTAGGCTATGTCGTGTATGGGGCCACACTTCCCCATCAAACCACCACCCACAACTATTACCATTTGTTTCTGGTTCCCCTGGCTGCGCTCTCCATCGCTCCCATTCTTCACTTAGTGATCAATAAAATTGCTCAACAAAACCGAGTATGGCAGGCTCTGTTGGCTCTTGGTTTACTGGGATCACTGTTCTTCAACGCCTGGGCCGCCCGGTCTGAAATGCTGGGCGCAGACTACCGACAGGAACCAGCCTTCTGGGAGAGAGTAGGCGCAGCCGTGCCAATAGATGGCAAGACTATCGGTCTGGTGCAAGCCTACGGTAATTCGCTCACTTACTACGGCTGGCGTCGGGTGGAATTGTGGCCCATCACCGGCGAGCTGGCTCTCAGCGGTTTACGCGGCAACCAACCTACTGAGTTCGATATCTTTTTCAACCAACGCACCACCGGGATGGCATACTTTTTGATCACCTCGTTCAACCAGTTGGACCAGCAGCCATTGCTGGCAGAATTCCTGGTGAACCATTACCCGGTTTATTCACAAGGGGACGGCTACATCATTTACGATCTTCGAGCCCCGCTCTCTAGTTCTTCCTAGACATGGCTGTAAAAGAAAAATTTCCACTGGTTTCGATCATCACGCCATCATATAACCAGGCTGACTACCTGGAGCAAACTATCCGCTCGGTATTGGAGCAAGACTATCCCAACATCGAATACCTGGTGGTGGATGGCGGCTCAAAAGATGGCAGTGTGGATATCATTCGCAAGTATGCAGACCAGCTCGATTGGTGGGTCTCCGAATCCGACCGCGGCCAGGCGGACGCGCTCAACAAAGGCTTGGCTCGCGCCAGGGGCGAGATCGTTGCCTGGTTGAATTCAGATGATATCTATCATCCCGGCGCGGTGCGCCAGGCCGTGGATGTGCTGCAACAAAACCCCGACATTGGCTTTGCCTACAGCAAGTTGCATTCCATCGATCGCGGCGGGGAAGTCTTCAATACCATCAATTACCAGCAATTCGATCTACTTGACCTGCTTTCATTCCGCATCATCGGCCAGCCTACTGTGTTCATGCGTCATTCGCTGCTGCAGCGCGCCGGGCCGCTGGACCCCACTTATAACTATCTTCTCGACCATCATCTGTGGTTGCGCATGCTGCGCCTGGCGCCTATCAAGTATATGCCTGTGGTTTGGGCGGCTGCCCGCCACCACCCTTCGGCTAAGAACGTAGCGCAAGCGGCACGCTTCGGTGAGGAAGCCTTCCGCATTCTTGAGTGGGCTGCCGCCGAACCGGAACTAGGTGAGATCGTCAGGAAGCACGCCCGCACCGTGCAGGCTGGCGCTCACCGACTGGATGCGCGCTACCTGTTGGATGGCGGCGAACCAAAAATGGCTCTCAGCGCATACGCTCGTGTACTCAGCTTACGTCCGCGCTTTGCACTGGAACATTTGCACCGCATTCTGTTCGCCTTGCTCAGCCTGGTCGGCCTGGGCTGGTTGCGGCCGCGCGGCCTGTATCGCAAAATTTCCAACGATCGCCCGATCCTGGTTACGGGCCCCCATCGTTCAGGGACGACTTGGGTGGGCCGCATGCTCAGTGTGAACGGTGACGTGGCGTATGTCAGCGAGCCGCTCAACGTTTGGCACCGCCCCGGCGTGTTTGATGCGCCGGTAGCCCATTGGTATACCTATATCTGTAAGGATAACGAAGAGAAGTACCTAGCCCCCTTCCACCAGACCCTTAAATTGGATTACCACCTGTGGAAAGAGATTAAGTCGTTGAGATCGTTGCGTGATCTGCTGCGCATGCTGCGTGATCTTAGCATCTTTACTTTTGGGCGCTGGGGGCAACGCCGCGTGCTGCTCAAGGATCCCTTCGCCATCTTCTCCACTCCCTGGTTTGCCCAGCGCCTGGGGTGTGATGTAGTCATTGTGCTGCGCCACCCGGCCGCCTTTGTCAGCAGCCTTAAGCGCCTCGACTGGCCGTTCGACTTCAAAGACATCCTGGCCCAGCCTCTTCTCATGCGCGATTGGCTGGAACCCTTCCGTACTGAGATGGAGGCAGCCGTCGCACAGCCACGCGATGTCATCGGCCAGGGCAGCCTTTTATGGCGCATGATCTGTTATGTGACCTTCAAGATATCTGAACGTTATCCAAGCTTCCATGTGGTGCGCCACGAAGAATTTTCTCTCCAGCCCATCAAGGGGTTTGAGCAGCTTTATGGCCAGTTGGAACTTCCCTTTACCAGCCGGGTGAAAGCTGGCATCCTGCGGGCCAGCAGTGCACAGAACCCGCAGGAGATCTCCCTCGATTCCATTTATTCCACCAACCTGGACAGCGCCGCCAATTTGGAGAATTGGAAGCAGCGCCTCGGCAAGGATGAGATTGCCCGTATTCGCTCTCTCACTGAGGATGTCGCCCGCGCCTATTACCGGGACGAGGATTGGGAATAATGGCTGCGCCACTGGTCTCCATCGTCACGCCGTCCTTTAATCAGGCGCCTTTCCTGGAGGCCGCCATGGCTTCCGTGTTCGCCCAGGATTACGCCCCGATTGAATATATCGTGATCGACGGAGCATCGACTGATGGCTCTGTCGATGTGATTAAGCGTCATGCCCAAAAGCTAGCCCATTGGGTCTCTGAGCCGGATCTCGGGCAAACCGAAGCCATCAACAAGGGATTTGCTAAAGCGAATGGAGTTTATCTAGCCTGGCTCAACGCCGACGACCGCCTGAGACCACAGGCAGTCGGCGAGGCGGTGGCTTACCTCGAAGCGCATCCCGAAATCGGGTTGGTCTACGGCGACGCTGATTACATTGATGCCCAGGGGAGCGTGGTTGGCAGCTTCCCTGCCGCCCAGACAGATTACGCTCGCTTGCGGCGGGGTTACGTGCACATCCCCCAGCAGGCTGCTTTCTGGCGGGCTGCTCTTTGGAAACAGGTTGGGCCGTTGGACCCGAGCTTCACGTTTGCCATGGATTACGACTTGTGGGTGCGCTTGGCCAGGTTCAGCGAACTCCATTACCTGCCACGCTCCTGGGCCGAGTTTCGTTTACACGCTGATTCCAAGACGATCAAGAATGATCAACGCGCTTGGGACGAAATGTTACTCGTGCATTGGCGCGAGGGCGGCTCATGGTTCGCTCCGATCATAGCCAAGTATTGGATCCGCCGCCTGGCGGCTCCGTTCATTCATGCCCGCCGCAGGCACATGCTCGAAACAAAAAGAACTTGAGAATTGCCTTTTTTCCATACCTCCGCATCTCATGGGGAAACCTTTAAAGAGTTCGTGGTGCTTCGAACGCTATAATTAATGGCCGATCACCCAATTGAGAAAAACAATGCCAAAGTCCCCGCGTAAAAGCCAAAAATCAGCAACATCAGCAGGCTCCACTCTTCAAGCCTTGGAAACCTGGCGCATCTGGCTGCTTGGCGCCTTTGTCGGTGCCGGATTAGCCTTGGCGCTGTTCTATATAGCCCCGCCTGATTTTCGTGCTCAAGCTACCGTGGTCGTGGACAATAATTTGGAAGAAGCATGGGTCTATTTCCCCGACCGGCAATTGTTCCAATTCCTTGCCCGCGAAACCGAACGACTGGAGCAGCTGGCCTGGTCCGACGAGGTCATGCAAGCCGTCTCAGCACAGGGCAACTTTAATGTGCAGGAGTTGCGCAGCGGCATCTTGCAGCTCAGCCAGCCGTCGGATGGCGGCTGGCATTTCTACGCCAGCCTTAACCAAGCAAAAATGGCGCAGCAACTGGCCGCGGCTTGGGCGCTGGCCTTCGTGGATGCCGCTCGCGCCGCCGTAAATGCTTCTCCAGAGTTGCAGGCAGCCCGCGCCGCGCTGCAGGCGGAGCTGCTGGGTGCCGAGCCGAACGAAGCTCGCCTGCAGGCATTCATGGCAACTGTCTCTGCGTTGGCCGAGCAAACCAAGGGCATCTCCATGTACACCGAGCTCTACGTCAGCCAGGTTGCCGACCTGCCGGTGGAGCGCAGCGTCAGCCAGTCCACCTATCTTTTCGTGGGATCCCTGACCGGCGTCCTGGCGACAATGCTCTGGGCGATACTGGTGCCCGTGAACACCCCAGCAATTTTGCGAAGGTAGGTATAACCTTGCCTGTCACTATCTCAACTATTCGCAAGGTTAATTAAATGGTTACTCTCCTTTCAACGCCGCAACTGCAGCGGGTTTCCCGCTTTCTCTGGGGACTGGTGCTGCTGACTCTACCGGTCACTTCATTTCGCTACATGCCCGATTTTATGGGCCGCACGTTGATCCAACCCCTGGCTTTTTATCCTTTGGTTGCGCTGCTGCTTGTGTTGATTATCTTATTCTGGCGCTCGGGTGGCGTGCCGCTGCCCTCCAACATCAGACTATTATTGGCTTTCTTGCTCTTCGCGATCATCGGTTCACTGTTAGGTGCGCTATATTCCGCACTGCCGTTGCGCGGAGCCCATTACGAAGAGCGCGTGCTACGCGGCTGGTTCTCCGTAATAATCGGATTGGCTTTCTTTTTCGCGGCATTCTGGATGAACCGCACCGAAAAAGATCTGCAGCATTCTCTCAAATGGATCTATGCCAGCTTGGGGCTTACTATCCTGTGGAGCTTGGTGCAGGCTGTAGCAGTGAACACCACGCTTATCCCACGAAATCTGGTTAACCAGATCCAGTTGATCTTCTCGGTAAGGCCCCTGTTGCAGCGCCGTATCAGCGGTTTTGCCTACGAGTCAGCCTGGCTGGCTGACCAGATTGTGATCTTTTACCTTCCCTGGCTTTTCGCCGCTTTTTTCAAAGGCCGCGCTTTGTTAAAGCAGCATTGGATAGAGCCGCTGCTCATCATCCTATCCTTGGCGGTACTGGTATTCACCTACTCGCGTGGCGGGTTGCTTAGCGCCGTTGTGTGCATCCTGGCCGTTTTTGTGATGCTGGGGCGCGGTCTCATTCAACGCGCTTGGCGTTGGCTGGCACGCCCGCTTTCGCCGCCCGGCCTTGCATTGCGAGTCGGATTGCTGCTGGCGCTAGTCGTCACACTGGTCGCTACCGGTAGTTTTCTCTCCCGCTACCAATACTTTTCTAATCTATGGGACCTGGGGGATAGTGATGACCCATTGGGCTACCTGGTGGATATCGGAGCGGGACAGCGCCTGGCCTATGCCTTGGCTGGCTACCAGGTCTACACAGAGCACCCGCTTACCGGCGTGGGGCTGGGCGCTTCCGCCCTCTACCTGTTGCCACACTACCCGGATTGGTCGATTACTATCCCCGAGGTAGCCCGCCAAATAAGTCCGGATTCAGACCTCATCCCCAATACCAAGAGCCTATACGTTCGCCTCCTGGCAGAAACCGGATTGCCAGGTTTCTGGCTCTTCGCGGTCTTTTTCCTTTCATTCCTCGCAATCAGCCTTCGCATGCATGCTTCTGCTAACCGTTTCTTGCGCTTCGTGGCGGTGGCTGGTGTCTTTGCCTGGTTGGGAATTGCCCTGCGAAATCTTACCCAGGACTCATTCACTCTCCCTATTATGTGGGTAGCTTTGGGCATGCTTGTTGGCCTTGATCCAACCTCGCCCAATCAGTTTCGCCTTAAAGGTAAACCATGAAACTACGAAAGACCCTTTTCCTGCTCAGTTTGCTAATTTTGATAAGTATTGCGTGCAATACCATTTTGGACTTGGGTCAGCTGGTTACCCACACCTCTCGACCGGATTCTATCAATCCCACCGATGGGTCTACAAGTTCCACCGTGCCGCCATTTACAAATCAAGATCCCCCTCCCCAAGACACCTTATTGATCTTGCGAGACACGGTGGTCCCAGAAAACGATCCTGTCGACCTGGCGGACCGTTTTTTGGGTATCGAGAACATTCCTGAGACGGTTCCTCCGCATGGCCCTTATGACGTAGGTGACCGGCGTACGTTTTTCGTTTTGGACAGTGGTGCCAACGTAACCCACCAAACCGAGACTGAGCTAATGTACGAAAGCGACCTCGTTTATTTTTGGGTGCAGGTCGGCGTACGCGTGAATTTGGAAGAACTGGAAGCGTTAGCACGCGCTTTTGAAGAACAAATGGTGCCGACCAACCGCGCCTTTTTCGGCGATGAATGGATCCCTGGAATCGATGGCGATCCGCATATCTATATCGTATATACCGGAAACATTGGCAGCCATGCCGCCGGAGTATTTGTGTCCGGTGACGCGGTGCATCCCCTGGCCGAGCCCCAATCGAACGCGGCTGAATTGTTCATGGTCAATTCAAGTAACACACCGCTTGGCAGCAGCTATGCCTACACGGTGCTGGCTCACGAGCACCAGCATATGATCCATTGGTATCGCGATCGAAATGAAACCAGCTGGATCAACGAGGGCATGTCCGAACTAGCCGCTATGCTCAACGGGTACATCAATGGGGGTTTTGTCTACGAATATCTCTATGACACCGACTTGCAGCTCAACGATTGGCCCAACGACCAGTTTGCCACCTCTCCGCATTATGGAGCTGGCTTTCTATTCGTTACTTACTTTCTAAATCGCTTTGGAGCGGAAGCCACCCAGTCTCTGGTAGGCGACCCCGCCAACGGGCTTGAAAGCGTGGACAACACATTGGCTCAGCTTGGTATCACCGACACGCAAACCGGCGGATCGGTGACTGCTGACGATGTAGTCCTGGACTGGGCGGTAGCTAATTATGTGGCAGACGCAGATGTGGGTGATGGGCGTTACGCCTATCGCCAATATCCCCAAGTGCTAGAGATCCAGCCCCTGAGTGAATTCGAGGACTGCGATGCCAGTAATATCACCACGGATGTGAGGCAATACGGGGTGGATTACATTTCGTTTGCCTGCTCCGGTGAACGTACCTTACGCTTTGAAGGATCGAACCGCACTTTATTGTTGCCAGCTAATGCCTACTCAGGCGACTATATGTTTTGGTCGAACAAGGGTGACGAATCGGATATGACACTGACGCGCGCCTTCGATTTCAGCGAGGTTAGCGGTCCACTCACGCTAAGCTACCAAACCTGGTATGACATCGAGAAGGATTGGGACTACGTGTACGCGCTGGCTTCGACTGACCAAGGGGATAATTGGACCTTCTTGCAGACCCCGAGTGGGACAGACACCAATCCCCTGGGCAACAATTACAACTTTGGCTACACTAGTCTCTCCGGGGACCGCGCTTCACAATGGATCAGGGAGAGCATTGATTTATCATCGTATGCTGGCCAACAGGTTCTGCTGCGCTTCGAGTACATCACTGATGCGGCTGTGAACGGCGAAGGATTTCTTGTGGACGACATCGCCATTGAAGAGCTCGACTATTTCGAGGACTTTGAAAGTGATGAGGGCGGCTGGGTGCCGGATGGCTTTGCCCGCGTGCAGAATGTGCTGCCGCAAACCTTTCGCATAGCAATGATCTCACAGGGTGATGAGACCGTGGTCCAGGTCATTGACGTGCCCGCCACAAATCAGGTGGATATCCACATGGATTTCAACGAGGCAGATGAAGTCGTGTTGGTGATAGTTGGCACAACCCGCTTTACCCGCCAACCAGCGGTGTACAACTACGGATTCTTGCCTTAAACGCTACTCGAGTTAATTAAGAGTTAGAGGCTATAGTCGGTTTTTATTGTCTGCTAAAGCTTCTACTTCTTAACTACTGATAGGAGATAGAAATCCTGTAATAAACTGCTCTGTCTGTTGACTCACTAATCTTCCAGTGGGATCTCCGCTCCGGGGTGGCGTAACGCATCCAGTTGGCGCTCCAATTCGGCGCGGCGTTGCTCGGCCGCCTCCTGTAATTCGGAGCGGAAGCGCTTGACTCGGTTGCTTAACTCGCTGCGCAGGTCTTCACCCGATGCCGGTGTAAGCAGAATCGCAAACGTGGCGCCGATTAAGGCACCGCTGGCTGTTCCTAATAAAAAGCTAATTAATCGCCGCATCTCGTTACCTCCAAAAGCTATGGTAACATGCCCTTTACGTCTTTTACACTCTCCCATCCTGTATGAAACCAGATGTTTTTTTGAAATCACCCTTGTGAGTTGCAGATGAACACAGAGGAACTCAGAATTAATAAATTTCAACGCCCATCTACGCTTATCTGCCGTTGCTGTTTCATTTCCTTTCTTATAACGATTGTGACCCCATGATCATTCTAGCGGCGGGCATGCCCCGCGCCGGTTCTGGCTGGCACTACAACCTGGTCCACGATATCGTCGTGGCTGCCGGCGGCCAGGACGCGCGCGTCATCCGCCGCCGTTTCCTCCTGGCGCCCATTCTCACCGAGGTCAATTGCAACATCCGTAGCCTGAGCACCAAGCGCCTTGCGCCCGTCTTGGTGCCATCCATGCTTGGCAACACCTTCGCCATCAAGACCCATTCCGGCCCCACGCCAATGGCCTTGCGCCTGATGCATAGCAACCGCATGCGCGTCACTTACGTTTTCCGCGATCCGCGTGCCGCGCTGCTCTCCGCTTACGAATACGGGCAGCGTGCCCGCGCCGCCGGGCGGCGGAATGCCTTCACCCGCCTGGAGACCATCGAGCAGGCCATCGACTTCGTGAAGCTTTACCTGCGCGTTTGGCGCCAATGGACCACCATCAGCAGCATTCACAGCTTGCGCTACGAGGATCTGCTGGCCAACTACGACGCCGAAGTCACTCGCTTGGCGGCTTTCCTCAAAATAGACCCGGCCATCGCTGCGGTTAGGGAGGCCATTGATTTCTACCGCTCCGAAAGGGGTGGCAAAGGCCAGCATTTCCAACACGGCGAAGCTCATCGTTTCCGCGAAGCCTTCACACCGGAGCAATTGAAGGCGGCTAACGAGGCTTTTGAGCCCTCAATAGGGGATATGGGGTATCAACTATAGGGGGTGTGCAAAACCACCCCTACGGATGGCGCTTGCCCAACCTTCCTAAATGGGTGATAATTCATCTGCTGCTTGGACTCTAAAAAGAGCCGAGACGGCGGACTGTAATATCCGTGGAGTTGCGTTAGCTTGGGTAGCAGCTAAGCACTCCAAAGCAAGCGTATTAAACTTGCGTCCGTCTCCCATAGCAGAGACGGTTTTTGTTTTAAGCACAAAACTTGTAGCTGACGGCATAGAGTATTTTGGAGGTTCAGATGTCCACTCAAGCTCACAAAGCGAAAGCTAATTCTGGTGAGATCGAACGTGCCAAGATCACGGTACGCGACTTTCGCCAGAAGAAGAAATCAGGCCAGCCCATCACTATGCTCACCGCCTACGATTACCCCACCGCGTTGGCCGTGGACCGGGCTGGCATCGATTGCATCCTGGTGGGTGATTCGCTGGGCATGGTCGTGCTGGGCTATTCCAACACCCTGCCGGTCACCATGGATGACATGCTGCACCATTGCCGCGCAGTTTCACGTGGAGCCAGCTTTTCTTTTCTCGTCGGCGATATGCCCTTTATGTCCTACCAGGTTTCTGTTGAGCAGGCGGTAGCCAACGCTGGCCGCTTTTTGCAGGAAGCTGGAATGGACGCGGTCAAGCTGGAAGGCGGCCGCGAACGCGCTGAAGCCGTGCGCCAGATCGTGGCGGCCGGCATCCCGGTGATGGGGCATCTGGGCCTCACACCTCAAAGCGTGAACACCATGGGAGGCTTTCGCCCGCAGGCTCGCACCAGTTCAACCGCCAAGCGCTTGATCGACGACGCCTTCGCTCTGGAAGAAGCTGGAGCCTTCAGCCTCGTTCTGGAATCCGTGCCAGCCCGCTTGGCCGAATGGGTTTCGCACAAACTGGCCATCCCTACTATCGGCATCGGTGCTGGAGTAGGTTGCGATGGCCAGGTGTTGGTGACCCACGATCTGCTGGGTCTGTTCGATCGCTTCACTCCCAAGTTCGTCAAAAAATATGCCAGTCTGCACACTGTGATGTCCGAAGCCATTGTCGGCTTCAAGGCTGACGTGGCGGCGCGCTCATTTCCCTCCGAAGAACACAGCGTTTCAATAAAGGAAGGGCAATGGCAGGCCTTGCTTAAAGAGCTGGATGGCGAATCCTAGTTCCGAACCTCTTCTGATCCTTGGCACCGGGGCGCTGGGCTGCCTGTTCGCTGCCCGCCTGGCAGCCGCCGGCCACCCGGTGAACATGCTAGGCTCCTGGCCGGAAGGTTTGGCTGCGCTGCAGGCACACGGCGTCACCCTCGTGATGGCCGATGGCAGGCGACAAGCTTTTCCGGTACGAGCCAGCGACCAGCCCCGCGATTTCGACAGCGCCAAATACGCGCTGGTGCTAGTGAAGGCATGGCAGACCGAACACGCCGCCGGCCAACTAGTCGAAGCACTGGCCGTGGATGGGTTGGCGCTCACATTACAGAACGGGCTTGGCAATCGGGAGCAACTGGTGGACAGGCTGGGCGCAGAGCGCGCCGCTTCAGGGGTGATCACCACCGGCGCCACCTTACTCGGCCCAGGTGAAGTGAGGTGGGCTGGTGAAGGCCAGATCTCATTGGGAGCTCACCCGCGCCTGGCGCCCTTATCTGCCGCATTGCAAGCAGCCGGCTTTAACGTGGGTACCGTTGAAGATGTCAATTCAATGGTCTGGAGCAAACTGGTGATCAACGCCGCCATCAATCCGCTCACGGCGCTGCTGGATGTGCCCAACGGCGAGCTGCTGGCTCGGCCTATGGCTCGAGCGCTGAGCGCCGCGCTGGCCAAGGAAGTGGCCGACGTGGCTACCAGCAAGGGTATCTCGCTTACCTTCAGTGACCCTGTGGCTGCTGTTGAAGATGTGGCTCGCCGCACCGCGGCTAACCTGTCTTCAATGCTGCAAGATGTGCGCCGCGGTGCACCAACAGAGATCGACGCCATTTGCGGCGCGGTAGTGCAGGCTGGAAGGGAAGCCGGAATTCCTACCCCGATCAATGAAACCGTATGGAGTTTGGTTTCCGCTTTGCGGAGTATTGCATGAAGCAAGTAATCAGTTTGGAAGAATTGCGCCAGGCAAGCGCTGCTTTACGCGGCCAGGTTGGCTTTGTGCCCACGATGGGCTTCCTGCATGCCGGGCATATTTCTTTAGTTGAAATGGCCAAGAAAGAATGTGATGCCGTGGTGGTCAGCATTTTCGTGAACCCGTCACAATTTGGGCCAAATGAGGACCTGGCTGCCTACCCCCGCGATTTGCCCGGCGATCTCCAAAAACTGGAGGCAGCCGGCGCGCACCTGGTTTGGCTGCCGACTTCCGAGATTATTTATCCCGAGGGGTTTAGTACCTGGGTCACTGTGGAGGACATCAGTGAGCCTTTGGAGGGCGCTGCGCGCCCTGGGCACTTTCGCGGCGTGGCCACTATGGTGGCTAAGTTGTTCAACGCGGTGCAACCGCAAAAAGCCTACTTCGGCCAAAAGGATGCGCAACAAGCGGCAGTGATAAAGCAGATGACCCGAGATCTGAATTTTCCCATCGAGATCGTGGTCGGCCTCACCTTGCGCGAAGCGGATGGCCTGGCTATGTCCAGCCGCAATACTTATCTTAATTCTGCGGAGCGAAAGGCGGCTACCGTCCTGTTCCGGGCGCTGCAGAATGCTAAGCAGGCCTATCTTTCCGGAGAACGGGATGGCGAAACCCTGCGCATTGTGATGCGCCAAACGGTCGAAGCAGAGCCACTAACCCGCCTGGTCTATGCCTCCTGCGCCGACCTAACCACGTTGCAAGAATTGGATAAGGTCGGTCATGGCGCACTGCTTTCGATGGCGGTCTTTGTTGGCAAGACGCGCCTGATCGATAACCTGATCCTGGAATAAGGAGCACGCATGCTGCTAGCCATTGATGTAGGCAATACCAATATCACCCTGGGACTATATGAAGGTGAGACGCTAGGCGCGCGTTGGCGTATTGCTACAAACCATCACAGCATGCCCGATGAATATGGCCTTCTTTTTTCGAGCATGTTCAAGCATGCCAGCACCCCTTTGGAGAATCTGGAGGGTATCTGCCTGGCCTCTGTGGTACCGCCGCTCACTGGCAAGGTCCTTGAAGCTTGCCGCTCCTACTTGCTGCAAGACCCCTTAGTGGTGGACGCGGGCGTGAAGACGGGTGTGCGCGTGCTCTACGAGGACCCGAAAGCGGTCGGCGCTGACCGCATTGTGGACGCCGCGGCTGTGCAGCACCTCTATGGCGGTCCGGCCTGCGTGGTGGATTTCGGCACTGGCACCACCTTCGATGCCATTAATGCTCAGGGAGAATACTTGGGCGGCGCTATAGCCCCTGGTATTGGCATTGCAGCTGATGCGCTGTTTTCGGCGGGGGCCAAGCTGATGCGTGTGGATATCCAGCGACCTCCACACGCGATAGGTCGCAATACCACCCATGCCTTGCAATCCGGCCTGCTCTTCGGCTATGTCGGCCTAGTGGAAGGTCTGGTTGCCCGCTTTGGCAATGAACTGGGACCCGAAATGAAGGTGATCGGCACCGGAGGCCTGGCCGAGATCGTGGCGCGCGAGACGAAAGTGATCCAGATCTTGGCGCCTTGGCTCACCCTGGACGGCTTGCGCATTATCTGGGAGCTCAACCATTGATGGACGCGCGCATTGCGTTCGCAATCTACAGCGAACTTCCCAACCTGATCGCAGGTGACCAGCTTGCGGCGGCTGCTTTGAAAGCGCGCGGCCTGACCGTAGAGCCGGCGCTGTGGCAGGATCCTATGATCGATTGGTCACAATACTCCGCCGTGGTGATCCGCTCCTGTTGGGATTACCATCAACGCGCGGCTGAATTTTCTGCCTGGCTTGCGCACTTGCAATCTTTGCAAGTGGCCTTGTGGAACCCGGTGGAAGTTGTGCGTTGGAATATGGACAAGATGTATCTAAGCGACCTTGCGCAGCAGGGTATTAATGTGCTGCCTTCGGTCTGGCTGCCGCGCGGAGCCAAAGTTCACCTTCGTGAGCTGATGGCAGAGAAAAAATGGAGCCAGGTCGTGATTAAACCGGTGATCTCCGCTGCCGCAGATCAAACGTATCTAATTTCGCTTGATTCAGCCGAAGACCACCAATCCGTAGCCGCCGGGTTATTGCAGCAAGGCGGCCTG
>JBBDXQ010000094.1:0-14484 GCA_040902265.1 Anaerolineales bacterium
GGAGAGGTCTGCGAGGAAGAGGTCGCGGACCAGGCCATTCTATGTTGTATGCCAACTGTGAACATGGACGCGGGCAATCGCTTCGGCATCCGCCGCCCCGGCTACCCGCACCTTCGCCAAACTACACTCCGACGAGGATGGCGCGTGCCGGGGCGCCGTCGCTGCCATTCAGCTTAAGCGGGAGGCAGAAGAAGTTGTAGCGCCCCTGGGAGACCTGCGAAAGATTAAGTCCTTCCACGATCACGACACCGGCCTTCAGCAAAATAACATGTGTCGGCGTCCCATCGCCATAGGGAGCTACTGAGAGATAATCCACACCGACGAGCTTTACGCCATGCTTCACCAAGTATTCGGCTGCCTTGGCGTCTATGGCCACGAAGTCCTTTTGAAATGGGCGGTATTCCTTGCCCCACTGCTTTGAATTACGCGTACGAAAAAGCACCCGGCGCGTGCGTGGCGGGATGCCGGCAGCCGCCAGCACCTCCGGGGTGATCACATTCACATCGTCACGCAGGTGAACAACGTAGGCGCGCCCCACCAGCGTCTTGAGTGATAAGTCCTCCACCGTGTTGCCATCTACTAGAAAATGATAAGGAGCATCCACGTGGGTGCCGGTGTGGACGCCCATCTCCATGCGAGATACATTGGCATCGGCTCCGGATTCGATCGTGGTGACGCGCTGGATGAGAATGCCCCCATCACCTGGCCAGACCGGCATGTCGGCTGAAATATTCAGAGAGATATCGTATGTCTTCATGCCAGTTTAGCTAACTGGCTCAGTATATATAAGCGGATAAGCTCACGCCACTAGGGAGCTTGATGAGTTTGCGCGTCCTGGCTGCGCGCCACAGCCTGCTCCTGCTTTAGCACTTATTGCCAATCCACACCGGCCAGGTATTCGATCTTTTGAGAAAAGCGCGCCGGCATCAGGTGGAATAAACGCGGCACATTATCCAATTCGCAGATGCGGTCAGCCGCCAGGTAATCCAGCCAGTAATTGGACGCTGGGAGTCGCGGCGCAAAGATGCGTGCCAGCTTGACCAGGATACGTAAATAAGAGGGACGCCCGGACACCAGGCTGAGTTGTATACCGGTCTTGAGTAGGATTTGTTCTGCGATGCGCCGCAGGCTGATATGCTCTGGCCCTCCCACCTGGATGGTCTGTCCAACCGTTTCGCTGTCCTCCAGGCACCAGGCCAGGCAAGACACCAGGTCCTCCACCCAAAAGGGCTGCAGCCGTGTTTCCCCATCGGCTGGCAGCGGGAACACGCGGGGAACGAAAGCCATCAGCTTGGCTAGCCCGGTGGTGAAATGGTCGCCGGGTCCGAACACCAGGCTTGACCTCAAGATGGTGTAATCCAATGGGCTTTGACGGATGAACTCTTCAGCAATGCCTTTGGCCTTCAGCGCCGGGAAGGCCGAGGCGCGGTCCGCATCCAAGTGGCTCAAGTAGACCAGTCGCTTTACTCCGGCATCCTGGGCTGCCTCCAGTAGATTGCGCGTGCCTTCAGTTTCGCTGGCTCGGAAATTAACGTGCGCATCGGCCCAGTCCACTCCAGCTAAATGAAAAATGGTATCCACACCCATCAGAGCAGCCCGCACCCCGCGCACATCGTTAAGGCTGGCGATGGCGGCCTGCACTGCTACGCCCTGTGGCAGTCTAGGCGTACGCGCCGATGGACGGATCAGGGTGCGGATGCTGTGGCCCTCGTCCACCAGGCGGCGGATCAGGCGCTGACCAATAAAACCGGGTCCTCCGGTTACCAGGATCATGTCTCCCGTTTTACCACAGTGACGTTCACGGCGAGCAGAATGTGGGGGGTGTCGCTGGGATGCGACCTCAATGTTAACAAATCCATATTCGAGCCTTTATCTAGTCTTAAACACAATTGGCTAAGCTATGAAAGAGAAATAAATATGGAGTACCCAGGTTCTAGGTTCACGCCTTTCGCAGCCAACCCATGGCATCACAGCGAACAATCCGATGGTTTTCTGCGAAGGGCATCGCATTACTTTTTAGCCCGCCTCACCCTACCCGCCGACCTTGGCTAGCCGCTAAGTCCGTTCCCCCAGGCCTTACCGATTGGCACACCTCTTGCATCCTTAGGCTCATCAAAAGGAGCCTGGAATGCAAGCCCTGCACTTACCCGCTTATTACGACGATGACCTGATCGAGAACGAAGCTGCTCTCACCGAGTCTCTGGCTGCTGAACTTATCGCGTCTGATGTGGTCGCAGACCAGTCTCAAGCTGAGGCTGCCCACATCGAGCCGCTTATAGTCGACCTTGAGAAAGAGGATGACCCGGCTGACACCTATGACCCCGTGGACAGCCTAGCTCCTGGTGCAACCGAACTCGGTAAGCGCTTGGGCATGCATTACTTCGAGGATTCAGATCATTACAGCCAGGCTGACCTGGATCTCTGGCTGCCGGTGCTAAAGAAACTGGGGGTTAACTGGACGGTATTACAAGCTCCAGTGGACAGGGCTATCCCCCAAGAATTCATCGAAGTGCTGGTTGCTTCCCAGATCCAACCCATTATCCATTTGAACATCTCGCTGGTCACTGAAAGCAGCGTAGACGAGTTTGCCCCGATGTTCCGGGCTTATGCAAGTTGGGGAGTACGGCACGTCATACTTTTCGACCGCCCCAACCTGCGCGCTGTGTGGCCAGGCCAAGCCTGGACTCAGCGTGATCTGGTAGATCGCTTCCTGGCGCGCTTTGTGCCGCTAGCTCACGCCGCCCTTGAAGCTGGCATGATCCCTGTGTTTCCCGCACTGGAACCTGGCGGCGATTATTGGGATACGGCCTTCCTGCGCTCGGCGCTGGAAACTATGACCGCCAATGGCGAAGGCTTGTTGCTGGAAACCATGGCGCTCGGCGCTTATGCCTGGACCGAAGACAAGCCCATGACCTGGGGAGCCGGTGGCCCGGAGAATTGGCCAGCCACCATGCCCTACTACACTCCGGAGGGCAGCCAGGATCAGCGCGGCTTCCGTATCTTCGACTGGTACAACGCCATCTCCCGGACAGTTTTAGGCCGTGAATTGCCAGTCGTGATCGTTGGCGCCGGTGTGCAACGCGAAAGCGCCAAGAAGCTAGACGCAAAAGTTGGCACGCGGGCGATCAAGATCATCGAAACCTTGGCTCGGCCAGCTGACCCCAACAAAAATAACGCCGTGCCAGCCAATGTGCTGGCCTGCAACCTCTGGCTGTTATCCGCAGAAGAAGAAAGTCAAGCGGCTCATTCGGCCTGGTTTGAATTGAATTCTAAACCTACCAAGATCGGTCGCGAGTGGATCGATTGGCAAAAGGGTGAGGTCGAGACCAAGTCCACACCACCGGTAGGACACAGAGCAGTTGATTCTGCTTCGCCGCAGAACTCAGCGCTCGCGGATAGTCACTACTTACTTTTGCCTTCCACCATGGATTATCCAATGGAAGCTATCCGCGCTTTCTTACACGAGAACAGCAGCGCCATCGTCGGCGCTTCACCGGCAGAAGCCGCCAACGCTGCCCGCGTCACGTTAGCTGGCGGTATGCAAGCCTTCCCAGATGATGTGGTCAAGAACCTTATCCAGGCGGGCTGCACCATACATGCCCTGCGCTTGGAAGCAGCTTAAGGAGCCAAGATGGAAGATACCAAACCCAGCGAGTCGACCAAAGAGCAAACCCTGCGCAACCCGGTGATCAAAGTCTTCGGGTTAGGCGGAGGCGGCAACAATGCCATCGACCGCATGATCGAACTCAATGTGCCCGGCGTGGAATTCATCGCGGCCAATACGGACTACCAGGTGCTGCAAACCTGCCTGGCGCCAGTGAAGATCCAGCTTGGGCCGCAGCTAACCCGCGGCCTGGGCGCCGGCGGCGACCATGAGGTCGGTTACCGCGCTGCCAAGGAAAACCGCGCCGAGATCGAAGCTGCTTTACGCGGCGCCGATATGGTCTTCCTCACCGCCGGTATGGGCGGCGGCACCGGCACCGGCGCCATCGCAGTGGCCGGAGAAGTGGCTCGTTCCCTGGGCGCAGTCACCATCGCGGTGGTCACGACTCCATTTAGTTTTGAAATGGGCCGCCGACAGAAGATTGCCCACGCCGGCTTGGCCCGCCTGCAACCCCATACCGATACCCTTATCGCCATCCCCAACGACCGCCTGCTCTTCGTAGCGCCCCACGACCTGCCGCTGGAAACGGCGTTCCGTTTGGCAGACGATGTGTTGCGCCAAGCTGTACAAGGCATTGCCGAACTCATCACGCAGCCCGGACTGATCAATGTGGACTTCTCACACGTGCGCAACATGATGAAGCGCGGCGGTGGCGCTTTGATGGCTATTGGCCATGGCACTGGGGAAAACAAAGTGGTGGAAGCCATCCAGCAAGCCTTGCAGCATCCCCTGCTGGAAAGCATCTCCCTGGCGGATGCGCAAGGCGTAATCGCCAACTTCAGCGGGGGCGAAGACCTGAGCCTCTACGAAGTCGGCGAGGCCGTGGGCCACATCCGCAGCTTGACCGGAAACGATGTGGATGTGGTTATGGGGCTCACCCAAGACGATCGCATGAGCCAGCGCGCTCAAGTAATTTTAGTAGTCACCGGGTTGGGAGCCAAATCTTTGGCAGATGTACTGCCCGGTGCGGAGATCCTCGAAAACAAGACCGCCCCAATTGAAGAGCCCGCCAAGCTGGAAGCGAACTCGCCAGCGCAATACGAAGAAAGCTACGCGGCTGTGCCGGCCAACATCCTGAACGATCTGGATGTGCCTGCCTTTCTTCGCAAACGCGCCCGCGCCAACAGCCATGTGCTGGAAGGCGGATAGGAGACCTATGGACCAGAAAATAGTGGCAAGTATCTCGAAGCAGATCGCCCGCCAATTCCCGGAAGTAGCTGGCGCTCTGCCAAGCATAAAATCACAAGCCGGCGCCAAAGGCAACGGGGATTCGGCAACCTATCTGTTGACCTTTAAAAGTCGCGTCGACCAGCCCAGCGGCTTTGCCATCAACCGGGCTGTGCGCGTTGTGGCAAACGACGCAGGGCGCATTCTGAAGATCACCACGTCGAGATAGCTATGGTCGTGCGTATTGGTTCTTGGATCGAACTGAGTTTCTGGCACCTGGTAGTGCGCGTGTTAAGCGGCATGCGGCCTTTGGGCCGCGGCTTGTCTCGGGCCAAGAACGCGCTGGCAGACGCACCGCTAACAAGCTTCATGCCAAATGGCTGGGTGCTGGCTCTCAGCGGCTGGCTGTGCGGCTTAATGCTGGGGATCGCCCTGGCAATCTGGTGGTTATAGGAATGACCATCTCGCCGCGCCTTCTGTTTCTCAGCTTCCTTGGCCTCGGCCTGGTGACCGGTCTCTTTGTAGGCACGCTAAGCCAGGCAATGGCAGCGCCATCTGACGTTGCGGGGCAGCACAATACCCTATTCGTACTGGTGGACGATCTCAAATCCGAACACCCCATCCTCGAGGGGATCTGGCTGGCCGCACTACCACTGGGTAGTATCGAATGGAACTGGATGCCCATTTATCCGGTCCCGTTGGATGAGAGTAAGAGCGAATACGCCACTCCTCACAGCGCTTTTTATCTGCCAAGCAATTCCTTCAGTGATCCCAACTTACTGCCTCCGCTGCAAGCGCAGCGTGTGTGGTGGGATGAAGTGATCTGGCTGGACGAATCTGCCCTCGGATTGGCCTTGTCGCTGAGTGGCTACCAGAGCGGTTTGTCTGGTGACACATGGTTGGAACCGCAGCGCGCCCTCCTGGAACAGGTCCGATCTCTGAAAAAGCTGTGTAAGGGCGCCCAAACAGGCGCTGCCACCGATGCAGGAAGCCTGGACCAGCTCCTGGCTGTAATGCCCGATCACCTGCGCACCTCGCTTAACCCGTTTGAACTCATCACCCGTTGGGACGATTGGTCAAAGGATGAGTTTGCTTTAAGTTGTACACACCCTTGGGCGGATTAGCCCAATTTCTCAGCTTTTTTTAACTTTTTATCACTCCCTCATACCTTATGGGTTACTTTTCGCTATAATTCCCAACGATGGTCACGCAACCTCTTTCACAACAACCGATCGAATTAGTACCACCCACCTTACTATCCAAAACAGCCGCGGCTTTCGGCGCGGCTTTCGGCCTAACCGCCCTGGTAGGCGCAGTTTTTTCTCTGAGTTTTAGCCTTTTCTTCCTCGGCCGCATATTGCCAGGAGTACGAGTAGCCGGCACGGATGTCAGCGGGCTTTCCCACGCAAGCGCCGTGGGGGTGATTAGCCAGCAGCTAAGTTATCCGCAAACTGGATCTGTGGTGCTGAGTTATGGTCAACGCTCTTGGAGCTTTTCGCCGGCCGAACTTGGATTGACCCTGGACGCGAACGAAACCGCACGCGCGGCCTACGCCTTTGGCCGCAGTTTGTGGCCGTGGGAGAATATTTCACAAAAGATCCAGTCGCTTCAAGGCGGAGCAGACCTGGCGCCGCGCCTCGTTTTCGATGGGCAGATCGCCTTCCAGGCGTTGCAGCAAATCGCCTCCCAGATCAACCAACCTACGGTCGAAGCGGAATTATCCGTTCAAGGCTTGCAAGTGCAGATGAAGCCCGGGCAGGTCGGCCTCACCTTGGACACTGAAAAAACCGCCTCCTGGCTGGCTTCGCAAATGCTCTTGATGCAGGATGCAGTCATCCCGCTGGCTGTGATCGAAACACCACCACGCATTCTCGATGTGAGCAACCAGGCAACCATCGCCCAGAGCATGCTAAGCCAAGCGCTTTCCATCGTCCCCGGCGGCAACTACGAAGATAACCCCAAGCCCTGGGCGATCGAACCACAAACTCTTGCAAACATGCTCAGCGTGGAGCGCGTGGAGACCGACACGGGTGCTCATTATCAGATCGGCTTGGACCCGCGTGAGCTGGGTGGCATCATCGCTGGCTTGGGACCGCAAGTAGCCGTTGAGCCGCGCAACGCCCGTTTTATTTTCAATGACGAAACCAAACAATTGGATATCTACAAACCTGCAGTCATTGGCCGCACCCTCGATCTGGATGCCAGCATCCAGCACATCAACCAGGCCATCGCGGAAGGTGCGCACGAGATCGAATTGCAGTACGACTACACCGAACCCGAACATACAGAGAACGTCACTGCCGAATCTCTCGGCATTACGGAATTGGTGCACGAAGAAACCACCTACTACTATGGCTCCAGCTCTGAGCGCATCCAGAACATCACCACGGCCTCGGAAAGGTTCCATGGCCTGCTCGTCCCGCCAGGCGCCACGTTCTCCATGGTAGAGAATATTGGTGACATCAGCCTGGAATCAGGGTTTGCGGAAGCGCTTATCATTTTCGGGGACCGCACCATCAAGGGCGTTGGTGGAGGTGTGTGCCAGGTGAGCACTACGCTATTCCGCACGGTCTTCTTTGCCGGCTTTCCTATCGTGGAGCGTTATCCCCATGCCTATCGCGTGGGGTATTACGAAATGAACGCAGCCGGCAGCACTAACACCAACCTGGTTGGTCTGGATGCCACTGTGTATGCGCCCATCGTCGACTTCAAATTCCAAAACGATACGCCGTATTGGCTTTTGATGGAAACGTATTCAAACGAACCTGCCCGCACATTGACTTGGAAGTTCTACTCCACCAGCGATGGCCGCAGCGTGGAATGGGACACCAGCGGTATCCGCAATGTGGAGGAAGCCCCCGACCCGGTTTATGAAGAGAACCCTGAATTTGCCAAGGGCGTTATCAAACAAGTGGATTGGGCCGCCCAAGGCGCCGATGTGAGCATTACGCGCTGGGTCACTCGTGATGGGCAGCTTCTGCACGAAGATTTTATTAACACTCGTTACCAGGCCTGGGCAGCTGTCTGGCAATATGGGCCTGGCACTGAAAACATGCCTCCCAAGAACGTCAAAGGGCAAGACAACTGATATGAGCACCTGGAGCATAGATGGCGGCGTCCCCCTGAAAGGGGAGATCGCCGTTAGCGGCGCGAAAAATTCCATCACCAAGCTGCTGGTCGCTTCTCTATTGAGCGACCAGCCCAGCAAGTTCTCCAATGTGCCGGATATCGGCGACCGGCACATCACTCAGGAAATTTGCGAATCGGTAGGCACGCACTTCAAGGCAGAGAGCGCCCACCGCTTAAAGGTGCATACCCCCGAGCTCACCAGCAACGCCATAAGCACCGAGCTGGGAAACCGCAACCGGCTGGCGATCATGATGATGGGGCCATTGCTCCACCGCCTGGGGCGAGCTGTCATTCCCGCGGCGGCCGGCGGCGACCAGATCGGCCCGCGCCCGGTGAACTTTCATCTGCAAGGCGTGAAAAAGATGGGAGCGCAGGTGCGTGATGAAGATGGGCGCTACATCATCGAAGCCACCGAGTTGCGCGGGGCTGAAATCGATCTACCCTACCCTAGCGTAACCAGCACAGAGAACCTATTGATTACCGCCACCTTGGCTAAAGGCCGCACCACCATCCGCAATGCAGCCATTGAACCGGAAGTAATGGACTTAGTGATTTATTTGCAAAAGATGGGCGCCATTATTGATTACAAAGTCGATCGCACTTTCGTAGTCGAAGGCGTTTCCAAATTGTCCGGCGCCAACCACCGGCTGCTGCCAGACCGCATCGTGGCCGCATCACTTGGCGTGGCTGCCGTTGTCACAGGCGGCGACGTGTTCGTCAAGAATGCGCGCCAGCAAGACCTGCTCACATTTCTGAATACATTGCGCCGTGTCGGGGGGCTTTTCGATGTGCACGAGGATGGCATCCGTTTCTTCCACAACGGACCTCTGCGCGCCATCCACCTGGAAACCAGCGTGCACCCCGGTTTCATGACAGATTGGCAGTCCCCATTTTTACTGCTGTTAACCCAGGCCGAAGGCATGTCTGTTGTGCACGAGACCGTCTTTGAGGACCGCTTTGGTTACGTCAGTGCTTTGCAGCGGATGGGTGCCGAGATCGCCCTGTATAACACCTGCCTCGGCCATCGCTGCCGCTTCGACGCCCAGGAATACCAACACAGCGCGGTGGTGAAAGGTCCTTCAAAGCTAAAAGCCACCGAGATCACCGTGCCGGATCTGCGCGCCGGATTTACTTATTTGATCGCGGCCATCATGGCAGAAGGCCGCTCCCGCATTCACGGGATCGAGCACATCACCCGCGGTTACGAGAACCTGGAAGAGAGTCTGCGCAGCCTTGGAGCGCGCATCGATGCAATAAAATGACGAGAGGAGCTTTTATGGTTAGCAAAGAACTTATCGAGATCTTGCGTTGCCCCCATTGTGTACAGCAAGGCGCCGGGGAGTTGGAATTTTATAAAGAAGCCTGGTTTACCTGCAAAGAATGTGGGCGTAAATATCCAGTGATCGATGATATTCCCGTGATGCTTATCGAAGTCGGCGAGAAGTTCATCAATACCCCGGTGGAACAACTTGAGGTTCCTCCGCCCAAATCCGCGGCGGATTAGGGTGGCTGAGCTAGGGGCTTTGATCGCCGACTTGCAAAGCCAGGACGACAGCCGCGCCGAATTGGCTGCAAGCGCACTGGCCGAGCATGGAGAAGCGGCTCTCACAGCATTAGGCAGGATCGTAAACGCAGGTAACGCTGAGGCGCGCTGGTGGACAATGTACGCCTTGGCTGGCTTTCCTCAAGACCGCGCGGGCGAACTGCTCGTTGCTGGTCTGGAGGATCCTGAAATGGAGGTCCGTCATTGCGCAGCCCTGGCGCTCTGCAAACAACCCTATGCGGACTCCATCCAACCATTGCTTGGCTTGCTGGGCAGCCAGGACGGCTTACTTTCACGTCTGGCGGCCAATGCCTTGGTGGCGGCCGGTCGCGCCGCTGTTCCCGGGTTGCTGGCTACACTGCAAGAGGATTCGCCCCAGGTGAAAGGAGAAGCGACCCGAGCCCTGGCCCTCATCGGTGACACTCGTGCTATCCCTTCGTTTTTCCACTTGCTTGAAAGTGAATCGGGTCTGGTAGAACACTGGGCCAGTCAGGGTCTCGCAAAATTACACGTGGGCATGACGTTTTATGAGACTTAAGGATTATTGATGAGCAACCCTACCTTGCCATTAACAAAAGATATCACCATCCCGCAAATGGGCTTTGGCACCTGGGAGCTTAGCGGCCATGGCGCTACCGAGGCTATCCTTCATGCTTTGCAAACTGGTTATCGCCATATGGACACAGCCGATATCTACCGCACGCATGGCAATATCGCCGAAGCCATTCCACGCAGCAGCGTACCGCCCCTCGACATATTCATCACAACCAAACTTTGGAGCCATAGCCTTTCAGCCCATCGTGTTGGCCCAGCCGTGGATCGTTTCTTAAAGGAGCTGGGAATTGAACACATCGACCTTTTGCTCATCCACTGGCCTGGCAATACCCCGGTAGCCGAAACCCTGGGAGCCATGGACCAGGCTCGCCAGGCTGGCAAGGTGCGCGCCTTGGGTGTGTCTAACTTTGGCGTTGAACTGATGCAGGAATCCCTGGATACAGGTTTTCCAGTGGTCAACAATCAGATCGAATACAACCTTAACCATCGCCCAGACGATGTGGTGGCCTTCTGCCTAAGCCACCAGGTGACAGTGACTGCTTATAGCCCGCTGGAGCATGGAAATTCCACGCAGGAAAAAACCTTGGCCGAGCTGGCAAACAAATATTCTGTGACCCGCGAGCAGGTGTTGCTCAATTGGCTGCTACGCAAGGGCATGATCGTGATCCCGCGCTCTTCGGATCCTGCGCACATCGAATCGAATTTCCACACCTTAGCCTGGACTCTGGCGGCAGAAGATAGTCGCCAACTGGATGAGGCCTAGGACTTTACCCTAATTCATGCCTAACCGTCTGGCACAATCTAATTCGCCCTATCTTCTGCAGCACCAGGATAATCCTGTCGATTGGTACCCCTGGGGTCCTGAGGCCCTGGCACAGGCCAGGACAAAAGACAGACCCATTTTCCTAAGTATCGGCTACGCCGCCTGCCATTGGTGCCATGTGATGGCCCACGAATCCTTCGAAGATCGCGAAACGGCCGCGTATATGAATGCGAACTTCGTCAATATCAAAGTAGATCGCGAAGAACGACCAGACATCGATAGCATCTACATGACCGCGGTGGTCGCCCTTACCGGCTCCGGCGGCTGGCCAATGAGTATGTTCCTCACCCCAGATGGTCAGCCCTTCCTGGGAGGCACCTACTTCCCACCCACTCCGCGCCACCGCCTGCCTTCGTTCAGGGAAGTCCTTGAACACGTCGTCACCCTCTGGCGCGAGCAGCGTGAAAAAGCCATCGAAGCCGGCAAACAACTTCAAGGTCATCTAGGTCACGCTGAACCTAAAACAAAGTTTTCCGCTTTTCAACCTGAAACCTTGGACCAGGCCGTGTTGTCCCTGGCCCAAACCTACGATTGGAACGGCGGCGGCTGGGGTCGCGCCCCCAAGTTCCCGCAGCCATTGACCGTAGAGTTCCTTCTGGGCCGCGCCTCCGGCGGGGACAAGCTAGCCCTAGACATGGCTTCCAATGCCTTGCGCGCCATGGCGCGCGGCGGCATGTACGATATTGTTGGCGGAGGATTTGCCCGTTACAGTGTGGATGACAACTGGCTGGTGCCGCATTTCGAGAAAATGCTTTACGACAATGGCCAGTTGGCGCGTGCCTATCTGCATGCCAGTCTGCTGACCAAGGACTCCCAATTTCGACAGGTCTGTGAACGCACCCTTGATTTTGTCGTTGGTGAACTGCGTAATGCGCAAGGTGGCTTCCTAAGCAGCCTGGACGCAGATTCGGAAGGCGAAGAAGGGAAATATTACGTTTGGTCATTTGAGGAGATAACGTCAGAGATCGGAGAACTGGAAATTCGAGAACTGCTTATCGCTGCTTATGGGATTACGGAGCAGGGAAACTTTGAGGGCAACAACATCTTGCAACGGGTAAAATCAGACGAAGAACTAGCAGAACAATTCAAGATTAACCCATCAGCCACAAACTCTAAACTCGAAGGCGCTCTCGCCGCTCTACTGGCAGCCCGCAGCCGTCGCGTTCGCCCCGGAACAGACGACAAAGTGTTGACCTCCTGGAACGCGCTGATGATGATCTCCTTCGCCGAGGCTGGCCGTTACCTGGCGCGGCCTGATTACACCGCCATCGCCCGCCAGAACGCTGAGTTCCTCCTGCGTGAACTGCATCCCAGCGACCGGCTGCTGCGGTCCTGGCGGGCAGGCCGAGCCGAGCACAACGCCTATCTGGAGGATTACGCCGCCCTTATCCTGGGCTTGCTGGCACTCTACCAATCCGATCCTGATGATCGTTGGTACGCGGCCGCCGAGCGGCTTGCAACCGAGATGCTGCTCCACTTTCGCGATCCCGCTGGCGGTTTCTTCGATACCCGCAACGACCACGAGAGGCTTATTGTGCGCCCCAAGAACCTACAGGACAACGCTACACCTAGCGGCAACGCCCTGGCTGCAACAGCCTTGCTGCAGCTGGGCGCCTACAATGCCAATAGCGAGTGGCGCACGCTGGCCGAAACTATGCTTGGCGCCATCCAGGGCTCAGTTAGACAATATCCAACTGCTTTTGCGCAATGGCTATGCGCAGCTAGTTTTACATTGGCTGAAGGAAAGGAAATCGCCGTTGTTGGCAATCCAGAATTATCTGATGTTGGCGAGTTGGTAGCCCAGGTATGGAGCCAATGGCGACCTTTCGATGTAGCTGCCATATCAAGTTTCCCCCCTGCTGCTGAGGCTCCGGCTTTGTTAGCGAACCGCCCTCTGCAAAATGGCAGAGCCACTGCCTACGTTTGTCGTAATTTCGCTTGCGAGCTGCCAGTAACCGACCCAGAAGCGCTAGCAGGTTTGCTCAGTTAACTTTTTTAACTTGACCAACAGCATGGCCATGGGTAGGCCCATCAAGCGCACGTTGAAGACATCACAGTCTCGCGGTGTCCGCAGCGGAATAGCTCCTCCTGGTCGCAGTAAAACTCGGGCACCTATCCCAACCTTGGCAACCTCAACCGACTTCGGGCGGCGTGACTAATTGGGAGGCAGCTCCTTCAACAGTCTGGCTATGCATCGTGGAATTCCTTACTTGAGTTCCAGGATCGTAGGGCAATGGTCCGAGCCAGTCACTTTGTCGAAAATCGTCACCGCCTTGACTTTGGAAAAGAGACCTTCGGAGACCAGGAAATAGTCGATGCGCCAACCGATGTTATTCAAACGCGCCGCGGGGGCGCGCTGCGTCCACCAGGTGTATTGCACTTTATGCGGGTTTAGCTTTCGGAAAGTATCCACCAGGCCGGCATCGAAATAGCGCCCCAGCATTTCACGCTCTTCGGGCATGAAACCGGAGGTGCGCACGTTCTCCTTGGGTCTGGCCAGGTCCATTTCTGTGAATGCTGTATTGAAATCCCCGGTGAGTACCAGCTTCTCGCCAGCCTTGTGCAGTTTCTTGATATGCTTGAGCAAAGCCTCGTAGAATTCCATTTTAAACTTTACCCGCACCATTCCGGTGGTTCCGCTGGGAAAATAGATATTTAGCAGCACGAAGTCATCGAAGCGGGTTTGGATGACGCGACCCTCCTTGTCGAATTTGGGGATGCCGAAGCCAATGATGTCTTCTTTGGTCTTTTTTGCCACCATAGTGGCCACTCCGCTGTACCCCGGTTTTTCAGCCGGGTTCCACACGACCGTATAATCCTTGAAGTTTTGCATCTGGGCGTCGCTCAATTGATCCGGCTTGGCCTTCAGTTCCTGCAAACAGATCACATCTGGCTTTTGAGCCCGGATCCATTTCCAGGTGCCCTTCTCCTCTTTCATATGAGAGCGCAGCCCGTTCACATTCCAACTAATGATTTTCATCGGTTCCTCCAGCGATATCGACATTTTACCGCTGTCCTGCTCGTCGGGGGGTCGTATGCTAAAATCACGCGCATGCCTGACTTAATCCAATCGGTGCGCGGCACACAGGACTATTACCCACCCGAGATGGCTGTGCGCGTCTGGCTTTATAAGCAGATGCGCCAGGTCTCCGAAAGCTTCGGCTACCAGGAATACGACGGACCCTTCCTTGAGCGCTTCGACCTCTACGCCGCCCGTTCCGGCGCTGAGCTGGTCGAGAAGCAATCCTACGTCTTTCACGACCGGGGTGGCGAGAAGATCACCTTGCGTCCGGAGTTAACCCCCACCCTGGCGCGCATGGTGGCCGCCCGCCAGCGCCAACTCACATTCCCACTGCGCTGGTGGTCCTTCGGTCCTTTTTGGCGCTACGAAAAGCCTCAAAAGGGCCGCACGCGTGAATTCTTCCAGTGGAATATCGACCTGATCGGCGATGATTCTGCCGAAGCAGATGCTGAATTAGCCGCTATTGCAGCTACATTCCTTAAGAGTGTTGGCCTCAAACCCAGCGAGACCCAGGTGCTGGTCAACAACCGACAGCTGATGCAAGCCGAGTTAGAAGCGCTGTCCATCAAACCGGCGCTTTT
>JBBDXQ010000095.1:0-14482 GCA_040902265.1 Anaerolineales bacterium
CTATAGCCAAGGACTTATCCGAAACGCGCCAACAATAGGAAGGGTCATTACGCGCATCCAGGTCGCCGATCTTCATCCCCACAAAGCAATCCACTGAGGGGTGGATCAGGCCGCGCAAAACGCCATCGAATGCAGCACGCAATTCCTGGCCAGCGATGGTGGCGATCGGCTCCCCCGCTTTGAGCTGCTGGCCGATCTCGGCTTGCGGCTCGACACGGCCGGCGGCCGGGCTGCGCAGCACGCGATCTTTGCTTTGTTGGGCCATGGAACCGGGCACAGCGGTGTCTGCCTCGGCGGAGCCCTGCCAAAACACGCGTCCCAGGTTATGGCCGCGCATTGTTTCGACTACTGCGTGGCAATTTTCGCCCGCCACAAAACCAGGGCCGAGGCCCACCACCAATGCGGCAGCATTAGCGACCACGTCAGGTGCGCGCTTGGTCATACGCGCGTCTACCAGCACTTCGGGCACCAGACCAGCCAGTGCGGCCAACGCGGCCAGCGCGGGGTCTGCCAATACGGGAATGGAGTTGACCTTGAATGCTGGCTCGATCTCAACAGGCAAAGCGATCCTGCGCGCGGTGATGCCTTCGATCTCGACCTCGCCTGCATAGATCGCCTCGGCAAAAGCGACGGTACGACGCACAGCCAGCGGCTTGACGAGCTCGGTGATCAGCACACGGATGCTGGCGCGGTGCAGACGGAGGGCAACGCCGGTAGCCAGGTCGCCGCCGCCGCGTAAGACAACAAAAGGGACCATCTTAGGATTATATGCTCGATATAAATCGAATGGCGCAGATTGCCACGCTGCGCAGCCGTGCTACACAACTTAGCTTTGAGGGAGTTGATTACGGGGTCGCCGCTTTCGTGATAGGCGCGCGTTCAGCACAAAACGTTCGCCAATGAAGAAACGATCGAGGAACGACATGAATGAACTTAGAGCTTACCCAACGCGCGCAGCACGCGTTCGGGCGTCAGGGGAAACTGGTCGATCCATACTCCGGTGGCATTGTGTACTGCAGCTATGACTGCGGCCGCAAAGGGAATGTAAGGCATCTCGGCCATGCCGCGTACGCCCCAAGGTCCCACCTGGTCGGGAAATTCAAGGATGAGAGAATGCACTGAATCCGGCACATCCATCACCGTGGGAATGAGATAGTTGGAAAGCAATTGGGTCTTAACCTGGCCACCCTCCTGGATGAAGTTCTCCAGGATGGCATAGCCGGCCGCCTGCACCACCGCGCCTTCGATCTGCCCTTCGATCTGCTGGGGGTTGATGGCTTTGCCCACATCGTCGGCGCAGATCACACTACAAATGTGCACCTGACCTGTTTCGGTATCGACTTCTACTGCAACGGCTTCGGCGACATAACCGTAGGCGAAGTTCGGATCGGCCTCCCCGGTCTCGGGGTGGAACGGGGTGGTAGCCGGCGGCACATATTTGAATTCGGCAATGGCTGGGCGGTCTTCGTTTTGCCATTTCTGCAGGGCCAGTTCGGCTGCCCCGCGGATGGCGTTGCCCGTCATGAAGGTCAACCGTGAGGCCGACGCGCTGCCCGAGTCGCCGGTGTGAGCGGTATCTGCCAGCACCAGCTCCACTTTTTTCACAGGCAGTCCCAAGGCTTCCGCGGACATCTGCTGGAAGGCAGTATGTGCCCCCTGGCCCACATCGGAGCCAGCAAGGTGAACTACGGCGCGGTCTATGTTCGCTTTGCCGTACAGCTCCACCGTTGCCCAGGAGCGTTCGGGAGCTCCAAATGAAAACCCGATGTTCTTGAAACCGCTGGCAAACCCCACCCCACGCTTGATCGACTTCCTCTTGGGGGAGACGAACTTCGGCCACTTTGCCTGACTAGCAAGTCGTTTCCAACCAGACTTGCCAGTCTTCCAACCGGCAGCCTTGGCGCCATGGGCGATCACTTTATCCAACGAGATACCCTTGGGGAGCGCCGACCTGGTGGATAGGATGTCGCCTTCTTGTGCAGTGTTGCGCAAGCGCAGTTCCACAGGATCGATCTTCAACACCTCTGCCAGCTTGTTCATTTGTGTCTCGGCGGCGAAAGCGCCTTGCGGGCCGCCGAAGCCGCGGAATGCGCCGCCAGGGACATTGTTGGTGTATACAGCGAAGCCATCTACCTTCACATTGGGGATCACATACGGCCCGCTGCACATAAGCGTGGCATTCCCCAGTACTTTGGTGGAGGTGCATGCATAAGCGCCGCCGTCGGCGATCACCTCGGATTGGGCGGCGAGCAGTTTGCCTGCTTTGCTAGCGCCCCACTTGGAACGAATGATGTAGGGATGCCGTTTGTGATGGCCAATCATGGACTCAGCCCTGTTCCAGATGATCTTGACCGGGCGCAGAACGCCGCGTTGCTGCAAGCGGTAAGCGGCCAGCGCTAGCACGATCTGGATGGACATATCTTCGCGGCCGCCAAAAGCACCGCCGATGGCCGGGTGGATCACACGCACCTGCTCCTCGAGCAACCCTAATGAATGAGCGATAGCCTCGCGCTCTTCGTGCGCCCATTGGCCAGCCACCGCAACGGTGACTCGTCCTTCTTCGTCAATATAACCAAGCCCGGCCTCCGGCGCCAGGTAAGCGTGTTCCTGTGCCGGGGTACGGTATTCACTTTCGACGATGACATCTGACCTGGCAAATCCCTCCTCTATATCCCCGTAACGAATCTTGTAATGACAGAAGCTATTTGATTTTGTGTCGGGATGGATAAGAAAAGACTCAGGTTCACGCGCCGTCAGTGGGTCGGTGAGTACCGGCAGGTCTTGGTAATCCACCTTGATAAGCTCACGCGCTTGAGCCGCAATACCCTCGGTTTCGGCGACGATGAACGCCACCTGATCCCCGATAAAGCGCACCCGGTCAGCGTGCTGTTTTGTGGAACCCGGGCCACACAGCACCGGCTGATCGGGCATGATGAGGCCATATTCGTTTACGGGCACATCTTTGGCGGTGAAGACCGCCAGCACGCCTTCAAGCGCTTCAGCCTGGCTGGTATCGATCGAGAGGATGCGGGCATGCGGACGCCCGGCAAAGAGAACTTTGGCGTGGGCCTGGTTGTGTCTATTGATGTCACCGGGATACAAGGTTTGCCCGGTTACCTTTCCATAGGCGTCGATGCGCGGCAGGGACTGGCCGATAGAACTCGTCATTGGATTATCTCCGCCGTCTCCAACCTATACGCGAAGCGATCTCGGCGTTCTTGCTGCCGCCGAACAACCAATAAAGCAGGGAACCGATAAGGCCAAAAAGCAGAAAAAGCAAGACAGTCAGGATCACAGTCGAGCTGATCTTTATGACGAGGATATTGATTTCAGCCCCGCCATAGTTTCGAGCCAATTCGGGGAATTCCTCCAGCGCCAAAGCTAACAGCCGGTCAGCCAAGCCCCAGGAGATGGCGGGAATCAGGACCAGCAGTCCGCATCCCACAGCGGTCCAAATGGGGTGCAGCTTGGAAAGCTGGCTTTCGCGGCTGCGTGAATTCATGGCTTTGCGGCTGCTTTGGCCGCGTGCTCAATCGCATCCAGGATCTTGTAGTAACCGGTGCAGCGGCACAGGTTTCCGGCCACAGCCTGTTTAGCTTCCTCACGGGTCGGCCTGGCGCGCTCTTCCATAAGCTGCGCAGCCGACATGAGGAAGCCAGGTGTACAGTAGCCGCATTGCACGGCGCCATCATCGATGAAAGCTTGCTGGACCGGGTGCAAATGCCCGCCTTTGGCCAGACCTTCGATCGTCAGGATCTCGGCGGCATGCGCGCGCGGCGCGGGCACCAGGCAACTCATCACCGCCTTGCCATCCAAGATCACCGTGCAGGCGCCACATTCGCCTTCGGCACAGCCCTCTTTGGTACCGATGAGCAAAGCGTCCTCTCGCAGGAGACGCAGCAAGGTCTTGTCGTAACCAGTGGAAAAAGAATAGGGTCTGCCGTTGATGGTGGTCTCAATGGCCTGGTCTTCATCTCGATGGTGACCAGGGGTCCCCGAAACAACCGCCAACTTTGCCGCCTGCTTCGCCCCAACCAGCATTACCGGCCTGGCCGGAATGCGCTGGGGCTGCAGCTTGACGGCCAGGTCCTCCAACACGCGGCTTACGGCCACTTTCACCATTTCACTTCGATAAGTTGCCGAGCTGCGGATATCATCGATGGGAGTAGCTGCCTGCATGGCAAGTTCAGCGGCCTGTTGGATATTTTTAGCAGACAGTTTTTTACCGGCCAGGAACTCCTCAGCATTTTTTGCGTGGATGATGACCGGCGCCACTGCGCCCAAGGTAATGACAGCGCGTTTAATTTTCGCGCCCGAGAAATGCAGGATGGCGGCGGCGTTGACCACGGAGATGGCCTGGGCGCGCCGCAGCGTGATGCGCATAAACGCCCCGCGTGCGACTTTGATATCCAAGGAGGGGAAATGAATATCCACCAACATTTCGTCAGGCTGCATCACGGTTTTGCGCACGCCTGTATAAAAATCGGCCAGGGGCACCGTGCGCTGGCCGCGCACTGAACGCAGCACCAGGCTGGCGCCCAGCGCCATGAGCGGCGGGATGGTGTCATTGGCGGGTGAAGCCGTGATCAGGTTCCCGGCTACCGTGCTGCGGTTGCGGATCTGCGGGGCGCCGATTTCGTAAGAGGCCTGCGCCAACAGCAAGGCGCGCTTGCGCAGAAGGGTCGAGCCAGCGCAATCGTTGTGGGTAACCAGAGGGCCGAGATGAATCCTGCCATGCGCATCCTGGCTGATCTCATCCAGACCGGAGATGCGCGTCACGTCAATGAGGGTCTCGATGCCCTTGCGTACACCCAGTTCCATTTCCAGGATGAGGTCTGTGGCACCAGCCACAATTCGCGCCGAAGTACCGTGCTCGGCCAGCGCGGCAATGGCTTCGTCAACAGTGGAGGCGGTGATGTAGGAAGACCACATAGTTTGATATTTTTTTGGTCGCTTATTCCAAGCAAGGCTATTATAAGCAGTTCAAAGCCGTCATTGCCAGCGAAGCCATCCCCTTGCCTTCGTGGAGATCATCTAGCCTCAGCATCGTTCATTGCCTTAGCATCTCCGCCACGCCTAAGCATAGTGATCTGCGCCATGATGGACAGCGCAATCTCCTCAGGTGTCTCGGCCTTGATCTCCAAGCCCATAGGAGAGCTGACTCGCTCGAGTTTGGCTTTAGGCACGCCGGCAGCTTCCATCTGCTTGCGCGCCTCGGCCCAACGGCGACGGGAGCCAATGACGCCAATGTAGGCAGCCGGGCTATCCAGCAGCGCGGGGAGACCCTTGATATCGATCTGCGCATTTCGGGTGGTGAGGGCGATGTAAGTCTGAGAAGTGATATCCAGATTATCCGGCAAATCTGACATCGGAACAGGGTAAAAGGCCTGGGCATGCGGCACGGCCTCTGGGGTGCACAGCTCAGGGCGGTCGTCGCTAAGCAGGACGCGGTAGCCGAGAAACTCAGCTACCTGTGCCAGGGCGCGGCCAACATGGCCAGCGCCTATGATGAGCATGGTTTCCTGGGGCAAGATCGGTTCCACAAAGACCTCCACAGTGCCGCCGCATAGGCCCGGGTCGCCGCGGCCCGGATCGGTGAGGTTATATTCAAGTGTGCGTGGTTTACCATCAGCAAGGGCGACCAGCGCTTCGGCCACCACGCGGGCTTCCATTTCGCCGCCGCCGATAGTGCCTTCGCTGCGGCCGTTGGGGAAGACCAACATTTTTGCGCCGGGTTGGCGCGGCACCGAGCCGCTGGCGCGGGTAACGGTGCACAAGGCGGCTGGCTGGCTGCGAGCCTGCAACTCGGTTAGGCGGGAGAAGACGGACATGGGCTAATGATACACGCAAGAAGTTGTTACTACGAGGACCGAGGGCTGGGTCAACCCAGCTTAGTAAGAAGTTATGTCAAGGAGGTCAAACTTCAAATAGCTTATTGGCTTTTGCGATTAAGCGTTCCAAATCTTCGTAGGTCCGTTCGCTACGACGAGCGGTTTCGACAACAATTACCACCAAACTCTGGTCATAAACGCCATAGATCACTCTGTAATTTCCGATGCGTATTCGGAAAAGAACATCCCTAAGGTGAACGCATCCTGGAGGTCGCGGATCTATGGCCAGACCTCGGATCTTCTCAGTTATATGAGCTTGATCAGCCTTAGGGAATCTCGGGAGGGTCTTCTTTACTTTGAGATGCAGCTTAATGCTGTACAAGTTGAATTTCTACTTCAAAGACCAAGTTCCTTGAATACAGCCTCTGCATCAAGCGCCAGCTCTGGATGATCCTGGATTTCCTTGAGGGCCTGCGTCCCTTCAACGATATCGAGAAGGTCTTCCAGTCGTTCCACCAGTTGTTCAAACTGCTTAGCGCCAACCAAGAAGGCAGCCGTTTCGCTGTGTTTCATGACACGTAATGGACCTTCGCGTGTCTCATCTAGATACTTGGCGAGGTTTTCTCGAAGCTGGGAAACTGTGGTTGATTTAGCAGGCATATGACTTAAAAACGTACGTTTATATGTACACTATATCATACGAATTAAACAATGAACAATTTTAGGGGATGATGACGAGCGTACCCAGCACCTGTTCGGCAGCCTTCATGCAAGGCTCAGAGACGGTGATGCTGGCGCTGCCAAGCAGGAAAGTCCACGAAAACCCTGAAGTGGGGAATGTATAAAGGATCATTACACGGACGTCACCTTCGTCCCGATAGACATCCTTTTGGGTGTCCAGATCTGCCAGACTGATTATCTCTGGCCTTTTTTGCCAGGTGAAAGGCGCATTACCTCCGCCTGACAAGGACAGAATGCAGCTATCCAACTCTTTATGGAAGAGTCCCTGGAAACCTTCGAACACGTAGGGCTGGGGGTCTCCGCCCACGATCAGGTGCCAGTCTTCTGGCTTGTATTGCAGAAATGCAGCGGCTTGGTGTGGATTCCAGATCCAGAAGCCTGGTGCAGCCTTAATAATGGGATCTGCAGGCTGGGTGGCTGTGGGTCCGGCAAATTGGGCAGGGATCGCATGGGTCGGCGGGGGTGCTATGGTGGCGATGGGCGGCCGCGGGGTGCGGGTGACGGGCAGAGTTGAGGTGGGTGTGGCGTCCTGGCTGGCTGCCAAGCTGCAGGCAGAAAGGAGGACGGCGAGGGCGAGGCAGGAAAATTTGAATTTTGGACCCTGCTGCATGACGGGTTATTCCTTTTCCCGCTGCATGAACATCCAGCGATGACCTTCCAGATCCTCTACCCGGTATCGTGTGCCGTGCTCGGAGCGCTCCAATTCTGAAAGCATGCGAGCGCCAGCCTTCTTCGCAAGCTCATACTGCTGCTCAACATCATCCAGATAGACCATTACCCCATCGATGACATAGGGCACGCTCGACCATTGTTTAGCTTCGGCGCAGTGTTCACGGTGGTGCAATGGCGACTGGTAATCCGGTGTTGGGGTAGCCAGCATGATCAGCCCATCGCCAGCCTGCATTTCGGCATGGGTGATGGTTCCGTCCTTTTCGGTGTAGCGGGCATCTTTTCGTTCGCTGAAGCCGAAGGCCTTCTCGAGCCAGGCGATAGCCATGGCGCAGTCTTCGTAAGCGATCATAGGGATGACGGAAGGATACGCAGGCATGGGACCTCCTAAATTCGTTTTGTTCTTTTACTCCAAATCACAAAGTTTACTTCAGATAATTTGCGAGCTAACTGATTACTCTTCTGATCGAGAATTTCTCCAGCCAACAAATCAGCCTGTGCGCGCAATTCAGGCAACTTTTGGGTATTAAGGGCTCCGCCTGAGTGTGTTTTGGCAGAATTGGTTCTTTTTCTCAACTTAGCCTTTTGTTGTGCCTTGCCCCTCCACGATCTTGCAGCGCGCTTAAAGTGTGAATAATTGCTATCGGACAATGCGCGAACTAGTCTCTCCATATCTCGACTATTCAAGTAAACCGAGCCAACATCAATAATGCTTTTAGCCGCATCAGATTTATCCCTATCTCCGGCTATTACTACCGCAAATAACTCTTCTTTAATTAACTTTGGGAACTCATCGGCTTCGACTAACCACCAGTAAAGGGTCGAATTTCTTCTTAAAGAACTAGCAATAAGTAAAGCTAATTCCTTTTTGTTTACCTTTAAGTTGGCTCGATGTAAAAATAGCCAAGTAAGGTAAAAGGGTTCTATCAAATGATCCTTATTTAGCAATCGGAGATTACTTTCATTTTCTAAAAATCCCTCAGGTGAGCTTATTGGTTTACCAGACCTTGTTACAGCTTTGATATCCGCATCTTCTGGTGCTTCTGCTATTATACGTAACCTGTCCTTCATTTGATTTATGGCCGACCCCTTGGCAGCCTCTATCCACAGCCGTAAATCCTCATGCTCAATTGGTTCGGTTTTCGACGAATGTCGTGTCCAAACGTCCCCAACACGGAAGACTGGTCTATTTGCTATGGGATCAAACCCTTGTTTAGAGAAAACCACTGGGTACGTTACCCGAGAAATATTCAGCGTCAACAAAAATCTTCCCTTTTTGACCCTTTTCAGTGTATGACCTACATGTACTTGAGAAGGTTTGATATATTTTGAAACTAAGTCCGCGACGCGCGCACTATCCAATTGCTTTGTTTCAGCTACGCTTATTCCAGGGGATTTTTTCTCGTTCTTTCCGAGAATAATCTTGCCGCCCCCCGAATTTGCGATTGCCGCGATATTTTTAATTAGCTCTAGTTTCTCTGCGGCTACCTGAATGTCGATTTTTATCTTAAGGTCCTCGTTTCTTGATTCGCCCGCCATGTTTCCTCCTAAATAGCTATGCCATACTAGTCTGGTCTTTCAATGCGCGCCAGACGCGTTCCGGCGTCGTCGGGTTCTCGGCTAAATCCGCGCCACAGGCATCCAGGATGGCGTTGCCGACGGCGGGCGCCACGCCGTCCATGGGGATCTCGGCCACGGCCTTGACACCGAAGGGGTGCGAGGGCTCGAAGGTCTCGACGAAGATGGTCTCCAGCTCGGGCATTTCGTGGGCGGCGAAGATGTGATAGTCGCGCAAGTCGCGCTCACGCGCCTTGCCCTGCGCGTCGTAGAGCATCTCCTCGCACAAGGCGTAACCCAGCGCCTGGGTCATGCCGCCTTCGATCTGGCCGGAGGCGGTGAGGGGATTGACGATGATGCCGGAGTCCACCGCCATGACCAACTTATCCACCACCACCATGCCGGTTTCGATGTCCACCGTAACTTCAGCGAACTGGGCGGCGAAGGGCGGCGGCGCCACTGGCGACACGTAGGAGCCCACGCCCATGATCTGCTCCTGCTGGTCGTGGTGCAGCGAATCGTGGCCGATCTCAGCGAAGGTCACGGAGCGCCCATCCAGAGCGGAGGCGCGCGCATCCTCCAAATGAATTTCGCCGGGGTCCACCTCAGGCTCGCCGCCGCGTTTATTTAGCATCTTCGATGCGCGGACGCGGATGCGTTCGGCCACTTTTTCGGCGGCGTTCACCACCGCCGCTCCTGAAATATATGTCGTGCTTGAGGCGTATGCACCCTTATCGAACGGGGTGAAATCTGTATCGGAAGAATAGACGATCAGGTTATCCAGCGGGGTGCCAAGCACCTCGGCGGCCATCTGCCCCAGCACCGTATCCGAGCCAGTGCCCAGGTCCGTAGCGCCAACCAGCATATTGAAGGAACCATCTTCGTTCATCTTGATGCTGGCGCTGCCCATGTCGAGATAGGGGATGGCGGTACCCTGCATCACCATGGCGATGCCGATACCCTTGCGCAAATGTGCCGCGCCGGGCACTGCGTGCCAGGCAGCCTGGCTAAATTTCTGATCCCAACCGATGGCGGCGCGCCCCTGACGCACGCATTCCTCGAGCCCATTGGTCATGATGGTTTCGGGGCTTGGTTCGCGGCCCTCGCTCCAGGCCGTGCTGAAGGGCTGCAACTCCCCCTGGCGCAAAGCATTCTTCAGACGGAACTCGATTGGGTCGATCCCCAGGGCGCGGGCGATGCGCTCCATATGCCGTTCGACCGGCCAGAACCCCTGCGGCACGCCATAGCCACGGAAAGCGCCGGAAGGCGGCGTGTTGGTGTAGACCACTTCGGTGATGAATTGTATATTGGGCTTGAGACGATACTCGCCATCGCCGACATACAGCGCCATGGACTTGTGGCCAGTGTTGCCGGCCACGGTCAGCGCATGGCAGCCATAGGCGCCGGTGTCGCTGAGCGCGTACATGGCGTTGGCCGTGATGGTGCCGTCGTTTTTCACGCCGGTCTTCATGCGCACGCGCATCGGGTGGCGTGAGCGCGCAGCGATGAATTCTTCTTCACGGGTGTATTCGTAGATCACCGGGCGGCCGGTGGCGATGGTGAGATGGGCAGCCACGTCCTCGATCATCACTTCCTGCTTGCCGCCGAACCCGCCGCCGATGCGCGGTTTGACCACGCGGATGCGTTTGATGGCCAGGCCAAGCACTGGCGCCAGCTGGCGGCGCACATGGAAGGGAACCTGGGTGCTGGTGCGGATCACCAGGCGATCGTCCTCATCCCAATAGGTGATGACCACATGCGGCTCGATGGAGACCTGCTGGACTTTGGGGACGGAGTATTCGAACTCAAACACCTGGTCCGCTTCAGCGAACCCTTTCTCGACGTTGCCGATATCAATATGAATGTGAGCGGCCAGGTTGCGGCTGGGGTCGGAGTCTTCGAAGTTGACATATTCAGGCTCATCATGGATGCGGACCGCGTCCGGCTTGAGTGCCTGCCGCGAGTCGATGATGGCGGGCAAGACTTCGTATTCGACGGCGATGAGCTTGAGGGCCTGCTCGGCGATCTCAGGAGTTTCAGCCGCTACGAAAGCCACCCGATCGCCTACGAAGCGCACTTTGTTATCCAACGAGAACATGTCCAGCGGACCAGGGATAGGGTCGGACTGGCCGGCGGTGGAATAGACGACGCGGGGTACATCCTGGTGCGTGAGCACGGCGACCACGCCGGGAAGCTCTCGGGCTTTGCTGGCGTCGACGCGCTTGATGCGCGCATGGGCGTGCGGGCTCTTGAGCACCTTGGCATGCAGAAGGCCGCGCCGTTCAAAGTCGGCAGCGAAAGCCGGTTTGCCTTGCACAAGTTTGACCGCATCCACCTTCACTTCCGGGCGGCCTACGCTCTTCCATGTTTCGGTTTGCGGGGCGATCAGGACTTTGGGCAACACCTGAATTACGGTGCCATTTCCCGAGAGGGTTTCTGGGTTAGCGGGAGGCAGATGGCCTGTGGTCGGTGGGATGAAGAATCGCTCCTGCTCACTATGGGTGAACATGTCGCCAGGTTGGGCTTCGCCGCGCATCACTGCAGCGGCATGCAGGATAGCCTGCACGGGCTTGACATAACCCGTGCAGCGGCATAGCACGCCGGAGAGCGCATCGCGCACTTCGGCTTCGCTGGGTTTGGGATTGCGGTCGACGAGTTGCTTGGAGGCCAAGAGCATGGCAGGCGTGCAATAGCCGCATTGGATGGCACCGCTCTCGGCAAACGCCTGCTGCAGCGGATGCAGGCCAGCAGTAGTCTTCCAGCCCAATTCGGCGCGAGCCCCAATATCTTCAACCGTTTGTATGGTATGGCCTTCGGCCTGGGCAGCCAGGTGCACGCAGGAGTTGACCGGCTTGCCATCGATGAGCACCGCGCAGGCGCCGCATTCGCCGGTTTCGCAGCCGTGCTTGACGGAGTAATAGCCTTCGGAGCGAAGCGCGGTAAGTAGTGAAGAACCTGGCACAGCTTCGAGGGAGTGCAGCTGGCCGTTGACTGAGAGTTCGATATTCATGCTTCTGCCTGCAAGCACATGGACCGATTTGGCACTAAAGGGATTCCTCGTCGGGCAGCGCTGCTAAAGGCAGCGCTAAACGCCTTCGCTCGGAAGGACAAAAAGAATCTATATTCAGGATTCATTGTCAATTTCTTTCATAGCTCGCTGAAGTAAAGCCTTCCCTGCTTCGATCCGATATTGCGCGCTACCCCACTGGTCGCTGGCGCCAACCAGTACATTCTCGAGCGCTTCGGACAGGCCGCTACTATCGCGGCCATCCAAGGCCAGGGCAGGCGCGGCGCCGAAACCGCCAACAGCCAGCCGCGTACGACCCGAAGGCCAGACACCAAGGGCTATACAAATAATAGGTAGGTCGGCCGGTGTGCGGGCTACGTACAGGTAACTTAATTTTGTTTGCAGGCTGATGGTAACCCTGGTGATGAGCTTGCCGCGCAGTCTGGCAGCACGCAAGGCGAGCAGTTCGCCGTAGCCCATGGAATCGTCTTTGGGCTGGAGTTCGAGCTGGGCATCCAGCGCCAGCACGGCCGCCGCAAACGGCGAGCGCCCGTCTGCGCCCACCAAGCTGCCAGCCACACTGGCCGCCTGACGCAGGTTGTAGCTAGCTTCGTGGCGGATGGCTGCTCCCAGCGCTTCCGGGATGGCGTCGCTATCCAACAGGGCTTGCAAGGTGGCAGTAGCGCCGATATGCAGAGATTTGCCGCGCAATGTGATCTTGTTCAGCTTAAGCTTTTGCAGGTCAACGACTGCCACGGCAGCCGAGGAAGGCGCAGAAAGCAGCGTCCCGCCGCCTAGCGGCTGGGTTTCCGGCTGCTTGCGACGCAGCAGCATGACAGCTTCCTCAAGCGTGGCGGGGCGATGGTATTCGGTGATCATGGCTGGGACCCATCTTCAGCATACACTTTCCAGCCCAGTTCTTTCAAGCTGGAAAGTTGCAAGTCTTCTGGTGGCAAGGCAACCATTAAAGCCTCACCTTCAGCAAGCAATTCTCCGCTGGGGCCATAAATTTTAGCTTCAGCTTCACCGGCCCGGCCGCGGTCCTTTAGCGCGTGAGCGCTAATACGCAGAGCCTGTTCGACAGGGACGTGTTTTCGCAATCGGACCGTTAATTTTCCGGTGTACATGAACCTGTTATGGTCGTTCACCATAAAAACCCGGGTCAGCGCTTCGTCCAATATGGATGCCACAATCCCCCCATGCGCAATACCTGGGTAGCCTTCATACTGCTTCGGAATGGTGTACTCGCCTGTCACGCTGCCATCCTCTTGGCCGTAAAAGGTTAACTTCAAACCGATCGGGTTCTCGAGACCGCAAGCAAAGCAATTCCTGGAATTGGGCAGCTTGTTCTTCATTCACATCCAATCTTCGTCATTGCGAGGAGGCCGAGCAGCGCGAGGTCGACGTGCAATACTCCACCAGCCTAAGGGAGAATGCTGCGTCGAGTTTGCTTCGCAGGCCACTCCGCGCAAAGGCAGACAAGGATCATTTAATTGCAAAGGTATCGATCAACAGCCTGACATCCCCGCCTACCGGGTACAGGATGGGGCAAGTCGCGCCGCGATCAATATATTCCTGCACCTTGGCGCGCGCTTCGTCCGGAGTTCCCGAGGCAGTGATCTTATAGATCAGTTCTTCTGGCACCAGGGGTTTAGCCTTTTCGATCTGCTCATGCGTGGCTGGCCAACCGAGGATGGCCTGGATCTTCTGAACGACCTCCTCAGCCACGCCCGAAGCTTTGGCGATATGCGGCTGCTGCGCAAGATACTGAGCCAGCAAACCGCGAGTAGTATCGATGGCTGCCGCACGGTCTTCGTTCACCGAGCACACGATCAGTTGCGGCCGGTCAATGTCTTCCAACTTTCGGCCGGCTTTCCTGGCGCCGGCTTCTAATTGCTTCAACGCTTCGTCGTTATATTCCGGCGGCACGCAGTAATTCAGCACCGCGCCGTCGGCGATCTCGCCGGTCAGTTCCATCATCTTGCCGCCGGTGGCCCCGATCATGATCTTCACATCCCGCGGTTCGCGGCGGCCGTGCACCACATCCAACTCGATGCCTTCCACATGGTGGAACTCCCCATGAAATGTGACCCGTTCCATGTTGAGCAGCTTGCGCAGCACCTCCACCGTTTCGCGCATAGCCAGCAGCGGCTTGCGTCGCTCAATGCCCACATTGTGAGCCAGCGGGTCCCACCAGGCGCCCAAGCCGCATATGATGCGCCCGGGAGCAAGGTCATCCAGGGTGAGGAAGGTGGCTGCCAGCAAGCCGATGTTGCGCGTCCAGTTGTTGATCACGCCAGAGCCGATCTTGATGCGCTCGGTGACCGCGGCGTAGGCAGCCATGGGCACGATCGCATCCCGCACCAGGCGCGACTCGGCTTGCCACACAGCCTCGAAGCCGCGCTGCTCAGCGTAGCGGACATAATCCAGGCCGTCGCGCAGTTCGTGAGCGTCCTGTAAATAGAGAGCGACGCGGTCCAGCATGGGCAGCTCCTTAAGCTTTCAACTATCGGCTTTTACGATCAGAAAATCCAGGTCCTCGGGCACATCCACATCCCGGGCTAATGAAGGCAGGTCGAGGACCTTTAGCTCAGCCCCTGCCTGGCGGGCGCGTTCAGAATGACGTTCGAAAGATCCGACCCCAAAATCATAATCGATGAGCCCAGCCGGGTTGATG
>JBBDXQ010000096.1:0-14442 GCA_040902265.1 Anaerolineales bacterium
TGAGGTGTCAGTTTCTCTAACTTACAGCGGGGTCTTTCTTTTTGTGTCTACTTTATAGGGTCCACTCCATAATCGCCGGCTTTTCCTAACTTAGTCATTTACTCGGAGATAACGATCTGGCCCACCATACCAGCTTCCTCGTGGCCTGGGATATTACAAATATAGAGGATGGTGCCAGCCTGGTCCACGGTGAATTCCACCACTTCTATGTCGCCCGGGGACAACAGGACCTCGATGTCCAGTTCGGCGATCACAAAATCGTGATCCAGAGCACCTGCGTTACGGATGGTGATCTCGATAGGTTGGTTTACCTTGGCTTCAATGGTCTCCATGGACCACATAATGTCTTCGGCCACCAGGGTGACCTTCTTGGTTGGTGTTGAGCAGGCCACCAGCAGCAAGCCAAGGGATGCCAATACGGCCAGTTGAAATGTGAATTTCTTTAGCATTAGTCTCTCCTAAATTATTTTGTGCATTGTATCACTTTTACAAAGGCACTTCGCTTTAGAAATCCCCACTGAACGGTTCGGCGTAGCCGGTCAATTCGACGTAACCCACGCCTGCGACTGGTTGACCGGTTTTTGTTCCAGAAATCTGGACCGCGCCTTCCCAATAAATGGTCGAGAGGTTGAGCTCTTGGTCCAGCAGAAATGGGGTTAACTCCAATTGCAGATCTGCGCTGGGAATGGTGATAGTCCAGCCCAGAGGATATTCGGCACCTGAATGCGGGCTGCGCCAAATGGTATGTGATTCGATAGCAAAATCCTGGCGCGCCAGGCTTTGCGTGCTGCCATCCTGCGCCACCAGGGTGCCGCTGGAAAACGGATCAATGCTGCCATCTGCTCGCCGAATATAGTAGAGCATCACCTCGCTGCCATCCTCCAGCTGGATGGCAAACCAATCCCAGCCCACCTGATTGGTAGACAGCACGCTGGTGCTGTATTCATGGTCAGACCAGGCTGTGCCGCTGACCGCAAATACTTCATCTGCAATGTGAATACTGCCTTGCGCCAGCAGGCGTGTTTGGCTGTAGTAATAGGAGGCGTTTCCCTGTTCAGGCCCTTTCTGGCTGTAGCCCTCTTCGCCGTGCGCCACCGGTCCTTTGCTGTCGGTGAGCAACAACTCAATCGCCAGGCCAGCGTTGGCTGCGCGCAGTAGGTACCTTGCCGCCCCGGTCTGTTCTACCTGCCAATCTTCCAGCCACACGCGATAAGGTGCGGCCTGCGCCCCAGCCAAGCTCAAAGCGCCGCGTGAATAACGTTGGAAGGCGTGGAACTGGCTGCCAGCCACATCCGTAAGAGCGAAGTGCGCCATGTAGATCTGGTTAGTGGCCCACTCGCTACTGCGCGATGTGGCCAGGTTGGGCGGTAATAGTGCCACTCGAAAGAAAGTCAGCTCAAATCCAAAATGGCGCCCATCCTCGGTTTCGAGGTTTCCAATGTAATACCACCACTCCGTTCGATAGTCGCCGTGCGGGCCAAGGTCCATTGGAAAGTCAAACGGGCGTGGCTGGCTGGCGCGGGTGAAGCCTTCCATTACGAGGGGAGTCGCGCGCACTTGCGCAGCCAACTCTTCAGCCTCACGCGCAGGGAAAGAAAAATATAGCGCGGTCGCAACAGCTGCTACCACGGCCAGGAACAGGAGAATGCGCAGTGGCTTAGTCAAAACGCATAGCCTCTGCTGCTGAACGCCGGCTGGCGCGGAACGCGGGGTACAAGCCGGCCAGCAAAGCTGCCGTCACGGCGATCAAGAGCGCCTGGATGAAGGGAGCTGAATCCAATTGCATCTGCAAACTCCACCCGAAGGAGCGCTTGTTGATCAATTGCAGCAGGATCTCGGCCACGATGTAGCCTGTGGGTAGCGCCAGCAAGCCGGCCACCGCGCCGATCAGGCCTGTCTCCAGCAGGGTCAGCACCCACAGCTGCCGCAGGCTAAGCCCGATGGCCTTGAGGATACCCATCTGGCGCTGCTTCTCCAATTGCAAGGCCAGCATGGCGCTGAGCACACCCACAAAAGCCACGCCGGTGGTGATGATCTGCAAGGCACTGGTGATCACGAAAGTGCGATCGAACACCTCCAGGGTCTCGGCGCGCAACCCGGCATTCGAACGTACATTCAGGAATTGGTCCCGGCTCAGTTCTGCACTCATCGCCTGGACAAGAGCATCCACATCCCCACCCGGCGACACCCGCGCCGAAAATGCGGTCACAGCCTGGTCGTTCCAAAGCCGGCGGTAGGTCTCCAGCCACATGGTCACGTTACCCTGGCTGGAGGTGTAATCGCGAAAGACGGCCACGATCGGAAAGCTTTGCTCCCCCTGCGGCGTAAATAACATGATGCTATTGCCCATGCGCAGCCCCAGACGATTGGCCAGCGGTTCTGAGATCATCACGGCTCCGGCTTGCACCGCTTCCCATACTTCAGATTCGCTGCCTTGCTTCACCACGTAGAGTTGCTCCGCCCCATCCTCAGGATTGTCGTTGGCGCTGATCGTAATAGGGCCATAGGGCGAATCCACTTCGATATTACGCAACAGGTGCACAGCTTCCACCCCGGGCCAGGAGATTATCCGCTCAATGAGCTGCGGCTCGATAGGTACGGCGGGTTCGGCCAGCGAAGCACCGGCCACCGATCCGTAGATATCATTGCTGAGGATCTGGTCCAACCAGGTGATCACCGAGCCGCGGAAGCTGCTGATCATCAGGCTGGCGCCGATGGTTACTGCTACGGCCACCATCAGAGCGGCCATGGCTGGCGAGGTACGGCTGGCCGAGGCGGCAACTTCACGCGGGGCCAGGCGACCCAAAGGGCCGATAGCCCAGCCAAGCAACCGCGCGGTGAGCGGCATCAGGCGCTGAGTGATCCAGGGGGTGGTCAACGCCAGGCCGATGGTCACACCAAATGTGCAAGCAAAGCTAGCGATCAGGCCGATCTCGACAAGGGCTAGCAGCCCGCCGGAAAGCGCGGCCATGCTGGCGCCGAGCAGAGCCAGGCGGCCGAGGATCTTGCCGGAGAGCAATTCCAGTTGCGAGCGGGACAAAATGCGCCGCGGCGGTGAGTTGGCCGCTTCCGTGGCTGGTATCCAAGCGGCCAGCAATGTGGCAGCCAGGCCCAGCGCAGCGCCTTTGACCAGGCTAGAGAGTGGAAGGCTGGCTTCACGCACAGTGAGGGTGAAGAAAATATCATTGATGGTTTGCGAAACTTGCTCCACTGCGCCGCGGCCCAATAGCACGCCAAGCAGCACGCCTAGTATGGAGCCCACCAGGCCAACCAGTAAAGCTTCACCCAGCACCAGGATGAAGATCTCCCGGCCGCTGACGCCTAAGGCGCGCAAAGTGCCGAAAGTTTGGCGGCGCTGCACGACTGAAAAGGTCATGGTATTGTAAATTAGAAAGAGCCCAACCACCAGACCCAGCAGACTGAGGGCGGTCAGGTTGGTGCGAAAGGCTGAAGTCATCTGGTCTGCAGCCAGGTTGCGGCCCTCGGCCGGCAGAATCTGCAATCCGGCGGGCAGCAAATCTTCCACACGCTGCAGAGCTGCGGCGCGCCCTTCTTCTGGAAGGATCAAGTCGATGCGCTCGATCACACCCAGGCGGCCGCTGAGTTCTTGCACGCTGGAGAGATCCGCTAATACCAGGTATTCCAAGGCGCGCTGGCTGAGGGCATCGCGCGGCTCCATCAACCCGGCGATCACACCTTGCGTGGCTCTCCCGCCAATGTTGAGCTGGACCATGTCGCCAGGCGCCAAGCCATAGAGTTCGCCTAATTCGGTCGAGATCAGGATCGCACCAGGTAGGCTATAGAAAGCGCCAATCGCGGTGGCATTCGCGCGAGTTTCTTCGCTGTACAGATAATTTCGAAACGGCTCTTCAGCGAAGGGGTCCACACCGAGCAATTGCAGCGCAATACCTCCCAGATCGGGAGAGGAAACATAAAGACTTAGGATCGGCGCTATCGGCAACTCAAGGCCAGCCCGGCGCAGATCCGAATAGACGGCTTCGTCGATGCCATTGGGTCCCGCCGAGATGTAATGGGTGCTGCGGCCCACCACAGCTTCAACACTAAGGTCGAAGGCGCGTGAGGCGCTGGCATTAGCCACATCCACGCTCACCGCCACAGCTACGCCCAGGCTGATGCCCAGCAGCATCAGAATGGTCTGCAAAGGGTGGGCGAGCAGGTAGCTCCAAGCCACCTTGAACAAACTGGCCGGCATTCGCGGGGCGTAGCTCACACGTTCGATCCGCTTTCCACGAGCTTGCCCTCGCGCACGTTCACCACGCGATCTGCACGACGGGCATTTTCCATGTTGTGCGTAGCCATTACCAGGTTCTTTCTCTCTTGGCGGGTGAGCTGTTCCAGCAGGTCCATCACTTGGCTGCCGGTTTCCTCGTCCAGGTTACCGGTGGGCTCATCGGCCAGCACCAGCAAGGGATCGTGCACCAGGGCGCGAGCTAGGGCTACCCTCTGCTGCTCGCCGCCGGAGAGCAAGTCTGGGTAGCTGGCTGCCCGGTTGGCCAAACCAACCTGGTCCAGGAGCGCCTGCGCCTTGGCTCGGGCATCCTTTGCAGAGCCGCCGGCCAATTCCAGGGGCAACGCGACGTTCTCGAGCACGGTGAGGGTGGGCAACAGATTGAAGAACTGAAAGACAAAACCGATATGCCGCCGGCGGAATAAGGTGCGCTCGGCCTCTTTCATGGCAATCAGGTCTTGCCCCTCCACCCAGATAGCGCCGGAATCAGCGGCATCGATTCCGCTGAGCAAGTTTAGCAGTGTGCTTTTACCGCTGCCGCTGGAGCCTAGCAGCGCCACGAATTCACCCCGCCGGATCTGCAAGCTGGCAGCGCGCAAAACGGCGTGAGTCCGTTCACCTTCGGTGTAGCTCTTGGAAAGTTCTTCTATGGAAATAAATGGTCGGTCGGTCATGTAGCCTCGGGCGAAGGCGGTTTTGTTTGTAAATATTATCACAAAGGGGAGGTATGATATTTAAAGTAAACAATGCGATAGCTATCCAAAATATGGATAAGGGTGGATCAACTTTCTAAAAAAGAAGCCCTGGGATCCAGGGCTTCTGTGTCAAATCTATACTAAACAGTTGTTCGGCTTAGTACTCCGGCGGCATTTGGGGCATGGAGGCACCCTTGTTCTCTTCCGGTTTATCGGTGATCAGCGCTTCGGTGGTCAGGATCATGGCAGCAATGGAAGCTGCATTCTCCAGCGCGCCGCGGGTCACCTTGGCTGGGTCGATCCAGCCGGACTCGACCATGTCCACGAATTCCTCGGCCAGCACGTCGAAGCCGATGTTGTTGTTCTTCAACTCGACCTGCTTGCGCAGCACGCCGTCCACGATCACGGAGCCGTCCTGGCCGGCGTTACCGGCGATGCGACGCATGGGCATTTCCAGGGCGCGGCGCACGATCTGCACACCTACCTTGGCATCCTCGTCGCTAACCCCTTTTAGCTTGTCCAGCACACTGCGGGCGTTCAGCAAGGCCACGCCGCCACCGGGCACGATGCCTTCTTCGATAGCTGCACGCGTAGCAGACACGGCGTCTTCGACGCGGTGCTTCTTTTCTTTCAGCTCGGTCTCAGTAGCCGCACCCACTCGGATGATGGCCACGCCGCCAGCTAGCTTGGCCAGGCGTTCGTCGAGCTTCTCTTTGTCATAGTCGCTGGTGCTGTTTTCCTTCTCGACGCGGATCTCTTCCACACGGGCTGCGATGCGCTTGGGGTCACCTTTGCCGCCAATGACGGTGGTGTTGTCCTTGTCAGACACGACCTTCTCGGCTTTACCAAGGTCTTCCATCGTAGCGGATTCCAGCTTACGGCCGACTTCTTCTGAGATCACGGTTGCGCCGGTGAGAATGGCGATGTCTTGCAACATGGCCTTGCGACGGTCGCCAAAGCCGGGAGCCTTGACGGCCAACACGTTCAGCATGCCGCGCAGCTTGTTCAAGACCAGCGTGGCCAGGGCTTCCCCGTCCACATCTTCAGAGATGATCACCAGGTTGCGCTTGCCGGTCTGCACCAGTTTTTCCAACAGGGGCACCATGTCCTGGGCGACAGAGATCTTCTTGTCGTGAATCAGGACCTGGGCGTCTTCGATGATGGCTTCCATGCTCTCCGGGGCGGTAACGAAGTAAGCAGAGAGGTAGCCGCGGTCGAACTGCATGCCTTCCACATATTCAGTTTCGAACTGTAAGCCTTGCGAATCTTCCACGGTGATCACACCGTCGTTGCCGACTTTGTCGAACACATCCGCAATCAGGTTGCCGATCTCGCGATCCTGCGCAGAAACGGAGGCCACATTGGCAATGCCTTCTTTGTTGTTGATCTTGATAGCGTGCTTCTTGATCTCTTCCGAGATGGCCCTGGTGGCGGCTTCGATGCCGCGCTTCAGCATCATTGGGTTGGCGCCAGCAGCCAGGTTCTTCATGCCGTCGGTAACGATGGCATGAGCCAGCAAGGTGGAGGTGGTGGTGCCGTCACCGGCAATATCATTGGTCTTGGAGGCGGCTTCCTTCAAAAGCTGAGCGCCCATGTTCTCAAAGGGATTCTCCAGCTCAATTTCCTTGGCCACTGTCACGCCGTCGTGAGTGATGGTAGGGGCGCCGAACTTTCGATCCAACGCCACGTTGCGGCCCTTAGGGCCTAGAGTGGTGACCACTGCTTCCGCCACTGCGTTTACGCCGGCCAACAGGTGGCGGCGAGCTTCTTCCGAAAAGGCGAGTTGTTTTGCCATTTTGATTCTCCTTATTTCCTTTTGTTATTTCCCAACGATCGCCAACAGGTCTGACTGGCGCAGGATCAGCAATTTCTTGCCTTCCGATTTGATCTCGGTGCCGGCGTACTTTGCGAATAAAACGGTCTGGCCAGCCGCCACTTCCATGGCGATCACTTTTCCGTCCTCATCACGCCCACCCGGGCCTACGGCCAGAATCTTACCGCGCTGCGGTTTTTCCTTCGCAGTCTCAGGGAGGACGATGCCACCTGCGGTGACCTCTTCGTCCTCAATGGGCTCCACCAACACGCGGTCGGCGAGCGGTTTGAGTGCAATAGCCATTTGATGCCTCCTAAATACACTAAATTTGGGTTTGGATAATCAGCTTCGCGTTTAGCACTCAATGAAGGTGAGTGCTAATCCGTTAGGTATCATACCAGTTTTACGCGACCAGTCAAGAGTTTACACGGCAATCGTTATGAAAAACCCCCGTTTTCTTATAAAACTCTGACAGTGACTAATTATCCCCGTCGTTGGCCACAGTTCCTTCACAAATATTCAGGCTTTCGTTGACAATACCCATCACTACGGCATCACCTGGGTAAGTAGCGCCCAGAGCATTCAGTACCGGGATGGCTTCGCCGCAATGCTCTAGAGCTGCCAGTACGGAGCCAAAGGTGTAGTAATAGGCCAGAGTATTGTTGTCCAGCGGCAAACCGTTGACAGAGTTGACCCAGCGGCCCAGGCTATCCGCGCTGTTCTGCACATCCGAACAGCCGCTCACCGCGCAGCGCAGCACCGGGATGGAACTTTCGTAGTTGCGTGCTCGAAAGTAGATGATGCCGAGCTGCCCGTACCAATCGGGGTTTGCAGAGTCCAGGTCGATCGCCCTCTCAGCGTTCAAGGCAGCTGCAAAGAATTCACCCATGCGTGAATAGGTCCTGGCGATAGCAATATACGGCAGAGGATCGTCGATCCCCAGGACTTCATTGATCGAAGCGGCCTGATCGAAATACTCCAGCGCCTGGTCATACAAGGCCAGTTCCCGGTAATTCTGGCCAATGCGGATGTGGACAAAGGTCTGGTTGGGAGCTACCTGAATCGCCTGCTTGTACCGCTCGATGGCAGCTGCATAATTGCCACCAGCTTCCAACACATAGGCGCTCACCCGCAAGCTGTCAAACGAATTTGGGTTTACGCGCATGGCCAGCTCTGCGTATTGGCTGGCCTGGGTATATTGCTGTTGGTCGGCATAGATCTCAGCCTGGTAGGCCAGGGCTAGTTCATTCAGGTTGTCCAGTTGCAAGGCCAGCACCGCCTCGGTGCTGGCCTCGGCGATGAAGGTCTGGAATTCAGTCGTCGTACCTGCAGCCCCTGCGGTCCAATCCAGCACGAAGGCTCGCACCGCGTGCGCGCTGCTATCCTGCGGCGCCAGCGCCACGGCCTGGTCGGCGCTAGCCAGTGCCTCTGCCAGGCGGCCGCGTTTGCGATCTTGCGTGAGCAAAGCGGAGGAATAAGTCTGGATACGAGCCAATTCCGTCCAACCTACATAATCTTCGTGATTAACTGCCAGGGCATCCTGGTAGGCATCGATCGCCCGGCTCAAATTTCCGGCTTCAAAGAAAGCTGTGCCTTCTTCGCGATAGGAGGCCGCCCCGCGAGTTGCAGTCGGCGTGGCCACAAAAAGTGGCTGGACCGTGCCCTCATCGACCCCCCACAACAGATATAAGCCAGCCATGATTAGCCCACCCCACAACAGCAAACGCAACGGGTGAGAGCTCGGGCCTGATTGGTGGAACAGGGTTCGGCGTTGGCGGACACGCATAATACGCTACCCGAAAAATTTTTCGGAAATCATCTCCATCTTTTACATTCCCTCAGCAGTAGGTGTGGCTTCCAATGTTGAACCTGGAGTACTGGTGGGTTGTGTGCCTCCCTGGCCTTCACAAATCGACATCATTTCTTGCGCATTGGCCACGGCGATCTCATCTTCCCCAAAACTGGCGATCAGCGCCTGCGCAATGGGCAGGGCTACGGCGCATTGCCCATTGCGCGCCAGCAGCAGCCCGTACATATAGTAGTAAGCAACTACGTCCGCAGAATCCAGTGGCAGCCCGTTAACCATGACCCCATCGGCGGTAAGGCCGCCGCGGATGGCGATCTGGAAAGCATTCATTGCATCGGCGGGTTGCTGGTTGCGGTAATAGGCCAGGCCCAGGTTGGCATGCCGATAGGGATTGGAGGGATCCTCAGAAACGGCTTGCAGCATGGCTTGCACAGCTTTGCCAAATTCCCCGGTGGTTATATAGATCAGGCCAGTGTAGGTGTTGGGCAGAGGGTCGGAGGGATTGAGCGAATCGGCGACGACGAACTCATTGATGGCGTCATCGTAGCGTTCCATGGCACGGTAGACCCGGCCCAACGACAGGTGCAGGTCGGCGATGCGATCGTTGATCGCCAGGGCTGCTTCATATTGGAATGCGGCTTCCGTATAGTTACCGGTGAGCTCCAGGACATAGCCGCGCGAGCGGCGCACTTCCAACAGGTTTCCGCCCAACTCGACGGCGATGCGCGATTCTTCAGCGGCCAGCTCGAATTCCTGGTTATTCGCCAGCACCTCTGCCATGAAGCCGTGCGCCATGGCGTTATTCGGGTCCAACAGCAAAGCGCGCTGCAAGGCAGCTTGAGCGCCGGCATGGTTATCGAGAAAGTTCAGCGTCCAGCCAAGGATGGCGAGGCCGACGGGGTTATCTGGGCTGAGGAGGAGGGAATTGCTGACGCTGGTCTGGGCGGCCTCGTAGCGGCCGGCCAGCACCTGCATGCGCGCCAGGTTGATATACACAGCCGGGTTACCCGGGTCAGCCATGACCGCCTGCTCGTAGTTGGCGATCGATTGCAGCAGATTCCCTTGTTCAAATGAAGCCACGGCTGCATTCACGAAGGATTCTGGGTCCTGCGTGGGTGTGAGGGTTGGCTCCTGGGGCAAGGGTAGCGTGGGGATCACGTACTGGTTGAAATAACAAGCTGCCGCAGCCAGCATAAGGATTAACCCGATCAGCGCCGGGTTTGCCCCGCGCTTTTTTCGTTCGCGCTGCATATGCCAGCGAGATCCGTGCAGATACATGAGTTCATTCTACCGTCCGGCAGAAAATAGCGTCAAGAAATGGGGTGAGAGGCGGATGAGCGGAACTGTATTTGGTAATAAGTAATCGGAGAATGGAGAATAAGAGAATGGGTATTTTTGATTTATGAATCTGGCTATTTGCCCTTGCATTAGAATAGTCTCATGCGCATTGATGTGTTCACCCTGTTCCCGGAAATGTTTGGCCCTTACCTGGAAGCCAGCATCCTGGGCCGCGCTCAAGTGGCAGGCCTGCTGCACGTGCAGGTGCATAACATTCGCGATTACGCCTTCGACAAGCACCAAGTCACCGATGATGAGCCCTACGGAGGCGGTGGTGGCATGGTGATGAAGCCCGAGCCCATTTTTGCTGCTGTGGAAGGGGTTCTGGGCGCGCCGCCCACAATTCCCGTGATCCTGCTCAGCCCGCAAGGACGACTCTTCAGCCAGGCCATTGCCCAGGACCTGGGCAGGCAACCGCACCTGGCGCTGATCTGCGGTCGCTATGAAGGCGTGGACGAGCGCGTGGGCAGCCACCTGGCCACGGATGAGATCTCCATAGGCGACTATGTGCTTACCGGCGGCGAACTGCCCGCCATGGTGCTGATCGATGCCGTGGCACGCACCTTGCCCGGCGCTCTGGGTGACCCGCATGGGGCGCTCACGGATTCGCATGCCAGCGGGTTGCTGGAGCATCCGCATTACACCCGTCCGCAGATATTCCGCGGCTGGGAAGTGCCCGAGATCCTGCGCTCCGGCGACCATGCCCGCATTGAACGCTGGCGCCGGCAGCAGTCGCTGGTGCGTACCGCCCAGCGCCGTCCTGCCCTGCTGGATAGCGCAGAGCTGAGCGCCGCAGACATAAAGCTACTAGAGACATCCGAACAGAAAATCGATAAATCGATTATTCGATAATATGGATCCCTTCATATGACTTTCAAAGCTGTGTGTGTTTATTGTGGCTCCTCCGACGAAGTCGGCAGCCAATACCTGCAGGCTGCACGAACCATGGGCGAGGTGATGGCCGCCCGCGGCTTGCAGCTGGTCTTTGGCGGGGGCAGCACCGGCCTGATGGGCGCCCTGGCTGACGCGGTGCTGGATGCCGGCGGTGAGGTGATCGGGGTGCTGCCTCTGCATTTCAACCGGCCGGAGCTGGCCCACCAGCGCCTGACCCGCATGGAACTGGTGGACGGCATGCATGCCCGCAAGGCGCGCATGGTCGAACTGGCAGATGCCTTCGTGGCACTGCCTGGCGGTTTCGGTACGCTGGAGGAACTTTTCGAAGTGCTCACCTGGGCGCAAATTGGCCTACATAGTAAGCCCATGGGTCTACTGAACGTGTATAGCTATTTCGACCACTTGCTCAAGTTCCTGGAGCACGCTAACGAGGAAGGATTTACCTTTTGGGAGCACCAAAAACTGTACAGCCAGGCCGAGGAGCCGGGCGCTCTACTGGATAAGCTGGCAGCGTATTTGCCTCCCGAAGGATTGGAGCGCTGGCTGCAGCGTTGATAGAAGAGAGAAATGCAGAAGGTGACCGGCATCGGCGGGTTGTTTACCCAGCCTGGACTGCCAGCGCCAGCCAATCGTCGATACGGCGTTGTGTAATGATCTTCAACCCGGCCTGATCCAGGGCGTGCTTCAGGTCGCCTTTCTGTTCTGCAAGGATGCCCGAAAGGATCAGCACCCCACCCTTCACCAGCAATTGGGCTAGACCTTGAGCCAACAGGCGCACCAGCACAGGCGCCAGGATGTTGGCCACGACCACATCCGCCTGGCGCAGGCTGAAGAGTCCGCTTTGCAGCTCGGCCAGCGATCCCACCCCGATCTCCAGCTCCACGTCGTTCAACTTTGCGTTGTGACGGGCGTTGTCCAGCGCTTGCGCGTCGATATCCAGCGCAACCAAGGCGCTTGCGCCCAGCTTGGCAGCCGCGATGGCCAGGATGGCAGAGCCGCAGCCTAGGTCGATGACGGAGTCTCCAGCCCTCACGTAATTTTCCACTAGCTGCAAGCTAAGTTGGGTGGTGGGATGCACCCCGGTGCCGAAGGCCATGCCCGGTTCGATGCGCACGATCTCTCGACCGTTGTGCGCCTGCCTGCCAGTGCCCGTCGGCAGCCAGGCGGGCAGGATGAGCAGCCGCTGCCCGATGCGCAGCGGCTTGTAATGCTTCTTCCAGGCCTCCATCCAATTCTGGTCGTGGATGGTTTCGTAGCTGGGTTCGGGGATGGGTTGGATGAGGGCTAGATAGCGCAGGCCCTGCTCGATTTGGGCGCGGCGGTGTTCCAGTTCGGCGTCGTTGGGTATGTAGGCCTGCACACGCACTGGGCCGATGGCATGGCCATCATCCTCCGCATCCGCGGTAACAGCGGTGCTTTCGATCACCACGCCGCCGGGGACATAGCGGGCAAAGACGTCGCTGACGGCTTCGGCCAGTTCGGGAGCGACTTCAAGCGAGACCCGCAGCCAAGAATTTGTCACTCGCGCAGTATAGTGCACTTGCTTGGTCATTGCGAGAGGGCTTCACCTTTTGCGTTCTTACCGTGTACCTCTAGGTCAGGGCACCATCCTTGACATAGAATATACGTTCTATTATGATGTCTTGCGGACCCATGACCTTAACCAACACCAATTTCGTACCCGGGACTAGAGCGATCACCAGCGTGCGGGACCTGGTGCCTATGGCCCAGGCCGATACTATCTACCTCTTCCAAGGCGATAGCAAGGTGTTGGCAACAGCCATGCAGGAGATCATCGATCGCTTCGCCATCCAGGAGACCGTACAAGTGGTAGTTGGCGCTAATCGCATTTCCTTCGATCGCCTGCCGCTGATGCTGGGGGACCAGGCTGGCCGCGCCTATGAGATCCTCGACCACATCCTGGTCTCACGCGCCGAAAGCTGTTACCAGATGCTGGATGTGCTGACGGCGCTACCACTCAGCCCGGCCCCGCTGGTGATCACCGACATGCTGGCATCCTTCTATGAGGAGGACTTGACACTCAATGAGGTGAGCCAGCAACTACAACGCTGTCTCACCCGCCTGGACCAGCTCAGCAAACTAGCGCCTGTGCTGGTCAGCGCCCGCAGCGACCCGGTCCGCCCCAGCCTGATCCGTTTGCTGGAGCAGCACGCCAACACGCGTTTCTACTTCCAGCCGCTGGAGCAGCAACCCCAAACGAGGCAAGCAGCGTTTGAGTGGATGGAGTAATGGGCCATACTCTCTCAACCGTCACCCAGAGCTACCACCAATTCCTATCTTATGTAAAGCCGTTCCGCCGCGCTTTGCGCAAAGCAGACCAGCTGGCCCTGGATGCCCTGCTCGACGAAGCCAATCAACATTTGCCAGCTACCGGGTATGCCGCCAACCTGCTGCCGGGGATCGGATTCTTGCTTTCACTTCTGCTGGAAAAACACAAACAACTCGCACATCACGAAACCGAGCTCGAATTATTGCGCCAGGAATTTGGCCGGGAACTATCGAAGGCCAAACAAGAGTCGCAGATCGAAATACGCAAGCTCAGGACCGAACTCTTCCTGCTTAAGCCTGCCAGCAAAGAACCTGATGGAGACTGAACGCTGCGGATGGCTGTTTGACGTTTATACAAACAACGGGCGTGGCGCAGTAGTTTGGTTCCTGGGAGAGGATGGCACCCGCTATCGTTTCACCCAAGACCTGGCGATTACTTTCTACGCGGGTGGTGCTCAGGCTGATCTGGATGACTTGTGCGACCACATTAAAAAAATGCGCGTTCCCTTCTTACTCACCGAACGCCAGCATTTGTTCCATGGCAGCATCAAAGTGGTGGCGGTCCGCGTTCCCAACGGCGCCTTACAGCGCTCCCTGTTCCGCAAATTGCACGATCGGTTCCCAAACCTGGACTACTACGACGCCGATCTTGCCCTACCGGTGCACTACTACATTACAACCCAAACATTCCCGCTGGCGTATTGTTCAATCGCAATAGACGAACATGGCAGGATCCTGAGAATAACAAACCGTGATGACAAATGGGGATTGAAACCGCGTTTTCCCCGGCTGCGAACCATGGAAGTGGAACCCACCAGCTCGCCGGTCAGGGCTTTGCCTCCCTCAATCCGTGTTCGGTTCAACAACCAAACTGAAACCCTGAGCACCAGGCAGCCGTTGCAATTGCTGCAACGATTAGACGCCCTGATCCAACAAGTCGACCCCGATATCATTCGCACGCGTTATGGGGATATGTGGTTATTTCCCTACCTGTTCTCCATTGCCAAGTCTGCGGGCATTTACTTCAATCCGAATCGCGACAAGACCCGCCTGCCGATCCGGATCGAGGCCAACCAGTTCGAAAGCTATGGACACCTGGTGCATCGTGATCAGCAGACCCTGCTGCTGGGGCGGCTGCACCTGGATCCGCAGAACTCAATGGCCTTCAAAGACTGGGGGCTGCTGGGCACCCTTGAGACCGCCCGGCTCAGCAACCTGCCCATCCAGAATGCAGCGCGGCGCAGCGCCGGAGGCGCTTTCGTGGGCATGCAGGTGGCCGCTGCCCTCAAGAATGGCATCCTGATCCCCATCCGCAAACAGCAACGCGAACATTTTAAAAAGGCTACCCAACTGATCG
>JBBDXQ010000097.1:0-13800 GCA_040902265.1 Anaerolineales bacterium
GAAAGGTACATGGCGGCGGTCAGCACCACGATCAGCGGCAGGATGGAGCGTAGCTGGCGACCCAGGTAGGCGTCAGCCCCGTCGCGGATCGCGCCCCATACCTCGCGCATCTTGGGGGTGCCGGTGTCCTCCGCCAGGATCTGGCGGCGCAGGTACAGGGCATACAGCAAGCCCAGGATGGCCACGCCGAATACACTCCAGATAGCAATGGTCTCAAAACTGGATAAACCTAACTGATACATAAAAAAAGCTCCTTTAGACGATAAGGGATTGCCTTAAAAAGCGCCGGGGCTCTGGCACCGGCGCTGGGAAAGCGAAAAATATTGTAATTGGGTGGCGCGGATGTGTCAAGATAATGGCTGTTGGCTCCCCAAGGATCCGCTCGAACTAAGCTTTGGTAGACTGTCCTACTTTAACGGCAAAGGATAAACGTCGATGCGCATTTTTCTGACAATTTGGGTAGGGCAGGTCATTTCACTGATCGGTTCGGGAATGACCGCCTTTGCCCTTGGAGTATGGATCTTCCAGAGCACAGGCGAAGCCACACCCTTGGTGCTGGTCGCCCTTTTTGACTCTCTCCCAAATTTTTCGCTCAGCCCTCTGGTCGGCGCTCTGGTGGACCGCTATGACCGTCGCGCGCTTATGTTGATCGCTGATACAGGGTTCTGCCCTGGTGACCCTCTCTTTGTATCTGCTTTTTTCCAATGGGCTGCTTGAACTTTGGCATCTATATGCGGCTGCCCTGACCACCTCGACCTTGGGCATTTTCCAACGCTTGGCCTACCAGACGTCGGTGACCGTGTTGGTGCCGCGCGCCCACCTTGGCCGCGCCAACGCGCTGGTCCAAACGGCCGAATCATTCAGCGGCATCGTCTCACCCATCCTGGGTGGATTGCTCTTTGTGGTGATCGGTATCAACGGTATCTTCATCGTGGATTTCGCAACTTTCCTGGTTGCCGCAGGAACCTTGCTTATCGTGCGAATTCCTGTGCCAAAGAACGGGGCTGAAGGAAAAAAGCCATCGCTCTTTTCTGATATTCGCCAGGGCTTTGACTTTCTCAAGGGCCGCAAAGGGTTGGTGAGCCTTGCACTGTTCATTGCCATGCTCAATGTGTTGGTCAGTTTGTGCGCTGTGCTGATCACCCCGATGATGCTGTCGTTCGCTACTCCTCAGATACTTGGCTTGGTACAGGCTGCTTTGAGTGTAGGTCTGTTGCTTGGTGGTATCTGGATCAGCATTTGGGGCGGACCCCAGCGTAAAGTCCTGGGTATCTGCCTGGCCGCGCTTGGCAGTGGATTCGGCTTGGCGTTCACCGGCGTGCGTCAGGACCCTGTGTGGATCGCCGCAGGCTTGTTCATTTTCCTGTTCCCGATCACTCTGATCAATGCGTCTATCCGCGCCATCGTGCAGACCAAGGTGCTGGCTGCCATGCAGGGGCGCGTGTTCTCGCTTGTTTTCACCTTGGCGCGCGTGGGGGTCCCGTTTGCCTTCCTGGCTGCTGGCCCATTGGCCGACCGTGTGTTCGAACCCGCCCTGAGGTTAGGAGGTTCACTAGCAACCACGTTCGTTGGGCATTTCCTGGGGGTGGGCCCAGGGCGCGGCATCGGGCTGATGTTCGTGCTCGCCGGCATGGGAATGCTGGTGGTTACTTTGCTCATGTACTCCTACCCTCGAATGCGCTTGGTTGAAAAAGAACTGCCTGATGCCCCAGTTGAAACTGAGTAATTATCGAAAGGGGAAATTCCCGAATCGGTGGAATCTGGAACCGTGTGAGCAGATCGCTCTCGCGCCAATATAAAAACGAGCCTGTCGGAACGATAAAATGGCAGGCTAGCCTCACATGAAAGATGAGAATGTCCGCCAAAGCGGGTGGGAATGGGGTAGTCTAACGGCGTTGCGTATTGAAAAAGGCAAACATTGCCCCCAACGTCTGGCTCTATGCTCCACCTCTCCCGTCCCTCTGCACCCTTGCTGCCGGGCTGGCATATTCCGTGCACTATGCCTAATTCCATGTCAACCATTTGCTTATTGACTCTGCCTTTTGATTCGCTGTATATTGGACTCCACGGTGCCCAAAGTCCAGCAACGAGCTCGTGGTTGCTGGGTTTTTTGTCGCTAAAGAGGCCCTCTCACTTACCTGTCAAGTCAGGCAATGGGGTGCACAGTTCTCGCAGTTCAACTAAATAATAGAAAGAGTCCTAGTGCTGAACGAGAAACTCATAGACCAGATCGTCGGGCATGATAACAATGAGCCTGATCGTGACCATGAGCGGGACCATCCCGCTATTACACGGCTCATCGAATTGGGCCGTAAACAAGGCTACGTCACCATTGACGATATCCTTAATTTCCTTCCCGAAGCAGAGCGAGATGTTGACAAACTGGAAGAAGCCTTCGCCGCCCTTTTGGGCGCCGGCATCGCCTATGTAGACGATCCCGAGTCGATCGAACCCAGCGAGACTGAACTAAACCTGGACGAAGACGTCGAAGAGGACGAAAAAGAGTTCAAACGTCTGCAGGAAGCCGACGATAATTATTTAGCCAATATCGACACCGACGACATGATCGGGCTCTACCTTAAAGAGGTGGGCCGCGTCCCGCTGCTCACCGCCGTTGAGGAAGTGCAGTTGGCTAAGCGCATCGAGCGGGGGCGGGTTTCGCGTGAAGCCCTGGCCTCCGGTCGTTTCAATGAGGACCAGCCCCCCAAGCACCGCCGCCACATCGAAGATGGTTGGGCCGCTCGTGAGCATCTCATAACCGCCAACTCCCGCCTGGTGATTAGCGTCGCCAAGAAGTATATGGGCCGCGGCGTGCCTTTCCAGGACCTGATCCAGGAGGGCAACATCGGCCTGATCCGCGCCGCCAAGAAGTTCGATTACCGGCGCGGCCACAAATTCAGCACTTACGCCACCTGGTGGATCCGCCAAGCGGTTACCCGCGCCATTGCCGACCAGGGCCGCACCATCCGTGTGCCGGTCCACATGGGCGACCAGATCAACAAGTTGCTGCGGGTGCAGCACCAGCTCACCCAGCGCCTGGGGCGGGACCCATCAGTGGATGAACTGGCCGTGGCGTTGGATGTAGTGCCCAAGAAAGTTGAGAATATGATCCAGGTGGCTCGCCGCCCGCTATCCCTGGAGACGCCTACTGACGACGAAGAAGATTCGGTGCTGGGCGATTTCATTCAGGATCATGAAGCCACCGCTCCCGACGATTCCGCCACCTACAACCTGCTGCGCCAGCACCTGGGCGAAGTGTTGGATGGCCTGCCGCCTCGCGAAGTGCGCATCCTGCAATTGCGCTACGGGCTATTGGACGGCCAGGCTTACACACTGGAGGAGGTGGGCAGCAAGATGGGCGTTACCCGCGAGCGGGTGCGCCAGATCGAGGCCCAGGCCCTCAGCCGCCTGCGTCATCCCATCGTGGCTAAAAAGCTCAAAGAATATTTGGGCGAAGCGTAATGTATAAAAGAGGCCGCAAGGCCTCTTTTTCATAAGGGGAAATGACAAATAAACGCATGTGGACTATCATTCCAACAATGAACTTCCGCACCCTGGTCATCGCCATCATATTCCTATCCATCTTTGCCATGGGTTTGCAATTCTCCATGGACACGGATAGCTGGTGGCATCTGCGTACCGGCGAATTGATTGTCGAGCAAGGCGCAGTCCCCACCACGGATTCCTTCTCCTACACCCGTTCCGCAGAGCCATGGCATTACCCAAGCAATGCCTGGCTCTCTGAATTGCAGCTCTTCTTCATCTATGACAATTTTGGTCCCGGTGGCCTCAACCTATGGGTGGCTGCCTTGGTGACCCTGGCCTTCATGTTTATTTTTCTGTCGATGAGCGGGTCTCCCCTCTTGAAAGCCTTTGTGCTGGTCTTGGCCGTCACCGTGTCTGGCGTCTACTGGGCGTCCCGGCCCTATATGCTCAGCTTCGTGCTGGCTGCCGCCTTCCTGTGGATCCTGGAAGACCACCGCTGGGGCAGAAAGAATCGGTTGATCTGGCTGCCGCTGTTAATGATCCTTTGGGTCAACAGTCATCCAGGTTACGCCATAGGCTTTCTACTGCTGGGCGTCTATCTGTTTGATGCTGGCGCTCGTTGGGTCGCGGCACGATTTTGGGGTTCCCGCAAGAAATTGAGCACAGTTCAATACAACCTGAAGCCACTGGCCATTGCCACGTTGGGAGCCGCCATAGCGGCAACCGTTAACCCGGCCGGATTGGCGGTATTTACCTTTCCTTTCGAGACCCTTTCCATCGGTGTGCTGCAGGATGCGATCAGTGAGTGGCAATCTCCCAATTTCCACTCTTTGCCTATGCAGCCATTCGCCTGGCTTTTGCTCATGCTGCTGGGTGTTCTAGGCGCCGCCCGCCGGCCCTTGGCGCTCATTGATTTTCTGTTGGTAGCCGGCTTTGCCTATATGGGGTTGCTGGCCGCGCGCAATATCCCGCTCTTTGCATTGGTAGCTCCCGTGGTACTCACCCGCCACGCTGAACCCTGGCTGCAAGAACTGCGTCAGACGCTGCGCCTAAAGCCGCCGCGAACATTGAAAATGGCAAAGTGGCAGCCATGGCTGAATACCGCTTTTATAGCCGTTGTGACCTTATTCGTACTTGCCAGGGCCGCTATGGTGTATACCCAGGACGCTAACGATCAGGTCCTGGCCACCCGTGCGCCTGTGACTGCCGTGAGCTACATCCAAAGAGAGCAACCGCCCGGAAGGCTGTTCAATTCTTATAATTGGGGCGGATACTTGGTGTGGGCGCTGCGCAATTATCCCGTCTACATAGACGGACGAACGGACCTATATGCCGATGAGTTGCTAGCCGAATGGTTGGATACGATCAGCGCTAAAGCTGGCTGGCAAGATACCCTGGATAAATGGGACGTGCGATTGGTGTTGATCGAACCGAACTGGCCGCTGGCTCAGCTACTGGTTACCGAAGGCTGGCAGTTATTATATGAAGATGAACAAGCTGTCCTGTATGGGCGCTAAGGACTTTTGTGGCTGAACCGCAGGCTGGGTTCACCCGCGGCAAAGGGCTGCTGGAGCCGTATTTGGCTCGACGGCGCGCGGCCATGGCCAACCGGCTGATTCCGATAGAACGTCGCAATGGGCGCATCTTGGATATTGGTTGCGGGGCCTACCCCTATTTCCTTGCACATACGGCCTTTAAGGAAAAATACGCAATCGACCAGCTTCCCCCCTCTGGAGATACAAAAAAGATCCGCTGGCATACGCTGGATCTGAATACCGACCCGGTCTTGCCATTTAGCGAAGCATATTTCGACATGGTTACTATGCTCGCGGTTGCCGAGCATCTCAATCCGCACAGCCTTGAATTGCTGCTAAAAGAAGTGCATCGCATTTTGAAGCCAGGCGGTCTGGTGCTCATTACCACGCCATCGGCGCGCGCGGATGGCTTGCTTCATTGGATGGCCCGGCTCGGCCTGGTTAGCTCTGAAGAGATCGAGGAACACACCTTTGCTTACACACTACCCTTGCTGGGGTGGGGGTTTGGAAAGGCAGGTTTTGAGATGAGGGCTGTCCGCTTCGGCTATTTTGAGATGGGGCTGAATTTATGGGCTACTGCCGAGCGATAACCTTTCGCGGCCCAATTATTTGCACCCGATCGGCTGTACTGAATTATCCTTGCCCAGTATGCATGCAAATTCTGCCTATGCTATACTCGTTTACTTGTTTTTAATATTTGATCTGAGGTTTCAGTAGAGGCAAGATGGCTAAGATCACCCTGGTGGTGGTAGACGACCATCCGATTTTTCGCCAAGGCGTGGTTGACTCCTTTTCCATGGAGAAAGACCTGCAAGTGTTGGGGCAAGCTGCCAGCGGAGACGAAGCCTTGGAGATGATCCAAACATTGGTGCCGAATGTGGCGATTGTGGATGTCAACCTGCCCAATTTCAATGGCCAACAGCTTACCCGCCACCTTAAAGATGCCCGCTGCCCCACTCGCATTATCTTGCTGACCGCCTACGACGATACCACCCAGGTGGTGCATGCCATGGCTGCCGGGGCAGCCGCTTACTGCGTCAAGGATATCGATCCAGCCAGGCTCTTAGAGATCGTGCGCGCCGTTCATAAAGGCAAGTACGTGGTATCCGAAGAAGTGTTGGATGCCGCTGGGGTGGTGCGCTGGCTGGCTGCCCAGCCTGCCGGGCAGCGTGCTTACAGCGACCCGGGTTCTCCTTACGGTTCCCTTTCCAGCCGCGAAATGGAAGTGCTGGAATGCGTCACCAAAGGAATGAGCAATAAAGAGATCGCCGTAGCCTTGGAGATAAGTCACCAAACGGTAAAGAATCATGTAACTGCTATCTTGCGAAAGTTAAATGTGGAAGATCGCACTCAGGCCGCAGTGTACGCCCTGCGACAGGGGTGGGTGCGGCTCGTTGAAAATCAAACCAAGCCTCAGGAGTAGATCTTGCCAGCTGCGAAGACATTTAAGAACGAAGGCGCGCCACAAAAAAACCCACCCAGGTTTGAGCAATTGGATCAGGAAAGAAGCCAGACCGAGCGCGAACTGAAGGAGATCGACCTGCTTTTAGAGCAGAGTAAAGGCGAGGTGGACAAGCTGACTCAACGGAACGCCACCATCAATGCTCATCTCCAGCAGATCCAATCCCAGATCGACGAAGTGCCGCCCAGCGATATCCGCGTGGCTTATGATGCCGCTCTGGATGCTCAGCAGCGCCTGGTGGTGATGCGCGGCCAGCTCGAAAAGCTTTCCAGCGACCGCAATCACCTGGAGCGCATTCTTCAGGTTTTCGAGTTGATCGACGCAGCCAGCCAGGCCGAAGAGCCGGAAGAGAAGACGGGACGCAGCCCACACGCTTCAATCGAGATCATGACCCAGGCGCAGGAATCGGAGCGGCAGCGGCTTTCGCGGCAAATGCACGACGGCCCAGCGCAGGCGCTATCCAACTTCATTCTGCAGACAGAAATCGCCTTACGCCTGTTTGAGGTTGATCAGGAACAAGCCCGCCAGGAATTGAACACCCTAAAGGACGCCGCCTCCCGCACCTTCCAGAAGGTGCGCGACTTTATTTTTGATCTGCGCCCCATGATGCTGGATGACCTGGGCTTGGTGCCCACCATCAAACGCTACGCCGATCATCTGGCCGAGAAAATGGGAATGGAGATCATAGTAACTGTCTCAGGGTCAGAGCGCCGCTTGGAGCCGACCTTGGAAGTGATCGTATTTCGAGCTATCCAGGAGCTGCTAAGTAATACCAGCCTGCACAGCCAGGCCAGCAGCATCAAAGTGCAATTGGACCTTGGCGACCGCCAGGTGAAAGCCAGTATCGAGGATGATGGCCGTGGGTTCGACCCCTATGCCATCCCAAGTGAGGCTGAATTGACCATCAATGCCATTCGGGAGCGTATGGACATGCTGGGGGGGAATTTTGACCTGGATAGCGCGGTAGGCAAAGGGGCCAGATTTAGCTTTAATGTACCTTCTGAGCCCGTAGCCAAAAAGGAGCATTAGTACCTATTTTCCATTGCGGGTAACAGGATGTTCCCTATAATTAAGGCAGTATCCGTAGAATTTACGGAAATCTCTGGTGAAAGGAGGCACTGCAATGATGTTTCCTAACGAAAAAGGTCAAGGAATGGTAGAGTACGTACTGATTATTGTGCTGGTAGCCATCGTGGGTATCATCACATGGTCGCTTCTTGGTACTGCGATTACCAATGCGATAACGTCGATTATCGCTGCCATCTAACAGTTTTTTGTGCTTGTTCGTAGCCCTGGCTAGCCAGGGCTACGTGGCTTAAATAGCTTATAGCTAAAGTTAAGTAATCCTGTGGCGAAGTTATTTTATTTCAGGTAGACTAGCCCTAAGGTATTCTCGTCTCAATGAGTAGTGGCCATCGTAGTACAGCTTTGCTCATGAATTGCAAGGCGTGTTTATGTAGAGGAAAGGGATAACCGATGCGACTAGGAAGATTGTTGATCATTTTAGCCATCATCCTGATTCTGGGGTTGGTTGCGGTATACGCAATATTGAATTTGAATACGTCTGGTCAATCGGGTCAGAGTGGAACCCAGACCACGGATATTGTGATCGTGACCCAATTCATCCCACGCGGCAGCCAGATCAATGAAGATTCTATCGGGCTGCAGGCCATCCCGACCACGGATTCTATCGGCACCATGCTCACGAATACCAGCCAGGCAGCCGGCAGGATCGCCCGCTTTGACCTTGAGCCCGGTGTGCCATTAATGTCCAGCATGATCACCGACTCCGGTTCCGATGTGGTGGCTAGCGGCTCGGATAATTCATTGTTGATCCCCGCTGGTATGGTGGCCTTCCCTATCCCCATCGATCGTTTTTCTAGCCTGGCGTATGGCCTACGGGCTGGCGATCATGTTAACGTGATCGCTACTTTGCTTTTGGTCGATATCGACCCCAGTTTCCAAACCGTCTTGCCGAATAACACAGCCGGATTACTTGGCCCCGGCAGCACTGTTTTTTCGGGCACACAACAAGACGAATTAGCCTCATCGCAATTGGTGGTCAACGAGCTGATCAATTCTCTCACCGCTCAAACCATCAGTGGCGGGTCGAGTTCCCCACTGGGGAGTGCCGTGTTCGACGAAACAGTTGGGCAGCCCTTTTACCTGATCCCCTCCGAGGTTCAGCGGCCGCGACTGGTTAGCCAGACCTTGATCCAGGACATCATGGTGCTGCACGTGGGAAATTTCCTCTACACGGATGAACGTGGCGATGAGGTAGCGGAGGGTTTCGGTGCCATCATTTCCCCAAATGGGGAGAGCACCGTTCCCCGCCCGCCAGACCTCATTACCCTGATCGTCACTCCGCAGGATGCAGTCACTCTCAACTACCTGGTGTATGCTGGGGCAAATCTGTCTCTTGCGCTTCGCTCCGCGGCTGACACCACCATTGCCACCACGGAAGCGGTGACTTTGGAATATTTGCTTAACACGTACAATATCCCTGTACCCACCAAGTTGCCGTATGGCTTGGAGCCGCGCATCGACTCGCTGAATTCTCCCACCCGCCAGGATGTGCTGCCCCAACCCGCACCATAGGAAAGTGGGTAGATAAGCAAGTTATGGCCACTGAAGACAAGATCATGGTTTTAATCGTCGATGATGTTGCCGAGACGCGTGAAAATATACGTAAACTTCTCCAATTTGACGCGAATATCGAAGTCGTAGGGGCATCCCGCAACGGGGCAGAGGGGGTCGAACTAGCCATCGAGGCTCAGCCCGACGTGGTCTTGATGGATATCAATATGCCGGATATGGACGGCATCAGTGCTACGGAAGCAATCCGTAAGAAAGTTCCCTTTTCACAGATCGTTATCCTCTCCGTCCAAGGGGATTCTAACTATATGCGCCGAGCCATGTTGGCAGGGGCGAGAGATTTCCTCACCAAGCCCATCGACATCGACGAGCTAACTGCGGCCATTCACCGCGCTGGCCGCGTTGCGCGTACCGAAAAAGAAAAGATGGCTAATTCTGGTTTTTCCGGCAAGTCCAGTGATGGCAAAGGCAGTGGCACGTTGATCCCGGGGGATCAGGGGCATGTGATCACCGTGTTCAGCCCCAAAGGCGGCACGGGGACGACCACGATTGCAGCTAATTTAGCCGTGGTATTAAAGCAACAGGGCAGCGGAGTGGTGGCGGTGGACACGAACATCCAATTTGGCGACTTGTCCTTCTTTTTCAATGAGCAAGGTCGCAACAATGTGACCGACCTTGCCCCGCGTGCGGAGGAACTGGACCGCGAAGTTGTCTCCGATGTCCTCATCCAGCACGAAGCCTCTGGGGTACACATTCTGGCAGCCCCGATGCGGCCTGAGGATGCTGATTCCGTCTCTGGTCAGCAGTTGGGCTCTGTGGTGCGCTTTCTAAACCGAATGTATCCCTATGTGGTTGTGGATACCAGCTCACTCCTCACCGACTTTACTTTGGCTGTCATGGACGCTACCGATGTGCTCGTTCTCGTGATTACCCAGGATATCCCTTCGATCAAAAACGCCCGCTTGTTCCTTGACCTGGCAAATGAGCTTGGTATCTCTCGTGACCAGATCGTACTTGTCCTAAACCGGTATGACAAACGCCGAAATATTACTCCTGAGCGCATCCGGGATAATTTCAAGAAAGACGTCGATGTGGTTATCCCGATCGAAGAGCGTCTGGTAGTCCCGGCGATGGACCGGGGCGAGCCTTTCGTGTTAAAGGGCACTGGTAATCCGACAGCCAAAGCCATCCAGGAACTGGCTGCCAAAATATCCAGCAAGATAAAGTCTTTACCTCAATCCACCATGGAAACTGTTTAACAAAGGATAACGAGCGATGTCCCTAATGCGCCGGTTGGAACGCGGTCAACCCGAAGATCCACAAAAACCCGGCCGCCCCGAACCCGAAAAGAAGGAGGGTACAGGCGATTTAGCTGGGGGTTCTCGGTTAGCCAACCTGCGTCCGCGCAAATTTGGCAAACAGGAACCGAACGTTCGCTCTCCTTATGGTGACTTGAAGATACGCGTGCAAAACCGCTTGCTTGCGGAGATCGATTCCACACTGGATGTTAGCAAGCTTGACGAGGTTCGCCAGACTATCCAGGAACTTTTCGAGCAGATCCTCATCGAAGAAAATATTGTCCTTACCCGGCCGGAGCGCCAGCGCTTACTAGACAGCATTACCAATGAAATTTTGGGGTTTGGTCCTTTACAGACACTTCTTTCCGACCCAACCGTGACGGAGATCATGGTAAACGGATACGAGAACGTGTATGTGGAGCGGGCTGGTAAGTTGTTTAAAGCCCCGGTTAAATTCGATAGCGACGAACATGTGATGCGCATTATCGATCGCATTGTTTCTCCGCTCGGCCGTAGAGTGGATGAAGCCAGCCCCTTTGTAGACGCCCGCCTTCCAGACGGCTCGCGCGTCAATGCAGTCATCCCGCCGATCTCGCTGGTGGGACCGGTGCTAACTATTCGTATGTTTTCCAAAGACCCGATCAGTGTTGATGAGCTGGTCGGCTATGGGTCCATCTCCCAAGAAGCTATCCTCTTCCTGAAGGCTTGCGTGGAAGCCAATCTCAATATCGTGATCTCGGGTGGTACCGGTTCCGGTAAAACCACTTTGCTCAACGTTCTCTCCTTGTTCATTCCCGGAGACCAACGCATTGTGACCATTGAAAACGCAGCGGAATTGCAACTGCGCCAGGAACATGTGGTCACCTTGGAAACTCGACCGCCGAATATCGAAGCGAAGGGCGAGATCAGCGCACAACAGTTAGTGGTCAATGCTCTGCGTATGCGCCCCGACCGCATCATCGTGGGCGAAATTCGTTCAGGGGAAGCACTGGATATGCTCCAGGCGATGAACACCGGCCATGAGGGCTCGATGACCACCGCCCACGCCAATAGCCCGCGGGATGTGATCTCGCGCATTGAGACCATGACCTTGATGGCCGGCTATGACCTGCCTCTGCGCGCTATCCGTGAGCAAATCGCATCAGCTATAGATTTGATCGTTCATATTGATCGTATGCGAGATGGAACGCGCAAAGTGACCAATATTGCCGAAGTGGTTGGCATGGAAGGTGAGATAGTGACCCTCACGGATTTGTTCTTTTACGAGCAGACCGGCTTTGAAGAAAACAAGGTTGTGGGCATGTTGCGTTCCACCGGGCTTCGGCCGACTTTTATTGAACGCATGGAGGCAGCGGGTGTTCATGTGCCGCCTACAACTTTTGGCGTGGGCCAACGCCAACGCTTTTAGTAGAGTGGCAATATGCCAGACCTATTGCTGATTGGTTTCCTCGGGGCAGTCCTTTTACTGGCCATTGGGCTTTTTGTCACCTTGCGGGGTGAAAGCTCGTTGGTGGAGCGCAGGTTAGAGCAATACCTGGAACCGGAAAAGGGCGAAACGACAGAAGATACCAAGGAAAACGCCCGTTCTGCCATCCTGACTAACTGGATCACCCAGCGGGTCGAGACGACCAAATATGGCGAGCGCATTTCGCGTGAATTAGCCCGGGCTGATCTCAAATTAAAGACCGGAGAGTACATCGCGCTGATCATAATTTCCTCGGTGTTGACAGGTTTCTTTGGCTATATGTTTGGCGGTGAATCGATCCTGTTCGCCATTGTCGGCCTGATCGTCGGACCTTTCATCCCTCGATTCGTGGTCCGATATCTGCAGAGACAGCGCTTGCATAAATTTAACGACCAATTGCCTGATACGCTGAACTTGATGGTAAACAGTTTGCGCAGTGGTTTTTCGGCTCTCCAGGCCATGCAGGCCGTGAGCCAGGAGTTGCCTTCCCCGATCAGCGATGAATTTAGGCGTGTGGTCCAGGAGATGCAATTAGGTGTACCCATGGAAGGTGCGCTTGACAACATGGAGCGCCGTATTGCCAGTGATGACCTCGACCTGGTAGTCACCGCCGTCAATATTCAACGCGAAGTAGGCGGTAACCTGGCGGAGATCCTGGATACGATCTCGTACACTATTCGCGAACGCATCCGTATTCAGGGAGAAGTGCGCGCCACAACAGCCCAGGTGGCGTTTTCCGGGAAATTCATGGCCGTCATGCCGATCCTTCTAAGTGCAGTTTTGTGGGCTTTGAACCGGGAATATATGATGCAATTTTTCGAGGAGCCGATCATCTGCGGCCTTTCACTCTTGATCGTAGCGGGAGTCATGCTGGTCTCTGGTTATTTCATCTTAACCCGCATCGCCAAGGTAGAGATCTAGGCAACCTTTATTATGGCCTCCATCCTCGTTGTTATTCTGCTCATCATTGTCGGCGCCGTTGTGGCGCTGGTGGTGATCGGATTGCGCGAGCGGCAGGGTGTCGATCCCCTGGCCGCGCGGCTGGCCGAATATGCCCAACGTGGAGAAATTGCCAGCCTGGAGGAGATCGAACTTTCCCAGCCGTTTATGGAGCGGGTGGTTTACCCCGCAGCTAGGCGGTTCGGTGAATTTGCTCAACGGTTCACGCCCCAGAACGCCATTGTGCAAACCCGCCTCCGTTTGGAAATGGCAGCCGCTCCACGCTGGTTGGAGCCCACACTATTTTTAGCCTCTCGGTTTATTTTTGGCATTGTGCTGGGTTTGACGGTGTTCCTGGCTTTCTCATTCTCGCCATCTACTTCGTTGTTTTCATTCAGTTCCTTGTTAATTTTAGGGGGAAGTATCGCGATGGGTTTCTTTATGCCTACTCTTCTTATAGAAAGTAGGATCAAACGCCGCCAACGAGTAGTTTTAAACGCGATGCCTGATGCGCTGGACTTGCTGACTATTTGCGTTGAAGCCGGCTTGGGTTTTGATGCGGCCATGAAAAAAGTTATCGAAAAATGGGACAATGAGCTATCACTGGCTTTTGGGCGAGTGCTCCAGGAGATCCAATTGGGGAAACTGCGCCGCGAAGCTTTGCGGGACATGGCAGACCGCCTGGAGGTTTCGGAGATGGACAGCTTTGTAGCCGCCGTCATCCAAAGCGAACAACTGGGCGTGAGTATGTCCCGGGTGCTGCGCGTGCAGGCGGATAGCATGCGCGTGAAGCGCCGCCAACGAGCCGAGGAGAACGCCCAACGAGCCCCGGTGAAAATGGTGATCCCCATGGTGTTTTTGATCTTCCCCACGATCGTGATTATTTTTATCGGCCCTGCTATCTTGGAAGTTATGCGCTCAGGCATTTTCTAAAAAACACGGAACACGATGAGGAAGATGGCGCTTGAGAGCTGGGTCCACGCCTCCCAGGTTGCGCTGGATTGGCTGTTTCCTCCAAAG
>JBBDXQ010000098.1:0-13266 GCA_040902265.1 Anaerolineales bacterium
CCTCACTACCCCCATTATAGACCAAATGTCTACCTACTGTCAAGGGATACTCACCTTATATTTTATCTTTCTTGGGTATGTTTTTTTTCCCCCCTCACACCCAGGTCCTAGCTACTCCAATTCCTTTTTCCTCACCACACCGTACATCGTGGGCATGCGTGCCACAAACACACATTGCGCTGCGCCAGGGCAGGATTGCCCGCATGCGCCTGAACATGCCGCGATGTCTGCAGTCTCCATTTCGCCTGTTCGCAAACGACCTTTAAGCACCCAGAACTCCAGCATACTCTTCAACGCGCTGGGGTCAATGCCCACGCGACCCGCTAGGTCTTCCAGGCGTATGGTTCCCTGGGCGGATTCCAACTCGTGCAAAACCTTGCTATACATCGGCTAACCCAGCCCCAAGATCAGCCCGCCCTGGAAAATGGCGAAAGCCATTAGCCAGGCCAGGGTCGTTTGCCCCAGGATGCTTGCCCACATGATCTTGCTGCCGAACTCCTGGCGCTCAGCGCTCACCGCTGCCATGCAAGGCGTATAGATCAGAACGAAGACCATGAAGGCCAGCCCGGCCAGCGCGCCGTGTCCACCGCTGATGCGCCTAAACCCGCCCTGGATCGCCACCATCAGATCGGTCTGTGGCTCTTCCGCCTCCGCTGAGCGCAAGTCCATGCCCACGATCAGCGGCAAAGCCTTTATCGTGTCCACACTTGCGTCCACGAAACCCTTCCCGACAGACAGGATGTCTTCCACGGGATTGGTGGCCTGGGTGGTCTCAGCTTCCGCACTCACATCGTAGACCTGCGACAGGGTGCTCACCACCACTTCCTTGGCTACTAGCCCGGCGAACAAAGCCCCACTAGCTTCCCAGGATCCAAAGCCCAGTGGCTCAAAAAATGGCGCTGCCACTTTGGATACGTGCGCGAACAAGCTGTGCTCGATCGGCGTGTCGGCAAAAGCGCCCTCCCCGTTTACCGGGATGGCCATTGCAAACCAAAGAACAATACTCACCACGACGATGATGCCGCCCGCCTTGCGCAGGAACCCGCTGGTATGCTCTCGCACATGGAACCAAATGGATTTGAAACTGGGCAGGTGGTAAGGCGGCAGTTCCATCACAAAGGGCAATTGCTGCTTCCCTTTGAAGGCCGTATGATTGAGAACGATCCCTAAGACTATAGCAGTCAAAATACCTAATAAATACAAACCGAAAACAATGCTGCCGCTATAAGCGGGGAAGAACACAGCCGCGAACAATAAGTAAACTGGCAAGCGCGCCCCACAGCTAATAAATGGGACCAGGAGAGCCGTGAGGATGCGGTCCTTTTGGTTCTCCAGCGTGCGCGTAGCATAAAAAGCAGGCACTGTGCAGCCAAAACCTACCAGCATCGGCAGGAAGCTTTTGCCATGCAAGCCAAGCGCGTTCATCAATCTGTCCATTACGAAGGCCGCCCTGGCCATATAGCCCGAATCTTCCAGGATGCCCAGCACCGTATACAGTGCCATCAGCACGGGGACGAACACCAGCACACCGCCCACCCCGGCAATCACGCCGCCTACTACCAAGCTTTCCAACCAACTGCCGCCCAGGCCTGCGGCCGCCAACAAGGCCGTCGCCCAATTGGTCAGCGGTCCGCTGATCACCCCGCTCACCCAATCCAGGTACGGTGCGGATACGTCGATCGTGATCTTCAGCGTAGCCCACATGGCGAAAAGGAAAATAGGAATACCGAACAGGCGGCTGGTGACTATGCGGTCAACCCGATCCGCGGACGAGAGCGGCGGCGCGGCAGGTCGCACTACCGCCTGGTGTACCAGCGCATTGATCCATCCATAGCGTCGGTCAGCCAACAGGGTATCCACTTCGTCACCAAACTGCCCGCTGAGCCGGCTGGCAGCGACCTGCGCCTGGCGGACCAAGGCCAACCCACCTGGCTGGCCCGCCATGTGCTGCATTACCTTGCTGTCCCCTTCGACCATTTTGAACGCCAGCCAGCGTGGTGAACCGCCGGCTACGATGCCCGCGCTGACCAGCGCCTGCTGCAAGGCTTCGATCTCCGCCTCGATCTCTCTGCCATAATCGAGGCGAAAACGCGGCATGGCCAGGTTGGCGAGACTCATTGCATCCTCTGCCCGGCTAATTTTATTAGTTCGCTGCGCAATTCATTAATTCCCTCGCCGCGGTTGGCCACAGTGGGTAGGATCGGCGCGCCGAGCGAGCGGCGTAAAACCTCGTTATCGATCTGCAGACCGCGGCGGGCGGCCAGATCGCTCATGTTCAGTGCCACGATCACGGGCAGACCCAGTTCCAATAGCTGCACGGTGAGATATAGATTGCGTTCCAGGTTGGATGCGTCTACTACCGAAACAATGGCGTCGGGCTTCTCATCCAAGATGTAATCGCGGGCCACGATTTCTTCGATGGAGAACGCGCTCAGGCTATAAATACCCGGCAGGTCCACCAGTTCCACTTCCACGCCATCCTGAATAAAGCTTCCCACTTTCCGCTCCACGGTTTTCCCGGGCCAATTGCCCACATGCTGCCGCGAGCCAGTGAGTTCGTTGAACAGGCTGCTCTTGCCAGCGTTCGGGTTGCCAGCTAGCGCTACACGCAAAGTCTTCATTTCTTTCCGGGTTCCTGGTCGCAGCAACCACCGCGGCCTCGGTACCACACTGGTTTGCGCTGGCCGCTATATTCCGGTGCAGAGTGCGGACATTCTTCGCAGGCTACCACTTGTAGCTTGTGCGCCAGCCCGCGGCCCACCGCGATGCGCGTATCGCGCACACACAGCACCAGCGCGCCGCCGTCACCCTGCAGCACGCTCAACGTCACACCAGGGGTCAACCCCAACTCGGCCAGCCGGCGGCGGCAGCGCTCGCCGCCCAGCACCTGTTGCAAGCGCATCGGGCGGCCTGGGGTGGCCATGGTCAGCGGCATAGAAGCTGGATTAGGCATCCCGTACCTCGACAAGGATCAGGCGGGCCTCATGCTTGCGCAGCGAGAGGTGATAGCCTTTGATACGATATTCGATCGGGTCCCCTAACGGCGCCGTGCGGATCACTTCAATAAGCTCGCCGCGCACCACGCCCATGTCCAGCAGCCGCTGGCGCGAAGCGCCTATGGCTGATAGTTTTACGATCGCGCCGGTTTGGCCGACCATTAATTCACTCAACGACCTGGGTTCCAATGCATGCTCCTATTTGGCTTTGTCTTTTACTATAAGATCCCCGGCAGCCTCAGCCGCCAGGTCCAAGCGCTTGCCTTTCACCTCAACCAGTACATCGCCACGGTTGCTGCTGGCCAGCAAGTGCAGCTGCGATCCTTCGCTGATCCCCTGGGCTGTCAGGAAGCTGCGCAAACTTCCTTCTGCAATTTGGGTTATTTCATACAAATGGCCGGCTGTTTTTTGCGAAAGCGGCTCCGCTATGTTTTGCATTTCTTCCGCTGGAGGAATAGGCAAACCTCTTGAGCTCACTTCAGGACCACCCAAAAAACCCGCCAGTTGCTCGGCCACCGCATCGCTGCCCAGGTGTTCCAAGCGGCAAGCTAAGGTGTCGGCTTCGTCGAAACTCAACCCTAGTCGCTCCACCAGGAATAGCTCCCACAAACGCCGCCGCCGTAAGGTGCGGTTAGCCCGGCGCAGGCCTTCTGGCCGTAAAGCCACGCCTTTGTAGGGAACATAATCCAGCACACCCTCCTCTTGCAGCTTATGCACCATCTGATTGGCCGACACCGGCAGCACAGCTAGTTCGCCGGCCAGCATGCTGAGGGGTACCGGGCTTTCCACGCCACCCTCTGCCAGTTTGGCCAGAGTGATCAGGTACATCTCTTCACTTTCGGTCATGTTTAGGTCTGCCATAAATGTGGCCTTTATTGTTATGGGCCACACTAAGAATGACGTAATTAAGCGTTTGTGCAAATATGCAGATGTCCCCGTCTGGCAAGGCAAATGTCCCCCTGTGAGATCTGGCGAAAAAGGCTCTGGCTCAGAGGATCAAGGCGTTAATCAGGCCTCTCTACACGAAGTGGAGTTAACCTTATAGCTGGCTCACGGCAGCAACCACTGTGTCAAAACAGATGATCCTGTTTGCTGGGTTGTCGTAAACTGCAGCTCAGTTCCTTCGTGGGAACTATCTTGAATTACAAGTTCGAAACCCAATTACAATAATCATGGCTAACCACTTATGCCCCGAAAAGGAGATCAAGGAATGGACAAGAACCTTAGTGCGTTAAAAGAAATCCTGGCAGAGATCAGCGACCTGGGAAATGCCAGCGCGGTATTAGGCTGGGACCAGCAAACTTACATGCCCAAAATGGGCGCAGAGGCTCGTGGTCAGGCGCAGGGCACCTTGGATAAGATCTCTCACGAAAAGTTCACTACCAAGGAAGTTGGCCATTTGCTGGATGCCCTGGAAAAGGAAGCTCCAAATTGGGATCCGGATTCAGATAACGCTCGCCTGGTCAAGGTGACCAGAAGACAATACGACAAGGCCACCAAAGTGCCCTCTGCCATGGTCGCTGAGCAGGCCGAACTGGTTAGCATGGGTAATCAAGCCTGGCAGGAAGCCCGCAGCAAATCGGAATTCCCTATCTTTGAGCCGCACCTCGTCAAATTGCTGGATTGGTCGCGCCGGTTCGCCGAGCTCTTCAAACCCTATGATCATATCTACGACACCGTGCTCGATATTTTCGAGCCAAACATGAAGACGGCGGACGTGAAGGCTATCTTCGCCGATATTCGCCCCAAGCAGGTCAAACTGATCAAGGCCATCGCAGCGGCCAAACAAGTTAACGATTCTCCCGTGCATCAGATATTCCCTGAGAAAGCCCAGTGGGATTTCGGAGTGCAGGTGATCACCGACTTTGGTTATGACTGGAACCAGGGCAGCATCGACAAGACCACCCATCCGTTCCAGGCCACCCTGGGACCTGGCGACCATCGCATTACTACTCGCGTGCATGAAGATTTTTTCAATCCCTTTTTCTTCGGCACCTTACATGAAGCCGGTCACGCCATGCACGCCCAGGGTATGTCTAAGGAGTTAGCGCGCACGCCTCTGTATAACAGCGCTTCCCTGTCGATCGGCGAATCCCAATCGCGCATGTGGGAGAACCTGGTTGGCCGCTCCAAACCTTTCTGGGAGCATTACTACCCCAAATTGCAGAAGGTCTTCCCGGAGCAGTTGAAGAAAGTTTCCATGGACGCCTTCTACAAAGCCGTCAATAATGTATCGCCTTCGTTCATCCGCGTTGAGGCAGACGAAGCCACCTATAACATGCACATCATGCTGCGCCTCGAGATCGAAATCGCCATGCTGGAAGGCACGGTGGAAGTCAAAGATCTGCCCAACTTGTGGAACGAGCACTTCAATGAATATCTGGGTGTCACCCCGCCTGATGATAAACAAGGCGTGCTGCAGGATGTACACTGGTCCTTCGGCCTCCTGGGGTACTTCTCAACCTACGCCCTGGGCAACCTGGTCTCCGCCCAATTGTGGGAAGTGATTCAGCGAGATCTCCCCGACATCACCGAGCAAATTCGTAACGCCGAGTTCTCCCCGCTGCTCAAGTGGCTGAACGAAAAGGTGCATAAGCCAGGCGCTAAGTTTGAGCCGCAGGAAATGGTGCAGAGCATCACCGGCTCCAAGATCGACGGCGGACCATATCTGCGCTACCTGGAAACGAAGTTCGGCGAGATCTACGGTCTGTAGATCGTCTCGCAGAAATATCAAAGGGAGCCGCAGTTTCAGCGGCTCTCCTTTTTTTCCTTTTTAGTCATGGCCTCTGACCGGCATGCGCGTGCGGAACAGATCCGCGCTCCATATCTATTTTTTCCATCATCCATAAAACGTCTGCTACCACCTGTTCAGGTATGATTACGCGCATGGCAACCATTCTCTTCGTGGATGACGAGCCGCTGACGCGCAAATTGCTCGCCCAAGCCGCCCTCATCCTCGGGCACCGTGGGCTGACCGCTTCCACAGCAAAGGAGGCCCTGCTCTCCGCCCACGAAAATCTCCCCGACCTGATCGTTACCGACATCAACCTGAATGGGATGCGCAGCCTGGACCTGATCGAGCAGCTCAGCACTACTCCGGAAACCAGTCGGATCCCCGTGATCACCCTCTCTGCACTACACCTCGGGGAGATCCAGGCTGAAGCTAAAAAGCGCGGCGCAGTGGCCAGCCTGGAAAAACCCATTCGCCTGCAAACGTTATTAGAGGTTATTCGTGAGTTCGCCCCGCAAAACTGAAGCCATCCAGATCGTGGTCATGCATGGCGACCAGACCGGCGAAGAACTGCTGCTGCAGGCCTTGCGCTTGGCTGACCAGGCAGTCCTGGGCCTACCCTTTACCCTGGAGCATTTCGATCTCAGCCTGAAGAGCCGCCGCGCCACAAACAACCGTGTGGTGCACGCTGCTGGAAAGGCCATGCTGAAGAGCAAATTAGGTTTGAAGGCGGCCACTATCACACCGGAGCAGGCGGATGGAGTGGGCAGCCCCAACGCCATCATCCGCACCGATCTCGCTGCGCAGATCATTCTGCGCACCGGGCGCCGCATTCCACATGTGTTGCCGGTAGGTGGCGCGCACGCGCCTATAGCAGTGGCGCGCATGGCAGTGCAGGATGCTTACGGCGCCAAGGAATGGCGCCAGCAGGAGAATGGCGACGAGGTTGCCTATCGCACTTCCAAAATTTTCCGTTCCGATTGCCGCGCCGTGGCTGAATTCAGTTTTCTTTACGCGCAAAAAAACGACGCCATCGTATTTGGCGGACCAAAATATACAGTCAGCCCTGTATACGAGGGAATGTTCAAAGAAGAGTTAGATGCAGCCGCTCAGCGTTACCCAGAGGTAGCCTACCGGCCCATGCTAATTGACGCCACGCTGGCCATGTTGCTGCAATCAGGTGGCGAGGCGCTGGTCATCCCCGCGCTTAACCGGGACGGCGATCTGCTCTCCGATCTGATCCTGCAAATGTTCGGCAGCATTGCCGGGTCTGAAAGCCTGGTACTGGCGTTCGACGAAAGCGGCACACAGATCCAGGCCGTGATGGCTGAAGCGCCGCATGGCACTGCGCCAGCCCTGGAGGGCAAGGACGTAGCCAACCCGATGGCCATGATCCTGGCGCTGGCCGCACTGCTCAGTTATGCTCCTGGCCTCCAGGCGGAGCAGGCTTCGCGCGCCATCTACGAAGCTGTTTTCGAAGCCATCCACGCCGGCCTGGCTACCCCCGATCTGGGAGGCAGCCTGGGTACCATCGCCTTTACCGACGAGGTCATGCACCGGGTGCGCAACAAACTCGAGGTGTGGTCGTCGATGGCGTGATTGCGCATGCCTCCCCAATTAGTTACTTTCAATACCCTAAAACTGATCGTTGGGTTGCTAGCAACCATCTTGTTAGGCGCCTGCAGTAAAGAGCCTGTAAATTCACGAATTGTCATTGAGAGAGCTACCCAATCCAGTGAGCCAACTGCCTCCCCATCACCAACAACACCTATTGCATATTTCAACAACAATGCAACATTTGATGCAGATTTACGGCTAGTTTATCCTGGTACCGGCTCTCGCTTGGCTTCGCCGATCCTGCTTATCGCTACAGTTCCAGCTGGAACAAGCGCTCTGCGCGTTGAATTGTTCGGAGAAGACGGCCGATTGCTGCTGCGCAAGCTGCTACTCAATGATGGCAGCGGCCAACTTGAACTGGAGCTGGTCTTCGAAGTCCCGGCACTCGAAACTGGGCGTCTTGCCCTAAGCATGGACGACGAGTTTGGCCGCTTACAAGAACTCACCTCTACTGAAGTTGAGTTGCTGACGGAGGGCGAAAGTCTGAACGTGGCCGGTGAGGCTCAAACCCACCAGCTCACCATCGACTCTCCGAAAACGGGAGATACCATACAGGGTGGCACTTTCAATCTATCGGGTGTCGTGCACGACCAGGGCAGGTCGGTGAATATTCAGCTAGTTAATAGAGAAGGACGCGTGATAAGCACGGATGACGTGTTTATTAGTTCATCAGGCGGCGACGAACGGGAATTCTCCGCAGTCCTGGTTTACGGGATATCAGAACCGGAATGGGTGCAGGTTGTAGTTAGTTTGCGCGTAGCCGGTGTGACCCGGGCGGTAACTAGTGTGGAGATTTGGCTCGAGCCTTAACCGCCGAGCACCAGGAACCTGCCGATGGCAATGGCTGGACCCAACACGATATCCTGGATCAAATTGACGCCCATGCTGGGTAGCAAAAAAATGAGCCCTAACAAGATCAGCGAACCATACGCGCGGGTGTTCTCCAACACAGCTTTTCCCGAAGGCGGCAAAAAGAAGTGCAGGATCTTCTCTCCGTCCAAAGGGAAGACCGGGATCAGGTTGAAAATCATCAGCACCAGGTTGATCAGCACGAAGTCACTTAGGAATTGGTCAGCCGTGGGGTACCAGCCGGCAACTGGAGTAGAAAGTAGAACCAGGCCAAAGCGCAGCGGCAGGGCGCCAACTATCGCCAGCAAGAAGTTGGAAGCCGGGCCGGCCAATGCCACCAGCATAGGCGCAGCGGGCGAGCGCCGCTCAAGCGCCAGGGGATTGATCTGCACCGGTCTCGCCCAGCCAAAGCCGGCCACCAGCAGCAGCAGCGAGCCAAGCGGGTCTAGATGCACCAAGGGATTCAGCGTGAGGCGGCCTTGGCGGCGAGGGGTATCGTCGCCGAAACGGTCGGCAACGAAGGCATGCGAGAATTCGTGTACGGTGAAAGCGATCACCAGCACAATGATGCGCGTGATGAGTACGTCTGGGGTTAACGAACCGATCATAAGCGCGGCATTATAGCACGCGCAAACTTTCATGTGCACACTCAAGCTTTGTAGCCCCGTCTTTAGCCGTTCACTCCCGATTGTCATCGCAAGAAAAACTACCAAATTTCCTCCTAGTCATCATTGTGATGTGCCGGGTGGGATGCTCCTTAAGTGCCGATGCTATAATCCAGCGTGACAGAATTTTTCCCAAAGCTGGCGGCTCGCCAATGCTCCCCGAAATAAAACTGGACGACATTGTCCGCCTGCGTAAAACTCACCCTTGCGGCAGCACCGACTGGAAAATCGTTCGCCTGGGCGCTGATATCGGCCTGGTATGCCTGGGTTGCGGGCGCCGCGTGCTCCTCGAACGTCGCAAGCTGGCCAAGAGTATGAAAAAGCTGAACCCGGAAAAATAGTCCCCGATCTCTATAGACAGTATGTCCACTCTCTACCTTGTCGCTACCCCGATTGGCAACCTCGAAGACCTCAGCCCGCGCGCCCAGCGCGTGTTGCGCGAGGTCAAATTGGTCGCCGCCGAGGACACGCGGCACAGCCGCAAGCTGCTCACCCACTTCGACATCCATACCCCGCTCACCAGTTATTATGAACACAACCAGCGCGCCAAGCTGGACGAGGTGCTTGCCACGCTACACGCCGGCGACATAGCCCTGATCTCTGACGCAGGCATGCCGGGCATCAACGATCCGGGTTACTTGCTGGTGCGCGCGGCCCTGGAGGCTGGCCACCAGGTTAGCCCCATCCCCGGCCCCAGCGCGCCAATCGCCGCGCTGGCCGCCTCCGGGCTGCCCACCGACCAGTTCCTCTACCTCGGCTATGCCCCCCGCAAGAGCAGCGAACGCCGGCGAGTTCTTCAGCAGGTCGCCGGCCTCCCCTATACATTGGTGCTGCTTGAATCCCCGCACCGCCTGCTGGCCACCCTGCAAGACCTGCAAACCGAACTTGGCAACCGTCAGGTTGCCGTCGCGGCCGAACTCACCAAAATGTATGAACGCTTCTTCCGCGGCGCCTTAGACGAAGCCATCAAATACTATAAAAGAGAACCTGCCCGCGGTGAATTCACCCTGGTGGTGGCTGGTGCTCAAGCAGACACTGGCGCGTGGGACGAAGAACGGATAATTGCTGCCTTGCTGGCTGCCACCGGAGGCCGCGAAACGCCCTCCGCGTTGGCGCGCCGTGTGGCCGCTGCCGCTGGCTGGCCGCGCAGCCAGGTGTATGCCTTGCTGCAAGGGATCCAAAAGAAAAAAGCCTAGCCCTTTTCGCTGCTTTTCCCAGCCAACTCGTTCTGCAATGAAACCAAGTTATGATTGCACTGATCGAATTTCATTCTTTATTAGAGTTGACCCAATATGAACCTCAACGATCCCAACCTGTACAAGAAAATCGACACCGAAGGCATGATCGGCCATATAAACGGCCTGCCTGACCAGCTGGCCGCTGCCTGGAAGCTGGGCTCGGCGCTGGACCTGCCAGCTTGGAGCCAGATCCGCCAGGTGGTAGTCTCCGGCATGGGCGGCTCGGCCATCGGCTCCGACTTGCTGGCAGCTTTTGCCGAGCCGATGCTCTCCGCTGCCTGGCTTACCCATCGGGACTATGGCCTGCCAGCCTGGGCGCGCGGCGAAGAAACCCTGGTGATTTGCTCCTCGCATTCCGGGAATACAGAGGAAACCCTTTCCGCCTTCGAAGCTGCCCGAGCAGCTGGCTGTCGTGTTCTGGCGATCTGCACCAGCGGCACGTTGGCCGCCGCCGCCCAGGATGCCAAGCTTCCCTTATGGACCTTCGACCACCAAGCCCAGCCGCGCACCGCGGTGGGATTCTCGTTTGGCCTGCTGTTGGCCGCAGCCGCTCGACTGGGCGTGATCGCCGACCCCGGCGCCGAGGTCGAGGATGCGGTGGCTGCCATGAAGGAGCAGCAGCAAAACCTGCTGCCAGAGATTCCGGATACAGCCAATTCGGCCAAACGCATGGGAGGCCAGTTTATGGGTCGCTGGGTCACGGTTTTCGGAGCCAGCCTATTGGCGCCTGTAGCCCGCCGTTGGAAAACGCAGATCAACGAGAACGCCAAAGCACAAGCTTCTTTTGAATTCATCCCCGAAGCCAATCACAACACATTGGAAGGGGTGCAGCAGCCTGAAGAGCAGTTCAATGCCACCATGGATATCTTTCTGCGCTCCAGCCACAATCCCGCGCGCGATGAACGCCGCGCCGAACTCACCCGCATGGCCTTCATGCTGCAAGGCCAAAACACCGACACCTTGAATGCGCAGGGTAGTACCCGCCTGGCCCATATGTGGACTGCGCTGCATTATGGCGACTACGCCAGCTATTACTTGGCGCTGGCGTACGGCGTAGACCCCACGCCGGTGCCCATGTTGGCTGATTTCAAGGAAAAGATGAAGGGTGGGTGAAAAAAGGAAAGGCCAGCGTTACCGCTGGCCTTCTATCACAATGTCAACAGTAAGTATTAGCTTTACGCCTTCTTCTTGGCAGAGGTGGATTTGCGCTTGGGTGTGACCTTCGCCACATCCGACTCTTCGGGGATGATCAACCACATCACCAGGTAGATCAGGATGCCGCTGCCGCCTAACAGGAAGCTGAGTGCGAAGATCAGGCGGATCAAGGTGGGGTCGGCATCCAGATATTCTCCGATGCCGGCTGCCACGCCACCTAGGATGCGATTGCTTTTCGATCGGGTCAAACGTTTAATGTCTTGGGCCACAGTTTTCTCCTCCAATGAACTAAGGCGTATATAAAGATATACGACGGATTGAGGAAATTGTTGCGCGCTTAATCGCCGACCCACTCTACGATGGTGGCTTCGCCCTGCCCCACACCAACGCACAGCGTGGCCAGGCCGTAATACGGTCTCTTGGCTTCCGGTGCGCGGCGGCGCATCTCATGCACCAGGGTTGTCAGGATGCGCGCCCCTGAGCAGCCCAAAGGATGGCCCAGTGCAATCGCTCCGCCATTGACGTTGGTGATCTCTTCGCTTAGCCCCAACTCGCGCAGTACGGCCAGGCTTTGCACTGCGAAGGCTTCATTCAATTCCACCAGTCCGAGGTGCTTAACGGTCAGCCCAGCGCGCTGCAGCGCTTTGCGCGTGGCCGGCACTGGTCCGAGGCCCATGGTGCGCGGCGCCACGCCAGCAGCAGCCGAGGCCAGCACCCGCACTAGCGGCTTAAGGTCTAACGCTTTGGCCTTTTCCAGACTGGTGAGCAACAAGGCTGCCGCCCCATCATTCAGCCCGGAGGAATTACCGGCAGTCACGGTGCCATACTTGCGGAAGGCAGGCTTTAATTTGGCTAAATTTTCCAGGCTGCTATCGCGGCGCGGCCGTTCATCCCGTTCCACCATCAAAACTCCCCCTTTACGTTGCGGCACAGGCACCGCCACGATCTCCTCGGCGAAACGGCCGCTATCTATGGCAGCGATGGCGCGCTGGTGGCTTTGCAAGGCGAAGCTGTCTTGCTCCTGCCGCGAAATAGGCGTTTCTTCATATAAGTTCTCGGCTGTCTCACCCATCGAGTCATTGCCGTATTTTTCTTTAAGCTCGGCGTTGGGATATCGCCAACCGAGTGTGGTATCCCACATGGTCACATTGCCATATTCAAATGCCTGGGCTGCTTTGGGAACCGAATACGGGGAGCGGCTCATGCTCTCAACCCCAGCAGCTATATATACATCCCCTTCGCCAGCCTTGATGGCGCGGGCTGCCATATTGGCGGCCTGCAGCCCTGAGGCGCATAGCCGGTTCACGGTCACCGCGGCCACTTCTACAGGGAAGCCAGCGAGCAAAGCGGCCATGCGCGCTACGTTTCGGTTATCTTCACCAGCTTGGTTGGCGCAGCCCATATAGACTTCCTCGACCTCTGCAGGGTCCAGGCCAGTGCGTTTCACAAGCGCACTGAGCGCCAACGCGGCCAGGTCGTCCGGCCGCACAGCTGCCAGCGCCCCACCCAGGGCGCCAATCGGAGTGCGTACTCCATCGATAATTACGGCTTCAGGCATCTCTATTTCCTTTATTTTGACATTTACATCCTTTTTCTATTGTAAACGAGCGCTCTTAGCCTAGGGGCATTTGGGACATGCTTCCGTAAGTGCGCAGGCTGTTTGCCCCTAGTTTGGCACCCCGTGGAAGCCTAGACTGACCGCAAATCGTCCGTTTAAGGAGAGCCTACGTGACAACCCTGATCGTTGTCAAAGGCCTGAAAGACTATTCCGTTTCGAAGAAAAATCTCGTTTCCTCACGCATGGCCAATTGCATATAATCACCCTATGAGCCAGCACCCACTGTCCGGAGTATTCGCCGCAGCCATCACCCCCTGCTTTCCGGATGGGTCCCCTGCCCCGGCCAGCCTGCCCGACTATCTCAGTTTCTTGGCGCGCCGCGGCTGCCACGGGGCATTGATCTCGGGGACCACTGGCGAGGGGCCGTCTTTCTCGGCAGATGAACGCCTTGTCTACT
>JBBDXQ010000099.1:0-13209 GCA_040902265.1 Anaerolineales bacterium
CGCTCGCGTGATGTGATCGTAGGTTACTTCTGGTGCACCACCACTAACGAGATCCTGGTGGATAACTGGTCTATGATCGTGCCCACCTTTGAGTTGGATGGGGTGGCTATTCCGGCTTCAGAATTCAGCGAGGAAGCGGTGGCTTCCGGCACTTCGCCGTGCTATGCATTCTCGGCCAAGCTTAGCGATTGGCCGGCTGGGGAACACTCGTTCATCGTGGACGTGACCTTTACTGCGCGGCTGAATGACGGTTTCGGAGATTACGCAGCTGGAACTTACCGGACAGAGTTCACCATTTACGTGGAGAACTAGAAACGGAATCAGGATACTGGAGAATGGTAGACAGATAATTTGGGAGTAGACTTTCTTATTAAGATTAAAGCGCGCCTGCCGGGCTTAACTTGGGCAGGCGCGTTTTGATTCCATAGCAAGTAAACGGGCTTTGAGCCTGAGGCCGTCCGGGCCACCGTATCCGCCCAAGCCGCCGTCGCTGGCGATGATGCGGTGGCAGGGGATGATGAAGGCGATGGGGTTGCCAGCCTGTACGCTGCCCACAGCGCGGGCCGCACGCGGCTTGCCTACCGTAGCTGCGATGTCTCCATACGAAGCAGTTTCGCCGAAGGGCACGGCCATCACAGCTTTGCGCACAGCCACCTGGAATGGGGTCATGCCGCGCCAGTCGACCTGTACTTCGAAGCGCGTTCGACGGCCGCGGGCAAACTCGCTAAGCTGCTTGAGCAGCGCGGCGATCTTGCCAGGCGCGTACACCAGGCGCAGCCTGCCACCGCCGCGGGCCAGGATCTGTTCGCAGAACCTGGTTTGGTCGATTCCATAACTGACAGTCCAGACGCCGCTCTCGCTGGCAGCCGCCCAGATGACGCCGAATGGGGAGGGATGCTTGCCGTAGTAGACGTCGATAATTTATGAATCTTTCATTGGGTGTAAAGGTCAACCGTCAAGAGGTATTTGCAGCTGCCTAAATCCGAAAACCTCAACTAAGTGAGCTGGTTTAAAAATTAGTAACCCGGTCGATGTACCCTTTTTCGCGCGCCTGGTGGTCGCAATATCGGAAGGTGACGAAGGCGATGATAGTGAACACGATAGTGAGGCTGACCAGGATGCCAATCAGTTGTCCATTGCTGAAACCGGCCAGGGTCTGAAAACTTTCGGCGACTGAGCCGATCAAGGCGCGGCGTACCAGCTCCAGCCAATAGGTAATGGGGATTATGTAGCCGATGGGACGCAGCCAGGCGGGCAGCACGTCCAACGGAAAGATAGCGCCGCTGAACAGGAACAAGGCGCCAGCTACGGCTTCACCGACGAAATACACATTATTGACGATCAGCAAGATCACACTGCCCAAGGTGAGCCCCATCATGGCTAGCATGAGCAGGCCAAGGAAGAGGCTGAGTACGAAAAGAGGCCAATCCACCTGCGCCAAGTCCAGGGGCACGTTGAGAAAGAGCACGCCGAAACTGATAGTGATAAATACTGCCAAGCTTCCGAAGACGAACTTGGCAAAACCGCGCCCCAGTAAATAGACAGGGATAACCACTGGGGCGATATAGATGTATTTCAACATGCGGTATTGTTCGCGGTCTTCGATCACACACCACGAAACGCCATTGAGCACTGCAGCCACGTAGATGTAGAACGCATTACCCAGGTAAATGTAAGGGAAGATCGGGCTATCGAAGTTACCGCCCGTGATCACGCTGTACATAACCACCAGGATGGACGCGCTGGCCAGCGGCTTGATCACGGAATAGATGATAAAAATCAACGGATCGGTCCAGTTGGATTCGATCTGCCAGCCCAACCAGGCAGCCGACCTAAGTGTGCGCTGGATGATGCCTCTTTCGGCGGCAACAGCCGGGGTGGGAACGCTTTGCGCGGCTTGCATGCTACCTCCGAGCGTCTGTTAGGCGGCCTTCACGGATAGCCAGGCGTTCCATAAAGCCAAGCAACCAGCGTGCTCCAAACAGGAAGACTATCGACAGCACCGCAAGCACGGCAACTTCGATATTTACGTGGATGAAACCGAGTTCAACGCCGCCGGGGAATGAAAGCTGGCGCATGGCATCCAGTCCCAGGGTGAGCGGGATGATGGAAGCGCCGGCTGCGATCCAGAAGTCGAAACTCTTGATGGGGAAATAAAAGCCGGAGGCCAGGTAAACAGGTTCCTGGGCCATGTTGGAGAAATGCCAGGCTTCGCGGTTGAGCAGCAGGAACAGCGAGGCAGTCATCATTCCCATGCCATACAGGGCGATCATAGTCAGCATAAACACGGAGAACAGCAGCAGGTAGCTGCTCACTTGGATCTGCACACCGAACAGGAAGAGGCCGGCCAGCGTAATCACCAAGGCGCGCTGGGAGGTGGCGAACAAGCCGCCCAGGGCCATGCCGAGCAGGATGGCCATCAACGAATTAGGCGCCATGATATATAAGGCCAGGTTGCCGGTCTCCTTTTCCCAATACATCTGGCTGCTCATCGCCCACAAGATATTCAACCAGAAGGCGGTCATGGCGCCGCCCATCACTACGAAGCCGATGTAGATATCTGGCGCCTGGATGGCGCGATAGATGAAGACATATGCCGAAACCGAAATGACTGGCAGCAGCACATCGAAGAAGAACCAGGTGCGTTCGCGCAGCAAGCCCACCACGCGCGGATAGGCACGGCCGACAATGGTCTGCAGGAAGAGGCGCGCACCGGTGTTCTTGTAAACCCTATCCACCGTCGCCACTTTCAACCTCCATCATGCTCTTGCCCACCAAGGTGACGAACACATCCTCGAGGGTCGGCTCGCGCTTCTGCAGATTCAGAATATGGATATCTCTGCTGGTGAGCATGTTGACTACCGAGCCCAGAGCGTCATCCTCGGCCAGCATTAATTCAAGGATGGAGAATCCATCCTTGGCTTCGTGCAGGGCTTTGTTGACGCCCTTCAATTGCTCGAAAGAATCGGGACCCAGTCCGTTGAGCGGGCTGACTTCCATGCGATAAATTGCGTCTTGTTGCAATTGCCTTTTCAGGTTGGTTGGTGAATCGCAGGCCAACACACGACCGGCGTTGATGATCGCCACCCGGTCGCACAGTTCATCGGCTTCCACCATGTAGTGGGTGGTGAGCAGTAAAGTGCGCTGCGGGTTTTCCGCCACCCAACCTTCCACGAACTTGCGCACATCGCGGCTGGCTTCCACATCCAGACCCAGAGTCGGTTCGTCCAGGAAGAGCACGTCTGGGTCGGTGAGGAAGCCGCGCACAATATTCATTTTCTGGCGCAGACCGGTGGACAGGTCGGAGGACTTAGTGTTGATGCGGTCTTCAAGGTGCACGATCTTGAGCAGGTCACTGATGCGCTGGTTGGCCACCTTTGAGGGGATGCCATAGAACTGGGCAAACATCCACAGGTTTTCGCGCACAGTGAGCAGTCCGTAACCTGAGGATTCGCCACCTGAAACCATGTTGATGCGCGGGCGCACCTTCTCAGCTTCCTGGATGACGTCGAAACCAGCTACTTTAGCGAAACCAGAACTGGGCGCCAGCAGGGTAGTAAGGATCTTGATCAGCGTGGTCTTTCCGGCGCCGTTAGGCCCCAACAGGCCGAATAGCTCGCCGCGTTTGACCTCCAGGTTCACGTCCTTGAGCGCGATCAGCTCACGAGCTTTTTCTTTTTTGGACCCGCGGATCTTGTAGACGCGGCCAAGGTCTTTAGTTTGTATGGCTAAGTCCATGGTTTCCTTGTTCTCGCTATGCTGATTAGCGCCAGATGAGTGGGGCGAAACAGTAGGGCAAACGTAGGGTAATCGTCAAGCGGTCTGGATGCCTATTCTATATTATATGCGAGTAAGGGCGATTCTCTTCTTCTCCTCCTTAGTGAGAGCCGGGCGGCGTACCCGGCTCTCTCACTTTAACAGCTTAAGCTGGATGAATAGGCGCTTGTGCCGCTTAGTTCCTTATAACGAAAACAACCAACCAAGTGATCTTGTACCAGGCCAGTTGCCTGCATAAAAGCGTAGCAGATCGTGGGGCCAACGAAACGAAAGCCGCGCGTTTTGAGGTCTTTGCTGAGCGCCTGGGATTCCCTGGTCTCTGGCGGGGCTTGTTTTAGGGTCTCCCAGCGGTTGACCTTGGGTTGATGCCCAACAAAGCCCCACAGATACGCGTCAAAACTTCCGAATTCGGCTTGTATCTTGAGGAAAGCTTGCGCGTTACTAATGGCTGAGGCGATCTTTGCACGGTTGCGGATGATGCCGCTGTCAGCCAGCAATCGAGTTACTTTGTCCGCATCGTAAACCGCCACTTTTTGCGGGTCGAACCCATCGAAAGCCAGGCGGTACGCCGGGCGTTTGCGCAGGACCGTGATCCAGCTTAAACCAGCCTGCGCCCCTTCAAGGATGAGCATCTCGAAAAGGCGCAGGTCTTGGTGCAGGGGCACGCCCCATTCTGTGTCGTGGTATTCGATGTATAAGGGGTCGCTCCCAGCCCAGTCACAACGAGCAATAGAGGAGGAGATCATTTATGCCCGCATCAACTCCAATTAATTCTTGTTCGAATTGCGCAGGTTGGCTACACCGAGCTTGCCAACGGAAGGGAGGTTGAATTCCGTTCCTAGGCGAGCAGCAGTGCTGCGGAAGGCATTCAGAAGGGTAGCCGGACCAGCTGGTCGGCTCTGGACGATGTAATCCGTATTGTAGCGGCCACTGTCCACGCTGGCTTCCTCTAACTGCATCTGCATATAAGTGCGTTTCTGCTTGTTCATGTTTTTCTCCTTTCAACTAGGCGAACCTAAACTTAGAAATTCTTAGCTCATTCCTCGATTACGTTCATAATTATGCACGAAATATTGATTATATCAAGTAGTAATTTCAATATAATTAAGATTAGCTCCCATATTCTGAAAGAGCGTATGTTAATTGTGCATGTTAAACCCTAAGACGCCTTGGTTCGAGAAAACTTACCCTTGTTTTTGATCGATTTCAAAGTTTTTAGCAGATCTTCCGGGTTTATGAACAAGCCAGAAGGGATCTTCTGCTTTGTTTTCGCTATAACCTCAGCCTCACCACCTACGAAGAGCAGCGGTATCTGCCTCAGCGACCTAGTTTGGGCGATATGATCCGCGGTAGACAAGCTATGGGAGGGTAGCCGGGTCAGGTAGAAGACTACTACCTGGGGCGGATCAAGCTTAACAGCCTTAGCACCTCGCGCGCCATCTTCGCATTCGACCTCCACTTCCCAGCCTTGTCTGCGTAAGGGCTCAGCGTATTCTTTCACTTCATCTTTTTTCCAATGAAACAAAAACAGCTTGTTATTAACCATTACTCACCTCCTGCCTCTGCATTCTAATAAAACACGTGTTCTATGTCAAGAGTTAGGCAATTCACTCGTCACGATTCATTTGAACCTCCCGCATATAATCACTGCGTGCAAACTAGCGCCACACGCCAGATCGCCCGCGCGGCTGGCACGGTAATGATCGCCTTCGCACTGAACAGCCTGATGGGCTTGCTGCGCCAGGTGGTGGTTACCGGAGCCTTCGGTGCAGATAGCGCGCTGGATGCGTTTTACGCCGCATCCCGCCTGCCAGAGATCTTATTCAGCCTGGTAGCAGGCGGCGCCTTGGGATCCGCTTTCATTCCTACTTTCACCGGCTTCCTAGAAAATAAAAAACGGGCGGAAGCCTGGCAGTTGGCTTCCGCCATCGCCAACCTGGTCACACTAGTGCTTGTGGCCGTCAGCTTACTGGCCTGGGTTTTTGCACCAGCCCTGGTGGGTTCGATCCTGGTGCCCGAATTCGACGCGGCCCAACAAGTGCTCACTGTCGACTTGTTGCGCATCCAATTGATCACGCCGGTCATCTTCGGGCTTAGCGGCTTGCTGATGGGCATTCTCAATGCCCACCGCAGCTTTCTACTGCCCGCCCTGGCGCCCAGCATGCTCTGGCTGGGGATGATCGTCAGCGTCTTCACCTTTGTTCCTAGTCTTGGCATTCGAGGCCTGGCCTGGGGTGCAGTGCTGGGCGCTGGATTGCATTTCGCCGTGCAGGTGCCAGCACTTCTAAAGGTGCAGCCGCGCTACCAACTGATGTTGGGGTTGCACTTGGCCAGCGTGCGCCAGGTGGGGCGATTGATGGCGCCGCGGCTGTTAGGTGTGGCCGTAGTGCAGCTCAATTTCCTGGTCAACGTGATTGTGGCCTCCGGCATGGCCGCTGGCAGCCTGGCTGCAATCACCGTGGCTTTTTCGGTGATGTTGATGCCGCAACAAGCGATCGGCCAGGCCATTGCCATTGCTGCCCTGCCTACATTTTCAGCACAGGTCGCTCGCGGCCAATTGGATGAACTGCGCTCTTCACTGGCCAGCACGCTGCGCGGCATTGTCCTACTGGCGTTGCCGGCCAGCGTTGGCCTGGTCTTGCTGCGCGAGCCGGTAATAGCGCTCCTTTTCCAACGCGGTGCCTTTGGAGCCGATGACACGCAGCTGGTGGCATGGGCGTTACTGTGGTACGCGGCTGGGTTGCTTGGCCATACCGTGGTGGAATTAGCTTCCCGCGCGTTTTATGCCCAGCACGATACGCGTACTCCTGTGTTGGTAGGCTCTCTGGCCATGGGCTTGAATGTGGCGTTGAGTCTGACCCTGCCTGGAGTTTTTGCCAGCCTGGGTTGGATGCCGCATGGAGGCCTGGCGTTGGCGAATTCAGCCGCGACATTTATAGAGATGCTGGCGCTATTGGTGCTGATGGGCTGGCGGTTAAAAGGCTTGGAAGGTGCGCGGTTATGGCAAGGCTTGGGGCAGGCAATCCTGGGCAGCGCTGTTATGGGCTTGGCCATCTGGGGTTGGATCAACCTAGCCAATGCCGCGCCGCTATGGGCGGTGGCTGGCGGTGGGATTGGGGTTGGGCTGTTGGCATATGCCTTGGTCGCTTGGCTGCTGCGTGTGCCAGAATTTTTAGAATTGATGCTGTCGATTAGCCGAAGGTTGATTCGTGGCTAACAGATGTGGGTGGGCCGAAATCCTATTTAGGCCAGCCTGGCTGTAGACGCAAGTTTCAAATTGGCGTATTGTATTGTCGTAATTTCGCCCAACTGCTTAAACAACGACAAGGAAGATGACCCTGGCTCTTGCTTCGGCTGCCTGCAACTTAATGAGCTGGTCTGACGTCGTTCCCAGCGGCGGCACGGGCTTGAGCACCTCCTCGGAGTTTATGGAGCGATGTGCCGCGCATGGATGGCTTAGGCGCATCCGACCTGGACCTGCCGCTTACTGCGCGCATCTTCATGGAAGCCTGGATGAGTACAATGCTTTCCGGCGGCACAGGTAACGCCGATATGGCTGTGTTCAGCACCGAGAGGTCTGCAGCAGACATTCAGGGCTTTTACACCAACGAGCTCATGGTTTCCAACGGGTGGGAAGCCAGCGAGGTTTCTTCCTGCTTTAGTGGCGAAGAGCAGGGCATCGCTGAGGTCGGCCTCTTTTGTGTATTTGTAAAGGATTCCGCTACTCAGGAAACAGGTTTGATGCTGATCGCCACGCCTGGGGAGCAAGCCGGCCGCACCGAAGTCTTTTTTGTTCGTTTCGAAAACCTGGTCACGCCAACCCCTTAGATTGGTTCCATATCATAAATAAAAACCGCCAGGTTTGAACTGACCCCCTAAAAACGGACACGAAAAGAAAGCGCCCCCTGTGAGACAATCGAACAGGAGGCGCTTTCTATGTCTGGCAAGAAAGGGATGACCCACTATTCTGCAGAGCTAAAAAGGGAAGCAGTGCGCAGGTTTCTAGCAGAGGGCAAGACCTATCGAACGATCGCCGAGGAGTTGGGTATACGCAAGGCCGAGCGCATTGAGGTCTGGGTGCGCGACTTCCGCCGCGAGGGCCAGGCGGGATTGACCAAACCCAAAGGGCGGCCACGCAAAGGGGAACAGAGCGAACTGGAACGCCTGCGCGGGGTATTTCACATGAACCTCCATGAGGAAAAAGGATATGGTGATTCGACAAGTCGAACAACCAACGTACAAAACGTCCAGAATCAGGGTCTGTTATGCGTTACTGGATAGCCCGATTAATAGTGCGCTCACCTGATCTCGGCAAAATTACGGGTACAATCGATTAGTTAGTCAAACTAAGTAAATATGGAAAATTCCCCGCCTGCACACGATCGCCTGATGGGTTTGATCTCCCGGTTGGAGCCCCTGAAGCTGGGCGGCCCGCGCCTGCTAAAGGTCGGTCTCAGCCTGCCGCAATTCGCCTTGTTGGGCTGCATCTGGAAGGACCCGGGGATCCGCGTCCGCCAGGTAGCAGATACGCTTGGGGTCACCATGCCGACGGTAAGCGTAGCCGTGCGCAGGTTGGAGCAACGCGGCTGGTTGCAGCGCAAGCCAGACTTGCAGGATAAGCGCGCGACCCGTCTGTACCTAAGCCCTAAGGCCAGCTTGCTGGCTAAGAAAATGGTTTCTCACCGCCGTAGGATGATGAACAACTTCATGAGTGCACTTAGCATAGAGGAACAAGATCAATTACTGAGATTGCTTGAAAAAGCAATTACCAACCTGGAAACAAAATTTCAGAACCAATCAAGGAGCCGTTAAGCATGGCAGTTACATTCAGCAACCGAGTAAAAACATTTATCCGCAGGCGCTGGCTTGTATTAGTCATCGTTGGGGCTTTGGTTATTGCGGCTGTGAGCATCTTGAACGGAGTTCGAAACGGGCAAGCTCAGACATTAAACAGCCTGCAAACAGTCACCGCAGGACGCGGAAACCTGACGGCCACGATCGGAGCCACCGGCAGTGTGCGCGCTCAGCAGAGCGCGATTCTGGCCTGGGGTACCTCGGGACAGGTGGGGTCTGTCACAGTGTCCGTTGGCGATGCTGTGTTGCAAGAACAGCTCATGGCGGACCTGGCCTTAGCTTCTCTTCCGCAGAGCATAATAAGCGCACACATTGAATTTCAAAATGCGTTAAGCGCGCTAGACCTGGAGATCGCCGAGACCGGTAAGATCCTTGCCGAGGCGCAGGTCGTTCTCGAAAACGCCGAACGTGCCCTTTACAACCTGACCCATCCGGGCAGGCAAGTGGATATCGACCAGGCGTATGCTAACCTAATCCTCTCGCGCGAACGCTTGGATAGAGCCAGGGAAGCTTACGAGCCTTATGCCAACAAACCAGAGAACAATCTTGAGCGCGCCAACTTTCTGTTGCACTTCACCGAGGCGCAGCAGCATTACGATGCGGCCTTACGCACTTACAATGCTTATTCGGGAACCACCAATAGCTCGGATATCGCCGTAGCCGAAGGGCAGGTAGCTTTAGCGCAGGGACAGTTGATGGTGGCCCAACGTAATTATGATTTTGCTCTCCAGGCTGCGGACCCGAATTTCATTTCTCCTGCCGAAGCGCGCCTGGCAGCCGCTCAGGCTACCCTGGACCTGGCCGCAATTAAAGCCCCGTTTAGTGGCGTGGTAACGGATGCCTTCCCGCACCCAGGTGACCTGGTGCAAGCTGGTCTGGTGGCTTTCCAATTGGATGACCTGTCACGCCTGTTAGTGGACGTTGAGGTTTCAGAAGTTGACATCAATCGCGTGCAAATCGGCCAACAGGCCATCATTTCCTTTGATGCTGCCCCGGAGCGCGAGTATCTCGGCGTGGTGAGCGCAGTGTCTGCGGCTGGCAGCGTACACTCCGGCGTGGTCAGCTTCCGCATCACGGTTGAACTGGAAGACCCAGACGAGTTCGTGCGGCCGGCGATGACCGCGGCCGTCAACCTTGTTGTGACTGAACTGCAGGACGTGTTGCTGGTGCCTAACCGTGCCGTGCGTGTGGTGGATGGGCAGCGTGTGGTCTATGTATTGAGCGAGGGCAGCCTGGTAGAGGTGGCGGTCACTCTGGGTGCTACTTCCGAGACCTTCAGCGAAGTGATCGCTGGTGATCTGCAAGAGGGCGACACCATCGTGCTCAACCCGCCGGCAAATGCATTTGAGTTTAGTTCTCAACCTAGTGGCGGAAGGTTCCTGATGGGCGGCGGTAATTAAAATGGATAGTTGGGTCGTTAATGCCAAAAACCTTAGCAAGGTCTACAAAATGGGAGAGGTGGAGGTGCATGCCCTGCGCGGTCTCTCATTGAAGGTGAAATCCGGGGAGGTCATGGCAATTATGGGCCCTTCGGGTTCGGGCAAATCCACCTTGATGAACATCCTGGGCTGCCTGGATCGGCCCACTTCTGGCACCTACGAGTTGGATGGCGAACCTGTAGCCAATCTGGAGGATGACCAATTGGCCGATATCCGCAGTCGCAAGGTAGGCTTTATTTTCCAAACCTTTAACTTGCTGGGCCGCACCTCAGCTCTGGATAACGTTGAGCTCCCCTTGCGCTATGCCGGCGCGACCAATGGCCGCCGCGAGCGGGCACGCAAAGCCCTGGAATCAGTGGGATTAGGCGACCGTTTGCACCACCGCCCCAACGAACTCTCCGGCGGCCAGCAGCAGCGGGTGGCCATTGCGCGCGCCCTGGTGAACAACCCGGCTATCATCATGGCCGACGAGCCAACCGGAAACCTGGACAGCCAGGTCGGCGAGGACATCATCAACTTATTGCTGGGGCTAAACAAGGAACATGGCGTGACTCTGATCATTGTTACCCACGACCCGGAGATCGCCGCGCGCACAAACCGCATCATCACTATCCGCGATGGACATATCGACGAAAAAGCTAAGAAGATCAATAAAGCTAAGAGTAGCCAAGGATGAATATCTCTACCTCTATTTTCGCTGCGCTGGATAGCCTGACCGCCAACAAGCTACGGTCTGGGCTCACCATCCTTGGTATCGTGATCGGTGTGGGTGCTGTGATTGCCATGCTGGCCATCGGGCGAGGCGCGGAAGCCTCTATTACCGGGCAAATCGAGGGCATTGGCTCAAACCTCCTTTTTGTGGTTCGAGGTGGGGAGAACCCTGAAGTGCGCAATGCCAAAGACCTTACCCTGGACGATGCCGAGGCCCTTCGTGACGTATTCCAAGCGCCTGCGGTTATCGGAGTTGCCCCGATGCTAGAGCAGGGTGGGGTAGTCTCCGCCCAGGGGGAATCGACCAACACGTCCCTCTACGGTGTCACCGCAGATTACGAGTGGGTGCGCAATGCCACGCTGGCCGAAGGCGAATTTATTAACGAAACGCATCTATTGGGCCGCTCCGCCGTGGCCATTTTGGGCCCGGCTGTAGCTGACGATCTCTTCGGCCGCCATGAAGGCTTGGTGGGCGAGACGGTGCGCGTCAATGGCCAACCTTTCCGTGTGATCGGGGTGACAAAAGAAAAGGGCGGCTCTGGTTTTACTAATGACGACAACCGCGTGCTGGTTCCGTTGACTACCGCGCAGACGCGTCTTTTTGAGCGCCTGGCGCCTAACAGCGTGGATATGATCACCGTGCAAGCTTTGGATTCCGAGGCGGTGCCGCAGGCCAGCGAAGAGATTGCCGCAATATTACGCGCCCGCCATCGCACTGACCTGGGTGCCGATGATTTCACCATTTTCAACCAGCAGGACTTCCTGGCGACTGCCTCCACCATCACCGGGGTGCTAACCATTTTCCTGGGCGGCATCGCCGCTATTTCTTTGCTGGTAGGCGGCATTGGCATTATGAACATCATGCTGGTCTCAGTGATCGAGCGCACCCGAGAGATCGGGCTGCGCAAAGCGCTTGGCGCTCGCAGGCGGGATATCCTAATCCAGTTCCTGGCGGAATCCTCGCTGCTTAGTTTGGTGGGCGGCATCCTGGGGATCGTGCTGGGTTGGTTGATCGCGATAGCCGTGGGGGCGATCGCGGCTGCGTCTCAAGCGGACATCAATCCGACCATCAGCCTGGATTCAATCCTACTGGCTACCTTGTTCTCCATGGCTGTGGGCCTGTTCTTCGGCCTGTATCCCGCCAATCGCGCCGCCAGCCTGGAACCGGTGGAAGCCTTGAGGTACGAATAGTTCACAAAGTAAATTTTCACAAAAAAGGTACATCCGAGTTATAACTACAACAATACGCAACACATATTCCACAGTGTTGCGTATTTGCGTATTTATACGAGATACTGACGGAGGTCTTTTTGAAACCGAAGGATTGGTTCGCTTTTCTTGCCCTAAGTCTGGCCTGGGGTTCCTCATTCTTTTGGATCAAGATCGCAGTTCTGGAGATTGGCCCGTTCCTGCTAGTCGCTTTGCGCATCCTCTTCGGCATCCTGGGCCTGGCGGTGGTCGTGCTCTTTCGCCGCCCAACCTGGCCTACTGATCGCCGCGCGATAAGTACCCTGCTTATCTTGGGCCTCACCAACACCGCGGTACCTTTCGTGCTCATCTCCTGGGCTGAGCAGCATATCGATTCGGCAGTAGCCTCTATCCTCAACAGCAGCGTACCCCTGTTCACCATGCTGATCGCTCACGTGGTGTTGGCCGATGACCGTATGACCCGCCAACGCATCTTTGGCCTGCTGGTCGGCTTCGCTGGGGTGATCGTGCTCACCTTTCGTGATACCGGCGGCGATCTGCGCCTGAACCTGCTGGCGCAAGGCGCTATGCTGCTTGCTGTCCTTTTCTATGCAGGCAGTTCTGTTTATGCCCGGCGCAACACCCAGGGCATCTCACCGATCATTCAATCCCTGGTGCCGCTGCTATTGGCCGACGCGTTTATTTGGGCCAGCGCGCTGGCTGTCGAGTCGCCGATCCGTTTGCCGGACCTCGGGCTGACCTGGTTTGCTCTTATCTGGTTGGGATTGGTGGGTTCCTGCCTGGCTTACCTGCTCTATTACTATCTGATCCACTCCATCGGACCGACGCGCACCACGATGGTCACCTATGTATTCCCGGTGGTGGGCATCAGCCTGGGTGTTTTTGTGCTGCCGATGTTGGGTTACCCAGCAGAGACGCTGGATCTCAGTTTGATCGCTGGAACGGTCTTGATCCTGGGCAGCTTGTTGATCGTAAACAAACGAACTATCGGAGCAACTACTCGCGCTTAATTCTTTTTACCCTTGTCGCCGTTGCCGCTAAGATTGCGCAGATATTCCAGCGCGGCGTTGGCGATGGATTGGCCTTCGTTGATCACCCGCTCAGCTAGCTCGCGGGCTCGATCCAGGCGGATCTCGTTTTCCTGCCCACTGAGTTCGTAAAGTTCCACCAACACTCCATGCGTGCTTTCCGGATGGATGAAGGCTATCTTCTTACCGCC
>JBBDXQ010000100.1:0-13044 GCA_040902265.1 Anaerolineales bacterium
TTACGCGAGGACCTAGCCTCGATGATCTACCACGACCTGCGCTCCCCGCTGGCCAATGTGGTTTCAGGTCTGGACGTGTTGGAGATGATGCTGCCTACGGATCGCGACCCGACTGTGCGTTCCGTGTTGGATATCGCCATGCGCTCTACTGAACGCGTGCAGCGGTTGGTTAACTCGTTGCTGGATACATCTCGCATGGAAGCGGGACAGCGTCTGGGCAATCCGGAACCGAATAGTGTGGTTGACCTAGTCCAATCCGCCCTTGAGGCTGTGGCGCCAGGGGCCCAGGGCAAGGAAGTCAAACTGGAAGCTGGCGTACCTAAAGGCCTGCCCAAGGTAATGGTAGATACCGAAATGATTCGCCGTGTGCTGATCAACTTGCTTGAGAATGCTATTAAATATTCCACCGAAGGCATGACGATCACCGTTGGCGCTAAGCGCGCCGGGGATTATGTGGAGTTATGGGTTTTGGACCAGGCTCGGGGTATTCCCAAAAGCGAGCAAGGTCGTGTGTTCGAGAAATTCGCTCGGGGCCAGGTTGGCGCTTCAGGTAAAACCAAGGGCCTGGGCCTGGGGTTGGCTTACTGCAAATTGGCCGTTGAGGGTCATGGAGGCAAGATCTGGGTCGAGAGCGAAGTGGGTAAAGGTTCGCGCTTCGCATTTACGGTTCCACTGGCGCGCACTGGAAAACTGCAATGAAAAAGCTAAAGGCTCGCGTCTATTTCGAGAATTCGTATACCGGAGCCACCGTGGGGGCTTTTTTGTTTTCCACAGACACCGTATTGGTGGATGCCCCGCTTAAACCAGAGGATGGGCGCGCCTGGCTTGCCGACCTGCACAAAGCAGGTGCCAATCCCCGGCGATTAGTAATTAACCTGGATTCGCATCCAGACCGGACACTGGGGAGTCAAACCCTGGAAGCCCAGGTGCTGGCTCACCGCGACGTGGTGCGCCAGATCCGGCGCCGGGCTGCCATCTTCAAGGCTCTCAAGCAGGAAAGCGGCTCTGAATGGGAAGAAACCACAGGGTTGAGCGGGTTGCGCTGGGTCCTGCCGCGCCTCACCTTTACTGACCACATGACCCTTTTCTTCGACGAGCGCGAGCTGCGCCTGGAATCCCATCCCGGCCCCAGCGCTGGTGCTTGTTGGCTTATCTCACCATTAGACAAAGTAGTTTTCGTTGGTGACACAGTGGTGGTCGGCGAACCGCCTTTCTTGGCCCAGGCGGATATTCGCGTTTGGCTTAAGCAGCTTGACCTATTATCCTCAAAAGATTTCAGGGGATATACCATATTGGCGGGGCGTGGAGGCAAAGCCAGCACTAAGGACCTCAGCGCAATGCGCCGTCTTCTTAAGGATGTGGAAGCGCGCTTGAAACCGCTGGCCAAGAAAAAATCAGCCCAAGCAGATATTGAAAAATTGGCCGCCAAGCTGGCCGCCAAATTTAAAGGCTCGGCTAAACGCCAGGCTTTGTATGCCCAGCGTCTACGCCACGGTATGCAGTCTTATTTCACAAAACGTTACAACCCATCCAGCAAGTATTCCAATAACGACTAATTCAGATCATGGTTGCTGACTACCAACCCGTATATTCATTGGCACGCGGTGGGCACCCAGAATCGCTGCATTTTGGCGCAATCGCAGTGGTAAATGCCCGCGGCAGCTTACTAGCTTCTTTAGGAAACCAGTACGTGCCTACTTTTCTTCGCTCAGCGGCCAAGCCATTCCAGGCCCTGCCGTTTGTCCTGGCAGGCGGTGTGGAACATTACGGCTTATCTACCCAGGAGTTGGCTTTAATGTGCGCTTCGCATTCTGGCACAGATGAGCACGCTGCAATTCTGGCTGTCTTGCAAGGAAAGATCGGGATCACTGAGGGGGAGCTCCTATGCGGCGTCCATCCACCTTATCATGCGGCTACCGCCGATCGGATGAAAAAGGCGGGTGAGAGCTTATTTCCAAACCGACATAATTGTTCCGGAAAACACACTGGGATGCTTGCATTTGCCAAACTGCGCGGCTGGCCCTTAGAAGACTACTTGGATCCAAACCATCCATTACAGCTGGAAATTCGAACAATATTTGCCGAGTTAGCGGGATTGCCGGTGGACCAATTGGCGCTAGGCATTGATGGATGTTCGGCTCCTATTTGGGCTGCCCCCGTATACAACACAGCCCTGGCTTATGCGCGCTTGATGGACCCTGCCGGTTTATCCCCAAAGCTGCAGAAGGCCTGCATTGAGGTGCGCGAGGCGATGGTCGCGCATCCCAGCATGGTGGCAGGTCCAGACCGCTTTGATACCAGCCTTATGCAAGCGACAGATGGGCGCATCCTTTCCAAGAGTGGTGCAGAGGGTTTCCAAGGGATCGGCCTGCGCAAAGGCGCGCTTGCTGCAGAATCACCAGCTATCGGCATCGCCCTCAAGATCGCAGATGGCGACATCCGCGGCTGGGTGAGCCATGCGGTGGCTTTGGAAACCTTGCGACAACTAAGCGCGATTTCGGTGCAAGAGCTAGCCTCGCTAATCACCTTCGGACCCCGACGCATGATTCCGAATTGGCGCGGACTTCAAGTGGGGCAGGGTGAGCCAGTGTTCGAATTGGATCCTAATCATGGATCTGGCTAAGCGCGCGCGGCTTGTGCATCAACGACTGCTGGATTTCTACGGCTATCCCCAATGGCGCAATCCCCTGCCGCCTCTGGATGAACTAGTCTCCACCATTTTGTCGCAAAACACAAACGACGTGAACCGCGATGTTGCCTTCAATGCATTAAAGGAACGCTTTTCCACCTGGGAAGCAGTGCGCGATGCGCCGCTTCGGCAAGTGAAAGCCGCCATCCGGCACGCCGGACTGGCCAACCAAAAAGCGCCGCGTATCCAGGCGGCATTGCGTTCCATCACCAAGACGCATGGCGAGCTCTCGCTGGAATTCCTGCGCCGGCTGTCTGCGCCGGAAGCCAAGACCTGGTTGCGGCAGTTCAAAGGTGTGGGGCCGAAAACAGCGGCTATTGTGCTGCAGTTCTCGCTGGATAAGCCGGCGTTCCCAGTGGATACCCACATCTATCGCGTCACCGGCCGCCTGGGTTTACGGCCGTCCGGCATGAACGTGGAGAGAGCTCACGAGTATTTTGAGAATTTATTCCCGCCCGAAAGTTATTACGCCGCGCACCTTAATATCATTCGCTTGGGTCGCGAGATTTGTATAGCGCGCCAGCCAAAATGCCGCGAATGCCCACTTAATAACGTTTGCGATTATTTCGCAGAGAATTACGGGAAACAGTGATTGGTATCAGTATTTGTATCTAAATTATTCCTTTGAACCGTTGATCAAGTTGAGCTAGGATCACACCTCTTTCTTCCGGTATCTTCTCGGCCAACCTGGCGGCCAGCACAACAGACAGCCAATCGTCCAACTGGTCCTTCCCTTCAGGCAGCAGAGAAAAATATTCATCGAGAAAAACTTTTAACGTTCCGGCGCGTAACCAGGAGATGAGCAATTTCTTTATAGGATGCATGGATAGAGGTGGGATGGTGAACAGCATCAGCGTACGGGCTACATCCGCCAGCGGAGGTCCCTGGCTGGCATCCAGCCAATCGATAATGATTGGCTGCTGCTTGGCCAGGATAATATTATCGGGGTGAAAGTCGCCGTGGCATAGCGAGTCACCACTGGGCAGGCTAGCCAGAAGGCTCAACGCAGCAGCTTTGATGTCCGGCGGCAAGTCCTCATTGTGCTGTATGGCCATTTGGAGTCTCCGGTTAAACGAGATCAATTCTCGCACGTGTTTGCTGTGAACCCGGGCAAGCAGGCGGGCGAGCAGCCTGGCATATGAAAAGGCTCGCCAGGGTTTTGTCAGCATGTGCTCCAGCATTGTTGGCCCGTCTACCCGTTCATAGAGCAGGCCAGGTCTCCCTTGGTGCTCTACGATTGCCAGCACGATCGGCGCTGCTATTCCGGCGCTAGCCGCAACGCGAACTTTCTTGGCTTCTATAAACACTGGACCAGAAGAGTAGCCGGTACGCTAGAGCTTTAAAGCCCAGGGTCCCACAGCGAAGAATTCTGCTGTACGCCCCTCGCCGATGCGTCCTCCGACAATCATGACGTTATTATATAGAAGAGAAAGGGCTTCGCTCAGGTTCGAAAATCTATTAAACCCGTTAGGGTATACTAGAAAAACAAGCGGCGCTGAGAAGTGCGTCACTAGGCTCGGGGAGCTGATGTTGCTGCGCAACATCTTGGAAATCTGAGGAACGATTTCCTAAAGGCTGAGAGGCAGGCAGGCGCGCCTGCGACCCGCACACCTGATCCGGGTAATGCCGGCGGAGGAATGCATCCAGTCCATCAACCTCCGGTACCCGCTGGAGGTTTTATTTTGCACGCGATTGTTTTTGCAAATGGGGACTTGAACTCCCCACCAGACTTAAAAGAACGCCTGGCTGCGGCTGATCTCATCGTAGCCGCCGATGGCGGTGCCCTGCATTGCCGCTCGCTGGGCATTCTTCCTGATGTGGTCATCGGCGACCTGGATTCCCTCGATACTTCCGCCCAAACTGAATTCGAATCCCAGGGGGTGCGCATCTTGCAGCACCCGGCTGACAAAGACCAAACCGATCTGGAATTGGCCCTGGAGTATGTCAAAACGGCTGGGGCGAAGGAAGTCCTGGTTCTTGGCGGCCTGGGTCGCCGCTGGGACCATAGCTTTGCCAATTTGCTACTGGCGGCTCATGATCAATTTTCCAGTCTGCGCATCCTTTTCCTGGTTGGGCAGCAGCGCCTCTTTATTATTCGCGGCCGAGGGCATTTCGAAGCTGCGGTTGGCGAGCGCATTTCTCTTCTGCCCTTAGGAGGCGATGCGGAAGGGGTGAGCACACACGGCTTGCAGTTCCCTCTTGTTCAGGAAACCTTAGTCTTTGGTAGCAGCCGGGGATTGAGTAACGTTGTCCTCACTGAAGGCGCGCGAGTTGAGTTGGTATCAGGCTGCTTATTAACCATTATCTTTCCGCCGGAACTTGGATAGTTTGGAGGGTGTCATGAAAGTCCTCTTTAAATCGATACTTACTTTGCTGCTGCTGACGCTAACGTCTTGTGCCCTGACTGGTCAGGCTCCGCCCGACGGCCGGAGGACCCTTACGGTGATGACCCACGACTCCTTTGCCGTGTCCGAGGAGGTCGTGGCTGAGTTCGAAGCAGCAAACAAAGCAGATGTAGTGTTCTTAAAACTCGGAGACACCGGCGCAGCCACTAACCGAGCGGTTCTATCCGCGGATGCGCCATTGGCAGATGTCTTTTATGGGGTCGATAATACTTTTCTGAGCCGTGCCTTAGATGGAAATATCTTTGAGCCCTACGAGTCGCCTCTGCTTGCCGAGATCCTTGATGAATTTGAACTGGATGCCGGGCACCGCGCCCTTCCCGTAGATTATGGTGATGTGTGCTTGAACTACGATATTGCTTATTTCGAGGATAAGGGCTTGGCTCCTCCGGCTGACTTGGGATCCTTGCTAGAACCCGAATATCGCAGCCTGCTGGTGGTGCTAAACCCAGCAACCTCCTCGCCTGGTTTGGCCTTCCTATTGGCTTCTATCGGACATTTCGGGCAAGATGGTTATCTGGCGTTCTGGAAAGGGTTGGTTGCCAACGATGTCAAAGTGGTCAATGATTGGGAGACTTCCTTCTACACCGAGTTCACCCGATGGGGTGGGGAACGCCCCATAGTGGTGTCTTATGCCTCCAGCCCGCCGGTGGACTTGATCTTCGCTGAAGAGCCCATGGACGCTCCGGTTACCGCTGCGGTGGTGACGGACGGCGCTTGCTTTCGCCAGATCGAATTTGTTGGCATCTTGAAAGGTACCCAGCAGCGCGAGTTAGCCGAGGCCTGGGTGGATTTTATGCTATCGCCCACTTTCCAGGAAGATCTGCCATTGCAGATGTTTGTATTCCCGGTCAACCCTCACGCGGCTTTACCCGCCGAGTTTGTGGATTTCCTGGTTGAGCCGCAGGAAACAGCCTTCGTCAGCCCCGCAGATATTGCTGCCTATCGCGAAGAATGGATCCAGGTTTGGACGCAGACCGTGCTTAGATAATTCCATTTTTCCTAGTGGGTTTAAATGTCACAGGAGGTTTAGAGCATGGCAAGCAAACACAGCCGACCATTCATGCCGGGCTATGGCATCGCAGCTGAAACCGAAGGCGCCGGCTTGCTGCCCTGGAGCTTCGTCGAAGAGCGCATGGCGACCGCGCACAATTACTGGGTGAGCACGGCTGGCCCGCGCGGACGCATGCAGCGCCTGTTTGGGGATTATGGTTCGAAAGCGCCTTTTATTTCAGCACTGGTGCGGGATCTCGCAAAGGACGCAACTTGGGAGCTAACCCGCAGATCAGCGCACACTTGGAAAGCGGGGATGAGGTGGTGATCCTTGAAGGGGAAGTTGACGAAGTGAAGGATACGTCGGTATTAAAATTGTTGGATCAAGCCTATAAAGCGAAGTATGGGATGGCCATGCAAGGCCCTGGGTGTATTTACAAATTGATCGCCAGAAAGATCTTCGCCTGGAGCGAACAAGATTTTCCAACAAGTGCCACGCGCTGGAATTTCATGTAGCCATGCGCGGTAGATTGGTTCCGCTACTTGTGTGGCTGCTGCCGTTGTCTTTCCTTGCCGCCTTTTACTTTTTCCCGCTCGGTAGCATCCTGAAACTCAGCTTTGCCCAAGGCGAAGGCTGGCTGCAGCCCTTTCTGGATGTATTCGGCAACGCCGGGTTGCGCGGTGTGCTCAGTTTTACGATTTGGCAGGCGGTGCTCTCCACGTTGTTCACACTGGCTGTGGGGCTGCCGGCTGCCTACTTGGTGGCCCGCCATCGTTTCCCTGGCAAAAGCCTGTTGCGCGCCCTGAGTGGGGTGCCTTTCGTTCTGCCTACCCTGGTAGTGGCGGCCGCCTTTGATGCGCTGCTAGGGCCGCGCGGTTGGCTGAACCTGATTACCATAGAAGTGTTTGGCTTAAACAGCCCGCCCATCCAATTTGTGAATACATTCGGCGCTATTCTGGTGGCGCATGTTTTTTATAACCTGACTATCGTATTGCGTTTGGTGGGCGATTTCTGGGCGCGCCTCAGCCCGCGTATCGAACAAGCTGCCCGCAGTCTGGGCGCCAATCCCTGGCAAGTTTTCAGCCAGGTTACTCTTCCAATGATCCTCCCAGCAGTGGCTGCTGCTGCGCTGCTGGTCTTTATTTTTGATTTCACGTCTTTCGGCGTCATCCTGGTTTTGGGAGGTCCGCGTTTTGCCACTTTGGAGACCGAGATTTATTACCAAACGGTGGCCTTGTTCGATCTACCCACAGCAGCCGCGCTGGCTTTGGTCCAATTGTTGTGCACCCTGGCCTTGACCGTCATTTACACCCGGCTCTCGGCCAGGCTTTCGCGTCCACAGGACCTGCGCTCACCACGCATAGCCACACATCCGTTTGCCAACCGGCGCACCAAGCTGGCCGCCGCGGTCTTTCTGGTATTGCTGGCTTTATTCTTTGCCGCGCCACTGGGGAGCCTGGCGCTGCGCTCTGTGTCACGTCTCGGCGCTGAACGCGGACGAGTGGCAGCTGAACCCGGCTTGACGCTTGATTATTACCGTGCGCTCGGCGCCGACCCGCGCAGTAATATCTTTTTTGCCTCTCCCAGCGAGGCTATTCAGACCTCGCTGCTCTACGCCGGCGCTACCGTCGCCTTAGCGCTGGCTATCGGTTTACCGGCCGCCTGGGCGCTAACACGCCGCAGGGATGCGTTCCTCAGCCGGCTGCTCGACCCTATACTGATGCTGCCTCTAGGAACCTCTGCGGTTACTTTGGGTCTCGGCTTTATCGTGGCATTAAATAGCCCGCCGCTCGACCTGCGTGCCTCTCCTGCGCTCATTCCACTTGCGCACACCTTAGTGGCATTGCCATTCGTGGTGCGCAGCCTTACACCGGCGTTGCGCAGTATCCGGCCGCGCCTGCGGCAGGCGGCAGCCGTCCTGGGTGCAGCGCCAACCCAGGTGTTGCGGCACATTGACCTGCCGCTGGTAGGCCGCGCTTTGCTGGTCTCGGCAATGTTCGCGTTCGCCATCTCCATTGGCGAATTCGGCGCCACAGCCCTCATCGCCCGTCCTGAATACCCCACCATCCCGGTGCTGATCTATCGATTGCTCTCGCAGCCCGGCGCGCTTACCTATGGGCAGGCTATGGCTCTCGGTACCATTCTGATGGTGGTCACCGCGGGAGGGATGTTGGCTATCGAAAAACTGCGTGTGGCAGACGTTGGTGAGTTCTAATGCTTGAGTTGCGAAGGATACATAAGTCCTTCGATGGCAAAGTTGCGCTGAGCGATATTTCGTTCAAGGTATCTACCGGAGAAATTGTGGCGCTGTTGGGCCCCAGCGGTAGTGGAAAATCTACATTACTATCTGTTGTCGCGGGTCTGGAAAAGGCGGACCGCGGCCAGGTGCGCTGGGACGGCAGAAATTTAACTGACCTCCCGCCGCATCGGCGCAAGTTCGGGCTGATGTTTCAGGACTTTGCACTGTTCCCGCACAGGAATGTATTCGGTAATGTAGCCTTCGGATTGCAGATGGCTTCAAGCAACGCCGCCCAAGTGCACCAGCGGGTGAACGACATGCTGCAACTGGTGGGTTTGTCCGGTTTGGAGCATCGCGATGTGAGCTCGCTTTCGGGCGGCGAGCAGCAACGTGTGGCGCTAGCTCGCGCCCTGGCGCCGCAGCCGCGCCTACTGATGTTGGATGAGCCGCTTGGCTCGCTGGACCGCGCCTTGCGTACCCGCCTGCTGGAAGAGTTAGGCGCGCTCTTACGCAAAGCCGGGCAGACCAGCCTTTACGTAACTCACGACCAGGAGGAAGCCTATGCCATCGCCGACCGCATCGTGTTGCTGCGCGCAGGGCGCATTGAGCAGGTGGCGGCACCGGAAGAACTGTATCGTTGGCCGGCGACTGCGTTTGTTGCCCGCTTCTTAGGGATGAATAATTTGCTGCCCGCCCGTATTGTGAAAACAGGTAGGCATACTTGGCTGGAGACTGCCTTGGGTAAGCTGCCGGCCTCGAAGACCCGGCTGCAAGGCGAGGTGGTAGCCCTGCTGCGGCCGGACGCGATCAAACTTGGACGAAGCATGCCCGTTAAATTAAATGGCAAGCTGCTTTCGAAGCGCTTTCGCGGCAGGAATCAACAAGCCATAATCATGGTGGATGAGACGCAGTTGGTCATAGAATTACCTTCGAGCACGGTCTTGCCAAAGAGTGGAGCTAGATTGAGCCTAAGTTTTGATCCACGCCAGGCCATACAGGTCTTTTCCCGTGAGTAAGAAGATCGCGGTGGTTAAGTGTAATCATTTAGGCGTCGACGTGTTCCATTACGAAGGCGAAGTGCTCAAGCGCACGGAGGACGAGATTCTCATAAAAGCCTATTTTGGGCTGGAACAGGGCTTGATTGTGGATATCCCCATCAATAAAGGTGATAAGTTCCTCGAGACCTATTTTGCCCGGCATTGGTATAACATCTACGAGATTCGCGACCGCGCCAATGACTGTTTGAAGGGTTGGTATTGCAACGTAACCTATCCTCCCGAAATTGGCGTGGAACAGATCGTCTTCAGCGATCTGGCTTTGGACCTGGTCGTCTATCCGGATGGTCGGCAGGTGGTTCTAGACAACGATGAATTCCAGGCACTTAACCTTGTCGCGGATGTACAGCACCAAGCCCTGGCGGCGTTGGCCGATTTACAAAATAGGTTCAGTGTTCAGTTCGGGAAGCTGTGATTTAGGCTAGCGAAACAACTGCGCAAACAGGTCGATAACGAAATCTCCTGTGTACCAGCCCACGGCCAGTGTGCATAGGCAACACAATAGGGCAAGCAACAAAACGCCCCCGATCGACAATAAAATGATGCGTAGTACACGGTTACTTTCCATGGGGGCCGATTCTATCACCCTATCATCGTCAGGTAAAAACGTCTAAACCCTTGAGTCAAGTCTTAAACTTGTTTGTTGTGTATATCACAAACTATGCATGGGGGCTATTAACAATATCCAAGAGCCGAATGAGTTAATATTATACTTAAGGTTCTCAAGTGAGGTCTTGTAATGCAAACCACAAAAACACCCGCACAGATCGCTAATCCAACCCACGACTGGCTTAAGACTATCGAGGTTTCATTTGTACCCGGCTCTATGTCCCCCATGCTGGAAGAATTCACCCAAGGCCTGCTGGGCCGCTTCGCTGAGCTGGGTCACCGTGTCGTGGAGAAACCTACCGAGAGCACCAAGGTGCTGTTCACCACCACACCTTTTGGCAAGTCGATCCCTTGGCGCGAAGCCCTTTTCTTTTCGGCGCGCCGCATGTTCGGGCTCAAGCACTCGCCAGTGCTATATACCATCATCCAACTCACCCCAAATGATTTTGATCATTGGATGGAGCACTTTAAGGTGGCTCTGGCCAAGCAGCCCCCAGATGAAAAGGATTTCCAATTCGAGGGGCTTTCACCAACTGCACCGCGCGTCCTAATCGACCAGGGAGTGCGCGGCGGGCCGGTGCTCTCGCTCTCACGCATGCTGCAAGCGCAAGCCAAGAGCATTCGCATTCTATTGGTGGTTGGCGACCAGCATCCCGAACGCGCTTTCCATTTCGACTTGGTGGGCGCTTATCCAGTTAGCATCAATACAAACCCCGAGGCTTTTTACTCCGATATTGTTCTGCGTACAGTGACTACGGAGAGCACGACCGAGGTCACGAACCATGAGTTGCTTGAGCCGGCTATCGCCCACGAAGTGTGGGAGAGCATGAGCACTCCCGAAGCCATGCGCCGCGGCGGTAACGAGATCGGCACCCGCGGCTTCTTTACCGATATGGTGCGCATCGAAGACCTGGTGCAGGTGCCGGCGGTAAACGAAGGGGTGGCCCGCCAATACAGCGAGGGCTGCTTTGCCACCTGGGATCCAAGAGTGAATGCTTTGATCGCCACGGTCACCGGCAGCGCCCGGCCTGTGCATAAAGGGCGCCTTACCGACGACGACCTGGCGGTGATCACGGGGGTGCGTGCCGATGGGGCTGGAGCCCAAGTCCGACACGTCGACGGCAAGCGCAACGACCCGCCCTCCTCCGAAGCGGTGGAGATGATGGATATGGATCATCTGCTGCCGCGCATTCCCCACACCACGGTGGCTGGCGTGAACACTGAGGTGCCCGTGGTGCGCTCGAAGCTACATGGCCATCGTGGCGTAAAAGCCTTTAATCCGCATTTGGTGGAGTATGTGCCGTTGGATCCCCCTTACTATCATTACCTAGTTTCTTGTGCTACGGAAGCCCAAGCGCGCGGTATCAAAGCCGCGTTTGCCCGCGCCGAGTCGCTGCGCAACCCAGCCGACCCGCGGCTGATTGCTTTTACGGTGCTGCCGGGGCACGGGGTTGTGATGGCGGAGAAATGGCTAAAGGATAAAGTACCTTTCCAATTGATCTGGGAAGCCATGGATTCTGGCGATCTGGAGATCGATCCGCATGTCCCTCAAGGGCCGATGAGTTACGCTGATGCGGATGGCCGCATGGAATTGCGCGAAGGTTAGTTGCAAATTTGTGCATCCTGAGATGTGCAGGAGAATAATTTGTAATAGAAGGGGGCGGCGCTAAATGCCGCCTCTTGAACTAGGTATTGCTTAAAAATCTTTCAGGCCATTTCACGCACGACCGCGTGCAGGATTCCACCCTGGCGATAGATGTCCACGTCTTGCACGGTGGTTAGCCGAGCGATCACTTTGAAACTGGTTTCTTTGCCATCATCAGCCAGGGTGTGTACTATCATTTCCGCATTCGGGTGCATGTCGGCTCGAATTCCTTCAATGGAGAACAACTCGCGGCCAGTGAGGCCTAGGCTGGCGGCGCTCTCGCCTGGCTTGTAGACCAGCGGCAAGATGCCCATCCCGACCAGATTGCTGCGGTGGATGCGCTCGAACGATTCGGCGATCACCGCTTGCACTCCCAGCAGCCGCGGGCCTTTGGCTGCCCAATCACGGCTGGATCCTGACCCATACTCTTTGCCTGCCAGCACGATCAGTGGGACGCCGCTTTCCTTGTAAAGCAGTGAAGCTTCGAAGATGCTCATCTGCTTCCCATCGGGCAAGTGCACGGTGAAGCCGCCTTCAACGCCCGGCACGAGATTGTTTTTCAGTCGGATATTTGCAAAGGTGCCGCGGGTCATTACCCGGTCGTTGCCGCGGCGAGACCCGTAGGAATTAAAGTTGGGCACCGTGACCCTGTTTTCCAGCAGGTACTTACCAGCCGGGCTGTCAGCAGGGATGGCGCCAGCCGGCGAAATATGGTCGGTAGTCACCGAATCGCCCAGCAAGGCCAGCACACGTGCGCCATGAATGTTCTGGATAGGTTGAGCATCTTTCGTCAGGCCTTCAAAAAAGGGAGGGTTCTGTATATAGGTGGATTTCTCATCCCAGTCATATAACTCGGTGCCGTTGGCACTGATGTTGTTCCAGGTCTCATTGCCCGAGAACACATTCGAGTAGCGTTCCGCGAACATGGCTGGCTTCACATTGGCTTCAATCGCAGCGCGCACCTCTTCATTGCTGGGCCAAATATCCTTGAGGTAGACCGGCTCACCCTTGGAGCCAATGCCGAGCGGCTCGCGTGAGAGGTCGATATCCACCGTACCAGCCAGGGCGTATGCAACCACCAGCGGTGGCGATGCCAGGTAATTGGCCAGCGCATAGGGATGGATGCGACCTTCGAAGTTGCGATTTCCCGAGAGCACAGCTGCTGCCACCAGCTCTGAACTAGTGATGGCTTTGACCACTTCGCCGGCCAATGGACCTGAGTTGCCGATGCACGTCGTACAGCCATAGCCCACCAGGTTGAAGCCAAGCGCGGAGAGTGGCTCCATCAGGTTGGCCTTCTCCAAATACTCGGTCACAACCCGTGACCCTGGAGCCAGGCTGGTCTTTACATAGGGCTTTACGCTGAGCCCGCGCTCCACGGCTTTCTTGGCGAGCAGTCCTGCGCCCAGCA
>JBBDXQ010000101.1:0-12905 GCA_040902265.1 Anaerolineales bacterium
ATCTGGGAGCGCGACCTGGGCATCATCCACAAGTTCCTGGCCAGCCCGGCGCCGCGAGCCTCGCTGGTGCTGGGCAAGGGGCTCTCCTCCGGAGTGCGTGGCATCTCGCAGGCTTTCATCATCGTCCCCCTGGCTTATTTCATGGGCGTGGAAGTGAATTGGAACCCTCTCAACCTGCTGGGTATCCTGGCCGCGGTCGTGCTAGGCGCAGTCGTGTTCTCCACGTTCTCACTGCTGATCGCCATTTGGGTGAAAACGCGCGAGCGTTTTATGGGCGTGGGACAGTTCCTCACCATGCCGCTCTTCTTCGCCAGCAACGCCATCTACCCGATCTCGATGATGCCGGAATGGCTTCAAGCCATCTCCTACTTCAACCCGCTCACCTACATGGTGGACGCGCTGCGCACCATGATCCTGACCGGCAGCCAGAGCAGCTTCGGCCTGCTGACCGACTTCCTGGTGCTGGCGGGAGTAGCCACCGCACTGGTTTGGTTCGCGGCGCGGCGATATCCTACGTTTATTACTTAAAGACCGATTCTGGTGATTGGAGATTAGGAAGCAAGGTGCCGCAATTGAGTGAGACTTAAGCGCGGATCATGGTCAGCAGCATCTTAAATTCCGTGTGAGCCTGGATTGCATGGGGAATATTTGCAGGCAGCAATAGTATGTGGCCAGCACTAACTCTGTGGTCTTCCGCAGCAATACGTACATCAGCCTCACCCGCCAGAATGTGAACAAGTGCTTCGTAAGGCGCAGTGTGTTCGCTGAGGCCTTGGCCAACATCAAAGGCGAATAAAGTTACGGTGCCAGCTGGCTTGTTTACTAGCACCCGGCTAACCACTGCGCCCGGCTGCGTGGCGATCAAGCCCACCAGGTCCTGTGTGGCTTTGGATAGATCTATAGTTGACTCGCTCATAGTTTCCTTTTTATCCACGTTTTGAGACCTTGCGCACGAACCAAATACGCTGCAGCGCTGTGAGGTTAGCGCCGACAGCGATCAGCGCCACACCTATCAGGGGCTGACCAATTAACAGGAACACTGACAGGATCAAGAACCGCTCCACGCGGCTAAAGAGACCACCCTTGGATTCGAAGCCGAGGCTCTGGGCGCGGGCACGCACATAAGAGACCAGCATAGAGCCGAAGGCGGCGAAATAGACCGCCATCAGGAACCAAAGCTCGCCACGAGCCTGTGCCACCCAAAGCAGCCCTGCATAAACCGTCAGCTCCGAATAGCGATCGGTGACCGAATCGACGAAGGCTCCGAAGTCCTGCGGCTCGCCGCGACGACGAGCCAGTGCGCCATCCAGGGCATCGACCGGCCCAGAGAGTAGGATGACCAGGCCGCCCCAGCTATACCGGCCCTGCGCCACCAGGATGGCGGCGGCCACTGAACCTAACACCCCAATCATAGTGAGCTGGTTGGGGTGCACTCCTCGCTTATACAGAAATTCGACCGCCGGGTTAAGCACCCAGCCGAAGTTGAGGCGCAAGCGGTCGGTGAACGTGATCTGGTCCACCGAGGCGGGTGCCGGGTGCGAGGTGCGCAAGGCGCGGCTCAATCCTCATCCTCTGCAGAGGAACTATCGAAATCGTCCAGGTTCATCAGTACCTCACGATCCTTGCCGCCGCTTTGCACCGGACCCAACACGCCCATGTCCTCCAACTCGTCCACCAGGCGGGCGGCCCGCGGGTAACCGATGCGCAGGGCGCGCTGCAAATGCGAGGCGCTGGATTTGCCAGTCTGGCGGATCACGTCGATGGCGCGTTCGACCAGCAAGTCCTTATCTCCGATGATGGCATCCTTATGCATCAGCGAGTCCCAGGGAACCAACTCGCCTTCCTCTTGCGGCCAGGCTTGCTGCCAATAATCGATTACGGCCTCGATCTCCTTGTCGCTGATCATCACTCCCTGCGAGCGCACGGGGGCGGCAGCCTCAGGCGCTAAATACAGCATGTCGCCGCGCCCCAGCAAGCTTTCCGCGCCGGACGTGTCGAGGATGACGCGCGAATCCACGGACGAGGCTACAGCGAAAGAAATGCGGGCAGGGAAATTCGCCTTGATCAGCCCAGTGACCACATCGGTGCTGGGCCGTTGGGTAGCCACCACCAGGTGGATACCTACAGCGCGCGCCATCTGCGCCAGGCGAACAAGGGTGCTTTCGGTGTGCTCGGCGGTATTCATCATCAAGTCGGACAATTCATCGATCAGCACTACGATGCGCGGCAGGTGCTCGCCGTCGGCGCGGCGGGCGGTCTTTTGGTTATAGTTTTCCAGGTCGCGCGCCCGCTCTTTTTCCAAAAGCTTATAACGCCGCTGCATCTCGACCACCAGCCAACGCAGTACGGCGGTGATGCGCTCCAGTTCGGTCTCCACCTTCCCCAATAAATGCGGCAGGCCATTGAAACGCACCAACTCGACCATCTTGGGATCGAGCAGGATCAGGCGCAGGTCCTGCGGGCTACTGTTCATCACCAAGCAGATAGTAATGGCTGAGATCAATACCGATTTGCCAGAGCCGGTGGTACCAGCCACTAGCAGATGCGGCATGCGCGCCAGGTCGGCAGCGATCGGCGCGCCGGAAACGTCGCGCCCTAGCGCCAGGCTGAGAGGCGAGGACAGCTTGTGGAAGATCGGGCTTTCGAGAATGGGCCGCAGGCGCACCAGGCTAGCGCGCGAATTTGGCACTTCAACGCCTACATAGGAACGTCCGGGCACCGGCGCTTGGATGCGAAGACGCTGCGCAGACAGGGCCAGCGCCAGGTCGCGCTGAAGAGCGGAGATCTGCGAGACGCGTACTTTCTGGCGATTTTCGCCATTTTCTTCCCCAGGGCGCTGGAAATAACCGGGCTCAACGGCGAACTGGGTAACCGTCGGCCCTACTTGGAAGCCAACCACACGCGCCTGGATACCAAACTCCGCCAGGGTCTTCTCGAGTAGGCTGGCCATTTGATTAATGTGGCGTTCATCGGGGCGCGTGTTCTGCTCGCTTGCTAACAAGTCCAATGCCGGCAGGTCGGCTGAGCGCGGCATGCGCTTACCAGGCTTGCCCGGCTGGTCCGGAATGCGCAGGTCCTTACGGAATTCACGCGGCAGCCGATTACCTCGCTTGGCCGGGGTTTCGCTTCCAGCTTCAGATGAATCAACCACCGAGGAAATCGAAAGCACCGGGTCAATAGCGGGTTGCGGTACCGTGGAGCGAGCTTGACGAGCAACAGCCGCCCGGCTTAATGTGACCAGCCCGGAATAGACGAACACTAATAGCAAAATAACCCAGACCAGGCCGTTAGTAAGCCAACCTGGCAGAAAGCTAGCGAAGAGCAATCGCAGACTTTCGGCCAGCCCCCAGCCCACTAGGCCACCCGCATCGCCAAGTTCGGCCACTTCGAGGGAGTGGCCGCTGGCCAGGCTAAGCAAACCCAATGCGGCGAACGTGGTGAGTTCGAAAGTGACCAGGCGACTCAGCGGGAAAACGCCGGACGTTTGTCGGCGCGTGAGCAGGCTCCAGCCAGCCCAGACTAAACCCAGCACCACCAGTACACTACCCCACCCCAGCCAGCGCCGCCACAGGCTGACCCAGGGACTGAGCCAGGTACCACCGGTGAGGCCAAAAAGACCCAACAAGGTGAGCGGGGCCAGCGCTAGCACCAGCAGTCCGGCGATCTCGGATGCGACATCGCCTAAGCCGCCGCGCAACCAGTCCAGGCGCGCTAAGAAGCCTGGCCGGCGTGGAGGTTGCACGAAGGAGGGTTGTTTAGCCATGCTCTCCCGGCGTGTCCAGCCAGTTTGGCCCCTGGCTGTCTGCCTCTTTCCAGGGATGCGAGAGCAGTTGCAGGCTCAACCGCTGGCGCTCCGGTTCCACCTGCAGTATGGAGACCTGCACCTTGATGCCAGGCTCCAAGACCAAACGCGGGTCCAGCCTTTCATGCAAGCCCATCTGGCTTATATGGATAAGTCCTTCCAGCCCTTGCTCCAATCTTACGAACGCACCGAAGTGCACCACTTCGGTGATCTCGGCCTGCACTTCTGCCCCAATGGGATAGCGTTCAATAGCGGTCTTCCAGGGGTTGGGTTGGCCGCGCTTTATGCTCAGCGAGACGCGCCCGCGGTCCATCTCCAGCTGCAGCACAACAACTTTTACCTTGTCGCCGGGGTTGGCGATCTGGCGCGGGTGAGCCACCCGCCCCCAGGAAAGTTCGGAGATATGCACCAGGCCTTCCACTCCGCCCAGGTCGATAAACAAACCAAAGGGGGTCACGTTGGTCACCACGCCTTCCAACTCCTGGTTGGTGCGCAGTGTCTGCAGCAGGGTCTGGCGAGTGCCTGGGGCGGATTGGGCGGCGCGCTCCGAGAGCACGATGCGGCCGCGCTCGGGGTCGCACTCGATGACTTTGAGTTCGATCTCTTTGCCCAGGTAGCCTTCCAATAAATGTTCGGTGATCTTCCTGCCGTCAACTGCCGCGGTCAAGTGGGAGCGAGGCACGAAACCCTGGAATTCCTGGGTGCGCACCAACAAACCACCGCGGTTATATCCCACCACTTCTGCATAGCACACCGCTTCAGCTTCCTGGATCTCCAGCACTCGCCGCCAATCTACCCAATCCATGGCAGGCGCTTTGTTCTCCTTGGCCTGGGATGGCCGGCGGTTGATTTTGCGCTCGGGCCGCGCTTTGGAAACAGGCGCATATTTGAACTCTTCTGACATTAACGATTGCCACCAGCCATCATCTGGCTCAGAAGTATTAGAGCCTGAGCGCCGGGAGTTGTATTGTTTAGTCTCTGACATCACGTTATTCCTTTCCACTTCTTTGGTTTAGCGCTTTAGTTTCCATTTCAAGCAAGGCGCGCGCCACGGATTCAATCGCTACGCGTTGTTTACGGTAAAGATCAGCTTCAGACATTGCCAAACGCAGGGCTATATCGCGCACTTTGCGCCCTTGCAGGAACTTCATTTCAAGCAGGTTATAGAGCAGCCATTCGCCGCTTAATTTGGATTCGCCTTGCGGCTTGTTATGATCAATGGCAGAGCGCAGGATGCCGCGCATGGCCTGGGCTGGATTGCCTTCGTTCTCCGCCACGGCCTTTTGCACTACCTGCAATGCGCGCAATGGGCTGTCGGTTAGTTTGGGGCCACCCCAATAGTGGGACAGCGCATCCTTCACCCATTTAACCAGGTCAGAGTACTCCGGCAGCGCCGCTTCTTCGCTGAGTACTTCCTGCTGGTCGAAGCGTGAAGCAGCCCGCAGGCGCTGGATGAGATCGACGCGCGGACCCAGACTCTCCAGGGAGCTGAGTGCCTGGGTTTGCTGGCGGCGGTTGTCCAGAGCCATGGCAGCACGCTCGCCCAGATGGGACAGGGCCGCGCGTTGCTCTTCAACATGGGAGGTTTTGCGCGGGCGCAGCACACCCAGCAAACCGATCAGGGCGCCGTCCTGCGTCGACACCAGCGGCAGGATCCAGAACTTACCCCAGGAATAGAATTCCGAGTTGCCATTGCTCAACGCTTGATGGATCTCGGCAACTGCCTGTTTCTTCTCAAGTAGTTTTGTGTTGCCTACCGCCACGATCGTGCGCAGCGCAGCGCCGTCCAGGGCGGCTACAAAAGCCGATTTGATCTGCAACCGGTCGCAGACTGCAGCCAGTAAGGCTTCCAAGAATTGGTGCAAATCAGAATTGGTCAGGAATCTCTCCTGCAGGTTCTGCACGAATTCCACATCGGCAGCTTCACCGCCGAATAATATCCAACGTTCCAAAGTAGGCGTGACCAAGGTCAGCAAATGCGCTGTGACCAGGGCGGACAGAGCGATAAAGATAGGCAGCATGACAGCTTGTTGTGTATTTAGCAGGTTGCTGATGGGGGTCACCAGCGGGATAAGCAAAAGCACGACGAATACAGTGACAGGACCGCGCAACAGCCAACGGAACAATCGGCTTTTAACCACGCGGTCTGGCCAGGGTACGCCGAAAAAGGCCGTGGCATACGCCATAGCCACCATGGCTGCAAATATTAGGATGTTACCAACGGCCGCACTGAGGAAGAAACCTGTTTGGAAGGCTGCTGCTGCGCCTGAACTGATCATCAAAAACGGGTAGGCGCTCAGGGCAAGGGCCAAGGAACCCACAAAGAGGTAAGACATGCGGCGGCGGCTAGCCGAGAGCACGGTGCGCTGCAGGGCGCGCCATATAGTGACCAAGGCCAATACCACCACCGACACATAGTAGGCGGTGAAGACCCAGGAGGCCAGAGTGGGCGAGAGGTACGGCACCGGCTGGCGGGTGAGCACCGGCGCCCCAAGCAGCGTACCGCTTAGCAACAGGGCGAGAAAGACCAGTGAGATGGCATAGGCTAACCGAACGGCCAGGCGCCGGCGGCCGCGCGAAGGACGCCCGGTCGTTTCCAACAGCGAATCTGAAAAGTGAAGATAGGCAGCGGGTAGAAAGATGGTGCCGACCCACTGGAATCGCAGCCAGAATTCCACATTAACCACCAGGGAACCGCTGATTGCCTCCCCTGCGGAGCTGACCATGATGCAAGCCAGCACTACGGCAAAGGCGCGTGACACCCGATCTCGCAGGTTGAAGGTGAGCGCCCGCAAAAAGAGAGATAAGGCAGTGATGGCAATGCCGGCTTCGAAGACTCGATTGAGGGTTTCTAAACTGTTCAGCACCACGGCACCATTTAAGTATAAGAGGACCAAAAAAAATGTAACTAGGCTAATCGTTTTGCAAAGAACAGTGCGATCTCCTGGTTTTCATAATAACGATCGTTGTATCCGGAGAATTCAAAGGCAAGTTTGTGCGCCAAGCGAATGGCCGGGTGATTCTTGGATTGCATTTCGAGAACCAGCCGTTCGTGGCCGTTCTGGCGCGCCCAGTTCTGCGCTGCCAGCACCAGGCGCGTGCCTATGCCTTTGCGGCGCTGGGAGGCTGCCACTACCAGGTCGGTCAGCCAGACTGCCCCGGGCGCTAACCCGGCAGCCAGGCTGGCGTACCCGTACAACTTGCTTTCCCGCTCGGCCACCAGGATGGCGGCGCGCTGCTTCCATTCCGCCTGCAAGCGCTCCTTCTGGCGAGGATAACTTACCGTCATGGGGCGGGGTAGTCGCGTCTCCCGGAAGCGCGCCCCCATCCGTGGAGCGCCATGGTCCACTTCCATTTGCCAAACATATTCGGTGGCATAGCCATGGTCAAGATCCAGCAAGGCGGCGTAGTCTTCTTCCAGGCCAGGGCGCACAGCAACGAGTGAATTATTTTCGGTCATTCTTCCAACATTTCTATGCGCACAGAGATGCGGCAAGGTGGGAGTTCTTCCCCGGCATTATCGGTGATGATCAATTGCAGCACGTACTCGCCAGCCGGAAGCCGGGAAGTGTCCCAGCTCTCAACTAGCACATCATCGCGCACGGTATTGCGGCCGGCCTGGATGGTAAGCCACAGTTCTTCTTCCTGGCGCGCATATTCCAACTTGTAAAAACCAAAATTGGGAACATCCACTGTGCCGCGTACTTCAACTGCGCCTTGCAGGCTGTCCCCGGCCTCAGGTGCAGAAATATTGAGGCTGTCGGGAATACAAGCGGCGGGATCGATACTCACCGTAGGCAGCGGAGTTGCGGTGAACACATTCGCGGTCTGTTGGCCCGAAGGTGCAGTGCCATCTGAAGCCGCTTGCGAAAGATCCAGGGTTGGGGTCGCCAGCAAATCCTGCGCTGGTAAAGTGGTTGCCACAAAAGTCACCATGACAAAGATAACCATCGCCAGGATAAGCAGGAAGAACAAAGTGATGGTGGCCTGATTAAGCCGGGAGCGGGAGGCTTCGCGTTCAAGGCTGTAGACAGCTGCGCTAACTTCCTGCCAGGCCAGCCAGAACCGGTAAAAATAGAGGATGCCTCCCATTCCCAAAATAAAATATAAGGCCGCTTCATACTGAACAAAAAACCGTAAAACTTCCGCCATTCACTTAAAGCCTGCGCAGCACCCCTCGAATAAGCTTTGTTAATTTGGGCACCAGGATCTGGCCGGCTTCCAACACCTCGTCGTGCGTGGTTTCGGTATTGCCATCCAGGTTGGCCTTGTTGCTAATGCCAGAAATACCGAGCACGCGCGTGCCTCCGTGGCGAGCCACGATGGCTTCGGGCACGGTAGACATGCCCACCGCGTCCACACCCACCCCGTGCAGGAAGCGTAGATCAGCGGGGGTCTCGAAGCTGGGGCCGGCCAGGCAGCTATACACGCCTTCACGCAGGGTCAGTTTTTCTTCGGCGGCCACGGAGCGCGCCAGACTTTGCAACTGACGGTCATAGACCTGGCTCATATCCGGGAAGCGCGGGCCGAGCTCATCCAGGTTGGGCCCACGCAGGGGGTTTTGGCCTGCCATGCCGATCAGGTTTAAATGGTCGACCAGCATCATGAGGTCGCCCGGCTCATAGCTGGGGTTCACTGCCCCGGCCGCGTTGGTGATCACCAGGACTTCGATGCCCAAGTGCTGCATCACGCGTACTGGCAAGCCGAGGCGCGGCATATCGTAGCCTTCGTAGTAGTGGGTGCGTCCCTGCATCACCACCACTGGCTTCGCCTCCAGCGTGCCGAGCATTAAACGGCCAGCATGACCGCGCACCGAGGAGACCGGCCAACCAGGAATCAGGTCAAATGGGATAGCGTCGGCGGCTTCAACGAATTCGGCCAGTGCGCCTAGACCAGAACCAAGAATAAGCCCTACCTGAGGCTGATGCTTGCTTTGCTTTTGTACGTATTCAGCTGCTTTTTCGATCTCTGCGATGGTGAGAGTCTCACCCATTAATTGGCTCCAATTATTAAGTTACTGCAGATTTTAGGAGATATCTGAGAATTATATCAGAGGGGCTATGGGTGAACTAGAAAATCCGGTGAAATGCAGCCATGATCTTCTCAATTGCTGGGTCATCGATCCAATAGTGGGTCACAGCCCGGAAACCCCAAGGGCCGCCGTAGCCGATAAGGATTTTCTCCTCGGCTAATTTGCTCATCAACTGCTCAGGTTTCACTTGGGAACCTTCATCCAACTGGAAACGGATGATGTTGGTATATTGCGGGAAGACTTTGAGCTGAGGGATTACGCTTAAGCCAGCTGCCAGGCGCTCGGCGCGCGCGTGGTCTTCGGCCAATCGATCTACCATTTTTTGGAGACTGATGATGCCGGCAGCGGCCAGGATGCCGGCCTGGCGCATGCCGCCGCCCAATTGCTTGCGGATACGCAAGGCGCGGGCGATGAAGTTTTTTGAGCCGCACAGCACTGAGCCAACCGGTGCGCATAAGCCCTTGCTCAGGCAGAAGGTGACTGAATCGGCGTCAGCCACCAACTGGCTGACGGGGACACCGAGGGCAACCGCGGCGTTGAAGATGCGCGCTCCGTCGATGTGCAACACGAGATCGTTGGCGTGAGCTAACTCGCCTACGGACCGAATGTACTCAGCCTTTAGCGGCACCCCATTACAGCGGTTATGTGTATTTTCCAGAGCCACCAACCGCGTAGTGGGATAGTGCACGTCATCTTCCCGGATAGCCCCTTGAATGTCTTCGAGCTGTATTGTTCCATCAGGCTGGTTAGGCAGGCTGCGCGGCTGGATGCCCCCCAGGGCGGCCATACCCCCTGTTTCGTAAAGGTAAGGGTGCGCCAAATCGCCGAGGATGGCCTCGTCACCGCGTTGGCAATGGGTGAGCAGGGCGACCAGGTTGCCCATAGCGCCTGAGGGCACGAACAGGGCGGCCTCCTTGCCTAAAAGCTCTGCTGCTAGACCCTGCAGGCGATTGACTGTGGGGTCTTCCCCATACACATCATCACCCACTTCGGCTTGTGCCATGGCCGCGCGCATTTCACGGGTGGGCCAGGTGACGGTATCGGAACGGAGATCGATGGTATTCATGGGACAAAAACCAAGTATACAAGCGATTTTGGACAGGAGATTGCAGGCGGAGATTGGGTTGGTTATTTGGAAATGTTATTGAAATAGCCAACCGACTAGTGGGTTTGGATTGTTGGCATTTCGGGTTTCAGCGACTTGAGTATTGCCTGCAGGTCTGCAGGCATCGGTGCTTCGAAAGTTCGGGCTTGTGTTTCCCCGGGCAGAATAAAGCTAAGCCGCGCGGCATGCAGGAAGTGCCGCTCGAGGGGCAGGCTGGGGCGGCGTTTGCCATACACACGATCTCCCGCTACCGGGCAACCCAGGAAAGCCAGATGCACGCGGATCTGGTGCGTGCGGCCGGTGAGCGGGTTGACCTCCAACAGCGCGTGGGCAGGGAAGCGCTCGACCAGCTGATACTCACTGATCGCGATGCGCCCCTTGGCCTCGGTCACCACCGCCATACGCTTGCGCTCGCGCGGATCGCGTCCAATAGGCGCTTCGATGCGGCCGCTATCGGTGCGCGGCTGCCCATCCACCAGGGCGAGATAGAACTTACGAACCTGGCGATATTGAAATTGCTGCTGCAAAAAACGCTGGGCGCGTTCGTTTTTGGCCAACAGAATAAGTCCGGAGGTGTCTTTGTCCAGGCGGTGCACCAGGCCGGGGCGCAGCTCACCGCCCACCCCTTCCATCTGCGGAGCATGGGCGAGCGCGGCGTGCACCAAGGTGCCGTGCGCATGGCCGGCAGCCGGGTGCACTACCAACCCAGCCGGTTTATTGATGACCATCACTTCTTCGTTTTCGAATATGACATCCAGCGGGATGGCTTCAGGTACCAAGCCAGTTGGCTCAGCTGGTGGCACGCTCACGCGGATTGCTTCTCCCCCTAAGAGCGTATGCCCGCTCTTTTGAACCGCCTTGCCAGCTACTTGCACGCGGCCGGCTTTGATCAGCGCCTGCAGGCGAGCGCGGGAATGCTGCGGGAGGCAAGCGGCTAAGAATCTGTCGAGGCGTTGAGTTTCACCAGCCGGCACCTGCAACTGGTGGACCTGTTCAGTCGCTGGCAAGATGTTCTTTTACCGGCGCTGGTTCGGTTTGCTCATTATCCCCGCCCAGCCAAATACTCAGCAGCAACACCACCACCCCCAGGGTTATGCTGCTATCAGCCACATTGAAGACGGGCAAAGAGCCCACCGAAACGAAATCGGTGACGTACCCATGTTGCACCCGGTCGATCAGGTTGCCTACCGCCCCACCCAACTGCAAGCCCATGGCTAGGCGCAGTGCCCAGTCTCCCCGCTGGATGCGCGGGAAATAGTAGATGATCATGACGGCCACCACGATGGCCAGGATAGTGAAAATGCCGCCAGCTTCCTGGAACATCCCGAAGGCTGCGCCCGTATTGCGCCAGTTCAAAATGCGCACGTAGGGAGCCAACTCGGGCCAGGGAACCATACTTTCCCCAAAGGCAAGGGTATCGCGTACCCAATCCTTGGTCCATTGGTCGAATAAGATCACGGTGCCAGCGATCAAGATCAAGACCAGGTAAGAAAACAGGGGGTGATGGGTTGTTTGTTTTTGAACAGAGTCCACTAAAAAATCCTCGATTCCGAAGGTTTATTCTACCCGCGGCATGGTCCCGAAGATATCCAGCTGGTGCGCGATCAAGATCAGCTCAGCTCGCGCCAGCTGGCTGCGCCGCACAGCCAGCCAACTTTGCAAACGAAGCTGGTCCAGGTCCTGGGCTTCTGCCAGTTCTGCTTCGATAGTGTCCAGAATACAACTGAGGAAGTACGTTTCGTCGGCCGGGTAGCCGCCATCTTTAGGGACGACCACCCAATCTGAAGCGCCAGCAGACTGGATCAGAGCGCCGGTGGCTGGTAGAGCCGACAACAAATGCCTGCCAGTCCGGCTGTTGCCTGACGGCCGCTTAGCTTCTCTGCGCTGGTCCATGCTGCGGTGGTAGACGGAGAACAGCTGGCTCTCGAATTCCGCGTCGACTTCAGGCTCGAAGATGGTTAGGCCGTCATAGTTGATTGGGAAATAGAACGCGCCTCCTGGTTTCAAGCTGGCCAGCAAACGTGGCAGGGCAGTTTCCAGATCAAGCAGATCGAGCAGGGCATGGCCCACCAACAGGTCCCAGCCTTTCGCATCATATTGGCCAAGATAGTCGAAGAGGTCTGCTTCGACAAAATCAAAGCTCCAATCCTTATTAAGCGGCGCCAGGGCATGGCGCGCAACAGCCAGGCTGGCGGCAGACGCCTCAACGATGGTGTACCGCGCGGCGGTGACCGCTGAGCTTTCCAGGAAACGTAAAGCCATAGAGCCAACCCCACCGCCTACCTCCAGGATGCGCAGCGCCTGGCTGCCGGGGCTGGCTAAATGATCGAGCAGCGCGGACCACACTTGCACGTTGAAGCAACGCGCTTCTATACTGCGCTTGGATAGTAGGTAACGCGGAAAGTCGATCGGTTCGGATTGCATCATTTGGGCGGAATGCTCTGCGGAGTTATCCTGAGTGTAACGACGGGTTACTTGCTATTGTTATTGCAAACAATTCTCCAGCACGAGCCGTTTGCGTTAGGCTCTGCAACCGAGCAGCAACTGTCTCTTTGCCTACCCAGCCTTCAAGTGAAAAGTGCGGCCGCTCACCTTCCACCAGGTTGTATCGATAATCACCCAAGTGCTTCAGGTGTTCAAGGCAGATCATCGTCCGATCTAGTGCAGCTGGAATGTATTCGAGAGAGAGAGCCGCGATGGGTTGGTTCAAGCCGAATAGCGCGTCCGGCTCCGAGCCTTCCACATCGATCTTGCAAAAAACCGGCAAGCCGAACTGAGCAATCAGTTCATCCAGGGTAGTGACCTCGGCATCCATTTGGGTATCCCAGGCCACATTGGCGAAGCCAGGCGTTTGGGCTACTTCACCAGCCCATTCAGCGGACAAGGTCGAAACCGTGGGCGTGCGCGTGCTCACATGCAGCTGCGCACGGCCGGGCTGCCTGCCCACGGCTTTGGACACCAAAACA
>JBBDXQ010000102.1:0-42115 GCA_040902265.1 Anaerolineales bacterium
CTCAATGCCCTCTGGGGCGCCGATGATGCCCATGTACTTGATGCGTTTAACGCCCCATGCCTTGAGAATGCCTACCGTGGCCACGGCTGACCCGCCGGTGGCCAACATGGGGTCCAGCACCAGGCAGGCACCAACAGTGGGCAGGGTGGGCAGCTTGTTGTAATACTGCACGGGCTGGAGGGTCTTCTCATCGCGGTATAGACCTATGTGCCAGACCTGGGCGTCGGGCAGCAGGTCCCAAACGCCGTCTACCATGCCCAGGCCGGCCCGCAGGATGGGCACCAGGCCAATATTGTCCCGGGTAGCGCTGCCAGCCGCCTTGCCCATGGGGGTTTGGACTTCCCGGGTTTCCGTCTCCAGGTCGGCCGTAGCTTCGTAGGTAAGCAGGGCGCTGATCTCGCTGACCAGTTCGCGGAATTTGCGCGGCTCGGTGTGCTTGTCGCGCAGGATGGTCATTTTGTGCAGCACCAGCGGGTGGGTGGAGGCGTGTACGTTTGACATAGCGCTCCTCTCAAATTGGCGAGCATTATAGTTCATAGCCGATTTCGCTCGGAGAAAGCTGTTGTTGGGGCCTGGGATTTAGGCGTCTGGGCAACAACAACTTGTAAGTTGTAATAATAACGACATGGGGGCCAGGGCTGGGAAATGTTGTTGCAACTTGACAACATTTTTTATCACAAGCGTGGATAAATACACAAGGCACCAATGAAAGTCCATCATTTCATAATCTTTAGTCTTTTTTTATTTTCCTGGAAAGTTTGTCTTTGTTTTCAATTCCCCTCAAGTGTATTACTCTAATCTAGAGTAATACACTTCCTGCTACCTAGCAAGGACAAATGTATTGTTTTAACTACATTAATCCACAAACCGGAACTTGAGCAATGCCCAGAGTGCTGCGAAGGCGTCTTTTAGGCCGATCTTCTTCCCGTCGGCATAGTCCCGGGGGTTGAAGGAGATGGGCACTTCGTAGATGCGTGCGCGGCGTTTGAGTAGTTTGGCCGTAATCTCTGGCTCAAAATCGAAGCTGTTGGAGCGGATGCGAATGTCGGTCAGGATCTCGCGGCGGAACAGCTTGTAGCCCGTTTCCATATCTGTAAGGATGTTGTTGTAAAGGATATTCGTAAAGAAGGTAAGCAGCTTATTGGCCACCATATGCCAATACATAGTGGGGCGTCGCGGCCCGCCCAGGAAGCGCGAGCCGTACACCACATCCGCAATGCCTTCATGGATGGGTTTGAGCAGAGCAGGGATGTCGCGCGGGTCGTATTCCAAGTCGCCGTCCTGGATCAGGATCAGCTCGCCATGCGCAGCCTGGATGCCGCTGCGCACAGCCGCCCCTTTGCCGAGATTGTGGGGATGTGTGATCACCTGCACTTTTTCCGACTGAACCTTTGCCAACATGGCGGCAGTGTCATCGATGGAACCATCGTCGACTAGGATGACCTCGTCTGCCAGGTCTACGGCCAGCACGCGGGCGATGATCTCGGATACTGTGGCTTCTTCATTAAACACCGGGATGATGATGCTCAGCTTCATGCGGGCGATTATGCCATAAGAGCTCCAAGCGCCCGTGCTATAATCGCGGATTGAGCCCAGAGCACGGGGTCAGGCTCAAGAACTTAGCCAATGGTGAATAAACTCAATGTCCGTTATTTTTTCAAAAAGGGTTCGCAAGAATAATCCAGCCTGGCGGGCCTGGCTGGTACTCCTCCTGTTGCTGACACACCTGGGCCTGGGGTCGACCAGCGGCCAAGCCGCCCCACCCATGCAAGGAAGCACCCCCCTCGCCAAAGCCCTCAATCTACTCGAAGACCTGACCCCCGAAGAACGCGTGGGGCAGTTGTTTTTGGTCACCTTCAGCGGCGCCTATGCTGCCCAGGAAAACCAGATCTACGACTTGGTTGCCAACTATCACGTTGGCGGCGTGATCCTGCGCCAGGATATGGACAACTTTTTGGATGCACCGGGCACCATCGCCGGCCTGACCTCCCTGACCAACGCCCTACAGGAGGCCGAAACAGCCTCCTCGGCTAACGAGCGCCAGGACGCGCTCAGCGGCGAAATCTACACGCCCACCTACATCCCGCTGCTCATCGGCTTGTTGCAGGAAGGGGACGGCTACCCCAATGACCAGATCCTTGAAGGGCTGAGCCCGCTACCGAGCGCCATGGCCATCGGCGCCACCTGGCAGCCGCAGTTTGCCCACCAAGCCGGTGAACTGCTTGGTTCTGAACTTGCAGCCGTAGGTGTCAACCTGCTTCTAGGCCCCTCATTGGATGTGCTGGATAGCCCCAACCCGCAAAGCCTGGAAGACCTGGGAGCGCGCAGCTTCGGCGGGGACCCGTTTTGGGTCGGGCAAATGGGGCAGGCCTTCATTGGCGGGGTGCATAGCGGCAGCGACAACCGTGTGGCGGTAATCGCCAAACACCTGCCAGGTTATGGGAGCACGGACCGCCCGGCGGAGGATGAAGTGCCCACCGTGCGCAAATCTTTGACCCAGCTCACCCAAATCGAACTGCCGCCATTTTTCAGCGTCACCGGAGATGCTCCCAGCGCGGCGGCCACGGCAGACGGCATGCTGCTGGCCCACATTCGGTACCAGGGTTTCCAGGGCAACATCCGGGCCACTACCCGCCCGATCAGTTTCGACTTCCAGGCGTTCTCCCAATTGATGGCTCTGCCCCAATTTGCGCAGTGGCGCGCCAACGGCGGGGTGATCGTGAGCGATAACCTGGGGACGCGGGCAGTGCGGCGCAACTACGATCCCTCGGAGCAGGTCTTCAATTCCCCGCTGGTAGCTCGGGACGCATTCCTAGCTGGAAACGATCTGCTGTACCTGGGCAACTTCCTGGCCAACAACGACGCCGACGCGTATGCCAGCATCCGGAAAACCGCGCAGTTCTTTGCGCAAAAATATCGAGAAGACCAAGCCTTCGCCCAACGGGTGGATGAATCAGTGACCAGGATCCTGGCCCTTAAATTCAAGCTCTACCCATCCTTTACATTCAGGAACGTAAACCCGGCGAGCGATGCGGCTGCCGCGCTCGGGCAAAACAATGGCCTGATCTTTGAAGTGGGCCGCCTGGCGGCCACCCTGCTGAGTCCCAGTGTTGAAGAATTGGACAATCTCCTGCCCGCACCACCCGGACGGTTTGAGCAAGTCGTTTTCTTTACAGACCGGATCGAAGCGAGGCAATGCAGTCAATGCGAAACGCAGGACTCGCTGGATGTCATGGCGCTGGAGGACGCCGCCCTGGCCCTTTACGGGCCGCAAGCCGGCAACCAGATCTCAGCGCCTAACCTAACCTCGTTCACTTTTGCGCAGCTAACTCGCACACTGGATGAAACATGGCCGGTAGGCGAGGACAGCATCAGTGGAGCCTTGCAACGCGCCGAATGGGTCGTATTCGCTCTTGGCAAACAAAGCAACCGCCCAGAAACGGCGGCTTTAAGGCGCTTACTCTCCGAACGGCCCGACCTGATACAGAACAAGAAGGTTATCGTGTTTGCGATGAACGCACCTTACTACCTGGATGCTACCGACATCACCAAGATCACAGCGTATTATGCGTTGTATACCAAGGGGCAGGGAGTGGCCCAAGTAGCAGCTCGCTTGCTTTTCCAGGAAATCAGCGCACCGGGAGATTCCCCAGTATCCATCGAAGGCATTGGCTACGACCTTATTGAAGCAACCTCCCCAGATGAAACACAAACAATCCCGATGCGCGTGGAGCGCATCTTTTCTCTCTCTATTGAGGAAGCCATAGCCAGCCAAACGGTGGCGCCTGAGGTGCAAGTTACGCTTGCACCCACAGCAACCCCGGTATATCGGGCAGGCGATCTACTTAGCATGCAAACTGGCCCCATCCTGGACCACAACGGCAATATCGTTCCAGACAACACCCCAGTGACCTTTAATATCAGCATCGTGACCGAGGGAACGACCCTGACTCGACAGATCAGCGCCACGACAAGGCAAGGGTTGGCTGCCGGCAGCTACTCGATTGAGGAAGAGGGCATCCTGGATATCATCGCCAGCAGCGGAGACCCCGCAGCCAGGTCGGCGACCTTGCGCTTTGATGTGATCGGGATCAACCCGGAAGGCCTGGCTCTGCAGGCAACCCAGACCGCCCAGGCTGAACTTTCGGCCACAGCCGCGGTCCAGCCTACCCAAGGCACGGTTTTCGTGGAGCCGGAACCAGAACCTGTTCGCGCCGGCGTGGTGGAATGGTTCCTTTCGACGCTGGTCTCAGCACTGGCGGGATACTTTGCGTACCAAGCGGGCAGCAGGTTGGACCGCAAGCGTTGGGCAGTGCGCTGGGGTCTGACCACCTTGATAGGAGGCTTGGCTGTGGGTAGCTACCTGTCCTTCGACCTGCCAGGAAGCCAGGCTTTATTAGCCAATGGCGGAACCTGGGGAGTGGTGCTATCTGCGCTGGCTGGCGCTGGTTTAGGTTGGTTGGCAGGCTGGGTTTGGCGTGAATCGATGGGGAAACGACGAGCGAAGCCGCCGGTTAACGACCTACCGCAGCAATAAAGCTAACAAAAAGCAAAGTCCCGGCAAACCAAAGCAAGGCGCGTTCTGTGCGCGAAGCCATGATATCCGCCAGCGTGGGGCGCGGCAGGCGGCCATTGAGGCGCGTTTGCGGCTCCAGTTGGCCGAGCAGCGCCTGCTGTAAGGCCTGGATATTTTGCGGGCGCTCTTCAGGGTGCAGGCTCATAGCCCAGCTTACGGCACGCTCGGTGCGCGGGCTGATTTCCGCGTTCAGATCGCGCATGGAGGGCATTGCGTCGGGGCTTAAGAATCTCTCGCGCGCCTCGACCGGCGCGGTGTTTGCCAGCAAATGATAGAGCGTTGCGCCAAAAGCATACACGTCGCTGCGCACGTCGGTGTGGCCGGTGTCTCCGCCGTATTGTTCCAATGGGGTGTAGAGGGCAGTGCCGCGTCCCTGCACGATGGTCACAGTATCTTCCTCGGCGGCCAGGATCTTTACCAAGCCAAAGTCGACCAGTTTTACCAGCCCATTAGGGGTCAACTTAATATTGCTGGGTTTGATGTCGCGGTGCAAAATGGGTGGTTCCTGGCTGTGTAGATAATTGAGCGCATTGGCAATCTGGCTGGCCCAGGCAAGCACTTCTTCCTCGAGCAGGAACTCGCCGCGCTGGCGCGCTTCAAGCATCAGGGAACGCAAATCGTCCCCTGGCACATAATCCATCACCAGGTAATCGCTGTGTTCCTCGGAAAAGAAGTCGGAGACTTTAGGAAGGTTTGGATGATCCAGCCTGGCCAGCACGGTGGCTTCGCGCAAGAACTGGGCGCGGGTCTGGTCCAGCGTTTCCTTGGACAGCGAGGGGTCGAGGCGCACTTCTTTGACCGCGCATAAGCGCCCTTCCAGGCGCAGGTCATCGGCCAGGTAGATGTGGCCCATGCCACCGCGGCTAATGAATTGCTTGATCTGGTATCGTTCGCGTAAAAGTGCGTCTGCCTCTAATGGCATGCGGGTCTCTTCTCTCCGAGCATGGCAACAAAATAACCGTTGATAGCCGCGAATCTGGGCGTATGATTAAGGTGATGCGCTTAGCCGCTGATAGGCCTTGCGCTGATTGAGGTATTATACCTGTGGAAGAAAAAATGCAGCGCAGCAGTGAATCTTTTCCGGTACTCCTGGCACAAAGTGGGCCATTGAATGGAGAGCGCTGGGTGGTGCACGGGCCGCTGACCATCGGCCGGGGTGAAGAATGCGATATCGTCATCCCCGACCGCAAGATCTCCCGGCAGCATGCGCAGGTGCGGCCCGGCCCGGAGGGGATCGTGCTGGAGGACCTGGGGAGCAAGAACGGCACCCATCACAACGGCGCGCAAATCAAGGGGAGTGTGCCGCTCAGTGACGGAGATATTATCCAGATCGCGCTGGCGCAGAAGTTCGCCTTTGTAAGCTCCGATGCCACTTTGCCGCTTGAGTTCGACCCGCCAATCGAGAGCGGCCTCGAACCGCGCCGTTTGCGCATGGACAAGCGCTCACGGCGTGTGTGGGTAAAGGAGAAGGAAGTGGACCCGCCGCTCTCGGTGGCGCAGTTCACCATGCTGGACCTGCTTTACCAGCGGGATGGCCTGGTGGTGCCGCGCGAGGAAATGGTGAAAGCGGTCTGGGGGGAGGAGCAATCCTACGGGATCTCCGACCAGGCGATGGATGCCCTGGTGCGCCGCTTACGCGACCGTCTAGGCGAGGCAGACAAGGGGCATGACTATGTAGTCACCGTGCGCGGGCATGGGCTACGGCTGGAGAACCCCAAGGTGGGGAGCAGCTCATAGTAGACAGCAAGCTAGCAAGTTAGAAGGATCATTTTTCAACAGTCGGGGATTGAATACCCTTTTCCATGGAAACGCGTAAGGCCAGGCGGTAGGCGGCGCGTACTTTTTCGGAGAGTTCCTGATCCTTGCCGTCCTGCAATTGCAGCATCATAGTCGAAAGGCTTTCGACAAATTGGGGGGTGATCTCATCTTTGTGCGCCGCGACCACCTGCTTGCGAGCATCGTCATTAGGCGCTTCCAACAATTCATTGAGCAGCTGCGGATTGTACCCAGGCGTGATCAATTGCTGGATCACTTGCACAAGGGTTTCCAGCTTCTGGCGGCGGGTGGTATCTTTTTTCTCTTCTGATTCGGCCAAGGCCTGGTTAAGCACCTGCATTAAGTAGTCGTCGAGCACGCCGGGGTTCTGCTGGAGCAGATCGCTGGAATTCTCGGCGTCTAACAGGGCTTCAAGGTTACGCCGGGCTTGCTGCAGGTGGGCTTGCAATTGTTCATCGATCTGTTTGGTGATCTCAAGCAGATCAGTGCGCAGCTTACCCAGTTTTTCTTTTTCATCGCCTTGCGCCTTGTCAATACGTTCACTGAGGGTCTGGAAGAACACATAGTCCAGACCGGGGCGAGCCATGCTGGCCAGCGCATTGAGGCGAATATCTTTGCCAATGGCTTCAATCAATAAATCCAGCAATTTCTCCCGAGTGAGCTCTTTGCCCGCGGCTTCCAAGCTATGGCGGGCAGCCTCGATCTCATCCGCCTGCTGTTTGATCTGCTTGCCCAACTCGGTGTGCTGGAGCAAGGCTTCCTGGATCTTGCCGAGCCTGGTGGAATTGGCTTCATCACTTGCAGACAGGCCAGCTTCCAGCATGCGGCTCAACAAGGTGAAGAATTCCGAGTCGATGGTTTCCGATTCCTGGGTCACCATCTCCGGCAGACTTTCCTCCGAAGCGGTCAGTAAACGCTGCAGGAGTTCCACCCGTTTTTTCTGGGCGTCCAACATCTCTTTAGTGACCCCTTCGCCTTCCAACACTTTCTCGACCAGGCTTTGCAGTGTGAACATCTGCTGAGGTTTGAGCAGATAGCCTTTGCGCTGCTCCTGCTTGAGACTGTTGACGACGCGATTAAGTAGGGGAGCGATGCGCCGTTCCTGATCCATTACCGGCACATTCAACTCATGCGGGAAATAGGTGAGCAATAATTCCTTGGCCGGGTCGTGATAAATAATGGGGGTGGCCAAGGCGCCCTGATAACCGCAGCTTGGACAACGGATGACGTTGGCCTGACCGCTCAGCAGGCGCTGTTTGGCTTGTGGGTCAGCGCCGGCATCGAAAAGTTGATCGATATCGGCCATGACGGGTTGGCGGCAATTTGGGCATTGGACTTGTGTCTTAGGCATAACTCTCTCTCAATGTGATCATGGGTTAGTGGAACGCGGCAACGAAAAGCAAATGCGGGCGCCATCGGCATAATGCGAGTCTACCCAGATCGAGCCGCCGTGGGCTTCGAGGATAGCTCGGGTGAGATACAAACCGAGACCGGCGCCTTTGATGCTGCGGGCGGTCTCGCCGGCGCGGTAGAAACGATCGAAGATATGTGGGGCGTCTCCAGGAGGGATGCCGGGGCCCTGGTCCTCCACGCAGACCACGACATGTTCGGGGCGCACCTGCCCGCCGATGAGGATGAGCCCTCCCTGCGGTGAGTACTTGACTGAATTCGAAAGGAGATTGAGGAGCACTTGGCTGATGCGCTGCTCGTCGGCCAGGATGACCGGAAAGTCCTGAGGGAAGTCCAGAATGAATTGGTGCTTGTTGGTCTGGGTACGAAAGCGCTCAACAAGACGTTCCGCCAGACGCGGCAGGGAGAGGTCTGCTGAGTTAAGCGCCAAAGCGCCTGCCTCTAGGCGGGAGGCATCCAGCAAATTCTCGATCAGTTCGGCCAGGTGGTCAGCTTCCTCTTCAATGACCGTCAGGCTGTCCTGGACGACTTTGGTATCCCAACGCACGTCTGGGCGGCGCAGGGTGCCAACATAGCCCTTGATCAGGGCAACAGGGGTCTTAAGCTCGTGGCTTATCACAGAAATAAAAGTGCTTTGCATTTCTTCAGCCTGGCGAAAATGGCTAACGTCTCGCACTGAGGCGATGATATTGAGCAACTGACCTTCCTGGTTAAGCAGGGGCGCATAGGTGACACCGACCGCCACCACGCCGCCATCTGGGCGCAGCAGATCGCCTTCCACGTAGAGCGTAGCCGTAGGAGTAAGCGGCCAACCGCCAGCTTCGGCTTGTTCCAGAGTAGGCCCGTGCAAGATCTCTTTCCAGCGAATCATCTCACTATGTTTGCTACCTATGATCTGGCTGCCAGGGCGGCCGAGCAAGCGGGCAAAAGCCGGATTACAGCGCTCAATACTCTTATTGGGAAAGAGGATGAGGATGCCATCGGCCACCGAATCGAGGATGGCATCCAGGCGATGAGCCTGACTGCTAGTCTGGTCGTAAAGCTGGGCGTTATGCACGGCGATGGCCGCCTGGTCAGCGAAGCTTTGCAGCAGCATGCGGTCCTCACGTGAGAAGACGCCTTGGTAATTGCGAAAGATGAAGAGCACGCCCAGGACGCGTTGCTGCACGATCAGCGGCAGGCCAACGCCGGTCAGCAAACCCAAGCTTACTTCCTGTGCTAGGTGCTGCAGGAGGCGGTTGACCTCGGGGATCTCGAAACGGGCGGCTTCTTCGTAATCGGGCACTTCAGCCAACAAAGGATCCAGGTAGCGAATAAGAGGCTTGGGGATGCCATGGAAGGCGGCCACTGTCCAGCCGCCACCGTCTCCGCGCAAAGCCACCAGGCCGGCCTGCCCGGCCAGTAGGTCGGCGGCGTGGTGGAGGATGCGCGCCAGCACCGCATCCAGGTCAAGCTCCTGGGTGATGGCGCGGGCGATCTCGAGCAGGTAATCGCGTTGGCGGACTCTGAAATCAGGCAGCATGGCAGGCGATCCCCCTTAGGATAGTAACCCTTCTATTGGCTTGGCAGACTTTGTTCAACGATCTTAACGGCTTTGTCGATAATGTCGGCGGGCGTATCCAGCATGCCGCGGAAGCGGATGGAGCGGTTGCCGGACTTGAGGGCATACAGACCATTGTCTTTCATGCGGTCGATCATGGCATCGCGGGCGGCTTTATCGGGGACATCGAAGGCCACCATCATGCCACGGCCGCGCACGTTGGTAATCACACCTTTGGATGAATCGGCGGCGCTTTGCAGGCCAGCCATCAGCTTCTCGCCCATGGCGGCGGTGTGAACCAGCAGCTTCTCTTCATGCATGATCTCCAAGAAGCGCGTGGAGCGCACCATATCGGTGACATCCCCTCCCCAGGTGGAATTGATGCGGCTCTCTTCTTGGAAGACATTGGCTTCGACGCCATCGATGCGCGACCCTACAATGATGCCGCACACCTGGGCTTTCTTTCCAAAGACAATGATGTCCGGCTGGACCCCCATATGCTCGGACGCCCACATCTTGCCGGTAATGCCCATGCCGCTCTGGATCTCGTCAACAATGAAAAGGAATTCATGCTGGTCTGCCAGGCGGCGTAACTCGGCAAAAAATTCGGGGCGGAAATGGTTGTCACCGCCCTCGCCCTGGATAGGTTCGATGATTAAGGCAGCGATATCGCCCGGATATTGCTGCACGGCGGCCATGATCTGGGCGATGGCGATCTCCTCGACGCGTTTCACATCGGCCAGCACCTCGGCGGTCAGCGGGAAGCGCAGCTTGGGGTTGATGACCCGCGGCCAGTCAAACTTGGGGAAATACAGATATTTGCGGGCATCTTCCGTGTTGGTCATGGACATGGTGTAGCCGGAGCGGCCATGGAAGGCCTCGCGGAAATGGATGACCCGGCCGCCCAGACCGTCGATACGATGCAAGCTGCCATCCGCGGACGGCTGGCTGAGCCGAGCAAAGTTGCGGCGCACTTTCCAGTCGAAAGCGACTTTGAGGGCATTCTCCACGGCCAGCGCTCCGCCGCCGATGAGGAAGAGGTGCTTCATATCAGCTGGCATAGCCAAACGGGCGAAGGTTTCCACGAATTCGGCCATGTAGATCGTGTAAAAATCGGAGGAAGAGGGTTTAGAGATGGCGGCGCTGAGCAGCTTCTCAATGAAGGCCGAGTCGTGCATCTTAGGGTGGTTATGCCCCACCGGCGCGGAAGCGAAATAAGTGAAAAAATCAATGTACTCTTTGCCAGTAAGCGCATCGCGCAAATAAGCGCCGTGAGAGCCTTCCAAGTCCACTACGATTGGCTCGCTGCCCGGAGGCAGGTATTTTTCTATTTGAGCGTGGACCTGAGATGCTTTCATTCAGATGGTCTCCAAAGGGAAGGGATAAGGGCAAAGAGGGATTATAACATTCGGGGGTAGGAGGGTCAGGATTGCCGAACATCTTTCATGTTCTCAGATGGAGCCCTCGGATAGCCCCAACGGTATAATCCGGAAAGATGCATTTCGGCCCGCCTTTTCCTCATAAAAAAATCTTATGACCACGGAAATCGCGCTAACCCTGGGTATTTTAGGGGTGGCTGTGTTCCTGCTCGCCTTCGAAAGACTGCGGGCAGACCTGATCGCCTTGCTGGTCCTGCTCAGCCTGGCGTTTACCAGCCTGGTAAGCCCAGCAGAAGCCCTATCCGGTTTCAGCAACCCAGCGGTGATCACCGTGTGGGCTATGTTCATCCTGGGAGCTGGATTAACACGTACGGGAGTTGCCAACCTGATCGGGCGAAGCATGCTGCGGGTTAGCGGCCAGGGGGAAGGCGGGTTCATTGCCATCCTGATGCTGGTAACTGCCAGCCTGTCGGCCTTTATGAGCAGCACCGTGATCGTGGCCATGTTCCTGCCCGTGATCACTTACGTGGCGCGCAAAAGAAAATTCCTGCCATCGAAATTACTGATCCCGCTTGCTTTTGGAGCCCTGCTGGGCGGGGTCAACACACTGATCAGCACTCCTCCCAATATCCTGGTAAGCAACGCCCTGCAAGAATTCACCGGACAGCAGTTCCAATTTTTCGATTTCTTGTATGCCGGGCTGCCGGTCACGCTGGCCGGGATCGCCTTTATGGTGTTTCTCGGCCGGCGACTGCTGCCGCAGCGCGACCTGGCGGCTGAACTACGGCGCGGCAACCAGGATCCGGGCAAGCTGTTCGAACTCGACGACCGGTTATTCAGCCTGCAACTGCCCGCGGACAGCGTGCTAGCCGGCAAACGCCTGGGCGAGAGCCGCCTGGGGAGTGCGCTAAAGCTAAACGTGATAAGCATCCAGCGCGGTGGAAAGACAAGATATGCACCGACAGCCAACACCATGCTGCATGGCGGAGACCGCCTACTCGTGCTGGGCAAGGCAGACTGGCTGGAAGAACTCATCTCCGGCCACCACCTCACCCTGGAAAAAAACGATAGCCCGGACGATGAAGGCGTATTGTTAAATGTGAAAAACCTGGTCTCGAAGCAGATCTCCCTGCTAGAAATCACAATCCCAAAGAAATCTGAGCTGATCGGGTTCAGTTTGTTTCACGCCGACTTCCGTAACAAGTACAAAGCCAATGTGCTGGCCATCTGGCGCAACGAGCGCCCTATGCGCACCAACCTGCAAGATATCGCCATCCAGGAAGGCGACCGCTTGTTGGTGCAGGCCAGCCGAGAGAACCTGGACAAACTAGCCGCCTCCGAAAAGTTCGTGCCGGGGCGTCAGGACGCGGTGAAGGTGTACCAGCTGGAAGAGCGCCTGCTATTGCTGGCCGTCCCGGTGGAATCGAATCTGGTGGGAAAGACCCTGGCACAAAGCGAACTGGGGGAAGCTTTTGGTCTTTCTGTGTTGGGCATTATCCGCAATGGCAAAACGCGGCTGATGCCCAAGCCCAAGGAGCGCTTGCGGGCTGGCGACCAACTGGTGGTAGAGGGCAAAGTCGAGGACGTGGACATGTTGCGGGCCATGCAGGACCTGCAGTTAATGGAAGACAAGATCGCTGAACTTGGCGACCTGGAGACAGAAGAGGTGGGGCTGGTGGAAGCAGTGATCTCTCCCCATTCCAAGATCGACGGCAAGACGTTACGCGACCTGCAGTTCCGCGAGAAATTTGGGCTGAGCGTGCTGGCCATCTGGCGCGGCGGACGCGCCTACCGATCCAACCTGAGAGAGATGCCGCTACGGCATGGCGATTCGGTCTTGATCTATGGGGATCGCAACCGCATAAAGATACTGGCCGAGGAAGGCAACTTCCTGGTGCTCTCGCACGAATTACAGGACGCGCCTAAACGCGAGAAGGCTCTGCTGGCCACACTGATCATGGCCGGTATGGTAGCCGCGGTGGGGCTAGGCGCAGCGCCGATCGAGATCGCGGCGATTAGCGGCGCAGCGGCCATGGTGCTGACGCGCTGCCTAAACATGGAGGAAGCCCAGAAATCGATCCAATGGCCGGTGGTGTTCCTGATCGCCGGCATGCTGCCGCTAGGCATCGCCCTGCAAAACAGTGGAACAGCGGACTTCATAGGCGAGCAGATCTTTGCCCAAGCGGGCGGCTGGGACGTCACCGCGCTGTTAGCTGTGCTGTTCCTGGTGAGCAATTTGTTATCGCAGGTCATCCCGCCGCCCATTGTGGCCGTACTGGTGCCCAGCATCTTGCTTGGGTCTACGTCAGTATTGCAGGCTTCGCCGCAGGCCTTATTGCTGATCGTGGCCATGGGCGCAGCTACACCATTCCTGAGCCCCATCAGCCATGCGGCTAACCTGCTGATCATGGGTCCCGGTGGGTACCGCTTTCTTGATTACACGAAGGTTGGCCTGCCTCTGACAGTGCTGATCATGCTTGTATCCATCATCGCCATTCCCTTTTTCTGGCCGCTGCATTAAGCGATGGCGCATCCCTTTCACTTTCAACTCGAGGGGCAAAATGGCCGCGCCCGGGCCGGCCGCTTCAAGACTCCGCATGGAGAGTTGAAAACTCCAGTTTTCGCCCCGGTAGGCACACAGGCCACGGTCAAGGCTATCAGTCCGGCGCAGTTGGACGAACTGGGCGCCAGCCTGGTGTTGGCCAACACTTACCACTTGTATTTGCGGCCGGGTGACGAACTGGTGGCAGAGTTGGGCGGGCTACACACATTTATGCAATGGCCCAAGCCGATTCTGACCGATTCGGGCGGCTTCCAGGTATTCTCGCTGGTGGCGCGGCGCGAAGTAGATGGGGATGGGGTCACTTTCCGCAGCCATTTGGACGGCTCGACTCACCGTTTCACTCCGGAAAAAGCCATAGCGATCCAGGAAAACCTTGGCGCCGATATCATCATGGCCTTTGACGAGTGCGCCGAACCGCACGATCTGGGCTACAACCAGTTGGCGGTGGCGCGCACGCATGCCTGGGCGCAGCGCTGCCTGCAAGCTAAGACGCGCCTTGACCAGGCACTGTTCGGTATTGTGCAGGGAGGAGTCTTCCCCGAACTACGCCAGCAATCCGCTGAATTCATCGCGTCGCTAGGTTTCGAGGGGCATGCTATCGGCGGCCTTTCCGTGGGGGAAAGCAGGCAAGAGATGCAACGCATCCTGGAGATCGTGGACGCCAGCCTGCCGGAGGATAAGCCGCGTTATTTAATGGGGGTGGGTACACCGGAAGACCTGGTGGAGGGCGTGCGCCGCGGGGTGGACCTGTTTGACTGTGTGCTGCCCACCCGCTTGGGGCGCAACAACGCGGTGTTCCTGCGTTCGGGCACCCGTCTCAATCTTAAGAATGTGGAGTTCAGCCGAGACAGCGCCCCAATTGATGAAGATTGCGGCTGCTACACGTGTGGCACATTCAGCCGGGCTTATTTGCGCCACATCATCCAGGCCAAGGAGATGCTGGCCGCCACACTGTTATCGATACACAATGTGCACACGCTGGTCCAACTAGCCAAGGACTTACGGGCGGCTGTGCTGCGCGGCGAATTTGACAAGTTCGCGGCCGGGTTGAATCTGAAGCCAGCCAACCTGCTGGAGCCGGGCGCGCCGGTGGAGTAAGATTGCTGCCGACACTGCTGCTATGAACTTGTTTGAAGCCGCCCTACTAGGCATAATCCAAGGTGTCACCGAGTTCCTGCCGATCTCTAGCTCGGGCCACCTTCTGCTGGCACGAGATTTCTTAGGGATCGTGCAAGACGCGCAAGCCGCTTTTATCTTCGATGTCCTGGTGCAATTGGGCACCTGGGTTGCCATCCTGATCTATTATTGGAAAGACGTGGCGGCCATCGGCCTGGATATGGCCGGCGGGTTGCGCGGCCGGCCAGGCGGGCAAGCCCGGTTGGGTTGGCTGCTGTTACTGGCCAGCGTGCCGGCCGTGATCGCTGGCTGGCTGATCAAGGACAGTCTGACTGGCGAGGTGAGCGGATTGTTCCTCACCGGTATATTCCTGGTGACCAATGCCTTGCTGCTGTCCCTGGCGGAGCTAGTAGGCCGCCGGGTGCGGGAAATAAAGGAGGCATCCGGAAAAGACGCCCTGTGGATCGGAATGTTCCAGGCATTGGCATTGCTGCCAGCCGTCTCACGCTCGGCCGCCACCCTGGCCGGTGGACTGACGCGCAATTTCACCCGTCCGGATGCAGCCCGCTTCGCCTTTCTGATGGCGGTGCCGGTGATGCCCGCGGCGGCGGTGGTGGCCCTGCTCGACCTGGGCAGCCTGCCGGAGGCCAGCGAGTTACTGCTGCCCCTGGTGACAGGTTTTCTCGTCTCCACTGTTGTTGGCTATTTAAGCATTCGCTGGCTGCTGAATTATTTAGCGCGGCATTCCCTCTTCCCCTTCGCCGTTTATTGCCTGGTGGCAGGTTTTACCGTTGGGTACTTAGGCTGGCTGGGATGAAACTAAGCAAGTTAGCAATACCACTATTGCTTTTCCTGGCAGGCGCGTGCAGCCCACAAGCAGACGAGAGGCCTACCCTGCGGATCGTTCTTAGCCCGTCTGCCCATCCGGTTAGGGCGGCGGTGGCGGCGTGCATGCAGGAGTTCGACAACCTGACAGCGATCATAGAAATGCGCCACCCCAGCGTGGTGGACCTGACCGAGATCGACTTTTTCGTTCAGCTGGGCGAACCAGAACAGCAAGCGGGCTTCGCCGGCCATCTGGCAGTGGAACGGGTCGTGGTGATCCTTCATCCCAGCAATAAGATGAAACTAAGCCGGGCTTACATCGCCGACTTGTTCAGCGGGCGCGTGCAGGATTGGGGCGCGCTGGGCGGTGAAGAATTGGCAGTGAACTTGTGGGTCGGATCGGACAGCGATGAAACCCGTCGCGCTTTTGAGACTGAGATGCTGTTAGGCAGCCCGGTGGCTGGCTCGGCGCACCTGGTCACTAACCCAGAGAAATTACTGGCAGCCGTGGCTGCCGACCCGGCCGCCGCGGGCATCCTGCCGGCTGCCTGGGTCAATGAGAGCGTACTGGCGATCGAGACCGGGATCGAGCTGCCGGTGCTGGCCCTGGCTGCTGAGGAGCCGAGCGGAGCGGCGCGCGAGGTACTGGCCTGCTTGCAGGGCGAAGTGGGCCAGGCGGCGTTAGGGGAGCTATATGCGGTGCTAGAACCGCAGAAATAGGGAATACTTTTTCCATCAAACTACACTAGCTTGACTATCGTAATGGTTACCCTTCGCTTCGCTCAGGGTGACACGGAGTATTGAGTTTCACTACGCATTCATGTGCCAGCCGCGGCCTACCTTCAGCTGCAAGCGCTAAGCTATGGGCGGATGTGGACCCACTGGATCGGCTCGGCGCCCTCTGCTGGAGGCCAGGTGGTCAGGTTATCGCCGTCACAAGAGTAGCGAGTTGGAAGGGCTGAGGCGATCGGGAAGTCCTCCTGTCGAAATGGGACGGTGTTTGTGCGGATAGACGCGCCATTTAACATAATCTGCAAAGTGACCAGGATATCCGTACTCCCGCTCAAGCCGATCAGTTCGGAGCCATCCGCGGTAAACGGCCCGCTCGAGAAGCCTTCAAAGGTGACAAACACTTCGGCGCTCTCGTTGCCACCTACTCCGGTCTCATGTACCTTGAAATTCTCGTAGCCGCCGGCGCCCGTGCCGTATACCTCGAACTCCAGGAACATTGTCCCGCTAACGCTCTCCACCGTTGGGTCATCATCTCCACCGGTGGTGACACCCCATTGCATATAAGTGAGCATGCTCTCGTCGGTCGCCTCCCATCTGCCGATCAGGCATTCATCGCAGGGCGCTTCGGTGACCGCGGTGGTGGCGACAGCCTCCGTGCGCACGGCCGTCGGCGTGGTGGTGATGACATACAAGAAATACGGCAAGTCTTCGCAGCCGCCCGCGGCAGTAGCCGGGAGTGGCCCCCAACCTCCGATAGACCCGCTGGCACGCCAAGCTGAACGCCCTACCCCATCCGCGCGCGTTTCAACTGCAAAGCTCTTTTCGCTGTCAAAGTCGACCCAAAAGCGGGAAAATACAAAGGGATGGCTGGAAAATTCCTTGTTGGCGATGTCAGTGAACAAATATTCCTCAGTGGGATCGAGTTCAAAGACCATTCTCGTTCCATCGCTATCCGTAAGTGTGCCATCCAAAACAGAGCGCACAAACTCCTCAAAAATCTGCTCCATCCCGGGGACGGCGGCCAGCGCGGCAAGCTGGGCCGCGCGGCCCGGTCCGGTCGGCATGCTGCGCAGCATGGCAATCACCCCATCCGGGCCAATGAGGTTCCCCAGGAACTGGAAGAATGCAAAATTCTCATAACTCATGTTCGTCAGGGGTTCGACTTTGGATAATTCAATGAAAGACTCGGCGAAGTCCTCCTGCTCGCCATTCACCGTCGGATAGACCAGGTTGCTGAAATATTCGCCCGTACCCTACCCCCACCACCATGAGTCTGCTCCCGGCCCATTAAACTGGGCGCGCAGGTTCCAGGCCTGGAAACAATGAAAGATCTCGTGGGCGATGGTCTGCTTGAAATAGCCTGGCTGCCCGGGAACCGGAATCTCCTCTTCCAGTGCGGCAGGGTTTATGATGATCGGGCAAGCTTCCACCGGATCCGTCGCAGTTGCAGGCAGGAACAAACGGGTTTCCGTGGAGGCTAACACTGTGAGATCTGCAGTATCCCTCTCGTCAGCCAGGGTGGTGAAGACAAAATAGATCGGAAAAACTGAGCCATAAGCCTGGAAGAGGGTGATCGAATCCTGGGCGGCTTCCAGTGTAGCCACATAGAAGGGGTCACGGCTGGCATCCCCGTGCCAGGCCAGTGGGTAATAGACCTTGTAAATGTTGCCGGCAACACTCACATCATCAAAAAAGAAGCAAGGGAAGACCGGCGTGCGCCTGTCGGGGAAACCGCGGGACCATAAAAGGCGGCAATCCTCCTCATCTTGCCTGACTGGAGCCGCCAGCCCAGGTGCGCGGCTGGAGGCTTGCTCCACAGGAATCGAATAGCGGTCGAGGGCTTCCTGGGAGGGAACCAGTAAGTTGAGCAAGCGGGTGATCTCGTCTTTGGTGGCTTGATCGGTTCCGGTGCGCAAGTAGCTGGTCGCCATATGGATAATGCCGGTGCCCTCGGCCGCCAGGACGCCCATTCCCAGGCCAGCCTCACTGACCTTGATCTCCCCAGCGAACATCTTGAGCAGCGTCACCAGACCCTCTTCCCGGGTCCACTCGCTGGAGGCCATTTTTGCCTGCAGGAGTTCCATATAGCCGGAAACCACCGGCTCAGGAACTAGAGTTGTAGCTGTTGCGCTGGGCTCTGAGATCGCGGACGGGGTTGTTTCGGAGGGGCCAGGAGTGGCGCTGGCAACACTACAAGCCTGGCTTGCTACGAGAATGATTACCAATGCAAAATAGCTTAAGTATTGTTTTTTCATTTAATCCCTCTAAATAGATGAATATAGCGGGCGCGGTTAGAACGAAACAAAAGGTTGTTTATATGAAAACAATACTCTTGTTTTTAACAAGAGTCCAGCGGCCATATGACCCCCTGCAGATAATGCGGCTAAACTGCGCGGTGGGAGAGTTTGCGTTCCAGGCGGGCCAGGCGGTGGACGAGGAGGGGCTGCCAGTACTGGCGGTCGAGATCTGGTGTCTTTTTCTTATCGACCAGCTTGATGGCACGCTGGGTGTATTGCAAAGCGATGGTGCAGTCTCCGGTGCGGTGCTCGTAATATTTGGCGATCTCCACATACGCGTAGACATGCCCATCCGCGGCGGCCTGCTCCCAAAGCTGCAGGGCGGCTTCATAATCCCCACGGCGGCGGAATAAAACTGCCAGGTTGGCTACCAGGCGGTAACGGGTATCGGCGGGCAACTCCATCGAAAGCGTGCTCTGGAATACACCGATAGCCTCTTCAGCGAAACCGGTATCGGCGTACAGGCGGCCGATGGCGTAGAGCTCGCTGTGGTGTTCGACGATGTCCAGCGGGGCGGCCAGCTTGGCGGCCAGGTGCTCCAGCAGAGAAGCCATGCTGAGCACATCCATGCTGTTATGGTAAAAAACGCTGGCCAGCGGTCGAGCGTCGCCGGTGTGCAGGAAGTCAATATACATCTGGGGGATCATCCACCCGGGGATATCCTGTTGGGTGCGCAGCACGCCCAATAGACTCACTTCGAGATCGCCCAGCGCCCGGCTGGGCAGCAGGTCCCGCCACAGACGGCGGGCGAGGTGCAGGAGGTCGATGTGGGGGAGAGAGACGAAGGGGTGCGGGGCGCCATTGGTGAGATAGCGGGACTTGAGCAGGGGAAGATCGAAGCTCTTGCCGTTGAAGGTGACCAGGGCGTCGTCGCGGCCGATGAGGTGGTTGAGCGCCTCCAGCATGGCGCGCTCTTCGATCGGTTCGCGCAAAAAGTATTGGGTCTGGCGGAAGCCGCCAGGCTCGAAGCGCCCCATGCCCACCAGGAAGGCCATGGTGCCTGAACCCCAGACGCCGGTGGTTTCGGTGTCGAGGAACAGGAAGCGCTCTGGCGGCAACAGAGCCAGCCGGGAGTCGGCTGCCCAGGCGGCTAATTTATCCAGCGCAGGCGGAAAGCGCAACGGCAGCGCGCCGTGGAGTTCGTCGGCGGGAAGGAAACGCTCTACCAGGAAGGCTTCCCCGAACTCGGTGTGCTGCGGGCGGCCGCCGACGACCGATTCGATAGGATGTTCTTCGCGCGGCGGCTTGAGCGCCGGGTCGCTGACGCCGATTTGCAAGCCGAGAGCCTTTAGTCGGTCGGAAAGAGAAGGCATGGGATGATTATATAGCTGGGATGGTTGAATGCGATCGCATGCAAACTGGTAGGCAGCATCAATAAGCGAGAAATCTCAATCTAGAGATCAACCTGCTTCCCGATGAGCTCTTCCAGCAGGGCCAGGGTTTCGCGCTTGCTGCCCTGGCCGAGTTCGCCGCCAGGGCCGACACAAGATGGGCAACCGTCGAGGCAAGCGCATTCGTTCACCAACTGGTAAGCGCTGCGCATTAACTCGGCATGCAGCTCGAACAGCTTCTGGCTGAAGCCGAGAGCATTGCCCATTTGGTCAAAGACCACCACGACAGGCATGCCATCGGCAAAATCAGCTTTGGGGTCAGAGTAGACACCAAGGTCGCGTGGGTCACACATGAGATAGAGCGGCGCCAGGTGCTGCAATATAAAGGAAAGGCCGGCCAGTCCGCTGCGGATGCGCACGATGGTCTCGGCGCGGCGATGGCAGTTGGAGCAGAGCGTGACCAGGTTCTCCAGGCGGTTAGCCTCCTTGACGGAGGTGAAACTGCGGAACGGCTGCTTATGATGCACATCGTGGGGACGGCCGTTCTCTGCCGCGCCGCAAACCTGGCAGGTGTAGTTATCCCGGGCGCGCACGGAATCGCGCACGGCGGGCCAATGGGAGCCGTATTCGTTGGGATCATTGCTCCACAGGCCACGTTGGCGCAATCGCTCGATCGCGGCTTCTTCAATAGTTACCCAATAACCGAAGGTGTTGAGCTCCATGGGCGGCAGGTCAAGATCGCCGCCTCCGGGCATCTCGTTGCCGGACCACTGGATCTTGAGGAACCCATAGACCTCTTCGGTAATGTTCAATTCACCATAATTCTTGCTGCCGGCGGGTACAGGCTCCCGCGTCTTTTCCTCCACCAGGGAGACCGTACTGCGCGTTTGGGGCATAGTGTAGTAGTCAGCTTCGATGGGGCGCAGGTAGGCGACACTCTCTTCCAAGTCGAGCTTGTCGACGAAGTATGTGGCGCCATCGTGAATGTAGATAGCCTGGGGATGGACCAAGCGCTGCGCGCCGTTGGGGTCCACTTCACCAACCAAAGCCCAGCCCTTGTCGGTGGCAGCCTGGATGACGACCGAGTCCGAACCAGCGCCGCGCAGGCTGACGGCCTGGGCAGGCTGTTGCTCCGACATCCAAAAGTATTTGCCTCCGGAGAGATGCAGCTGGCCACCTTCAGCCAACAGCTTGAGGAATTCTTCCACATCGCCGCTGGGGACCGACCCGAAGTTCTCCCCTTTGGAGAAAGGCAGTTCGAAGGCGGCGCAGCGCAGGTGGGAGAGCAGGATGATCAGATTGTCTGGGTTGATCAGTGCGTGCTCCGGGGTGCGGCCCAGGATGTATTCCGGATGGCGGGCGAGGAACTGGTCGAGCGGATTGGAAGAGGCGACCAACAGGGAGAGCGCAGCGCCAGCGCCGCGGCCGGCGCGGCCGGCTTGCTGCCAGGTGGCAGCCACCGAGCCGGGGTAGCCAGCTAATACGGAGGCGCCCATGCCGCCTATATCCACGCCCAGTTCGAGAGCGGTGGTAGCCACCACACCGCGTACTTGCCCACTACGCAGCCCGGCCTCGATGGCGCGGCGTTCGGCCACGAGGTAACCGCCGCGGTAACCGCGCACTTCATCCTGCTCGGTGTGGCTGCTTTCGCGCAGGGTCTTAAGCATTACTTCCACCATACGCCGTGTGCGCCCGAAGAGGATGGTCTGCACGTTGTGGTCTAACAGATCAGAAGCCAGGCGCACGCTTTCCTGGAACAGGCTGGCGCGCAGGCCGAGCTCCGCGTTGACCACGGGCGGGTTGTAGATGAGAAAATGGCGCGGCCCGCGTGGCGCACCGTCGACATCGATGACCATGACCGGCTGTTCGATGAGTCCTTCGGCCAGTTCGCGCGGGTTGGCAATGGTGGCCGAAGCCAATACGAAAAGAGGACGGGCGCCATAAAACTTGAGGATGCGCGCCAGGCGGCGCAGCACATTGGCTACGTGCGAGCCAAATACGCCGCGGTAACTGTGCATCTCGTCGATCACTATAAAACGCAGGCGGCCGAAGAACTCAGCCCAGGCGGTATGGTTGGGCAGGATGCCGTGGTGCAGCATGTCGGGATTGCTGATCAGCAAGCGCGCCCCGCGGCGGATGGCGCTGCGCTGGTGGGTAGGCGTGTCGCCGTCGTAGGTGGAGACCGGAATAGCAGCGCGCTGCTCCATTGCGTCCAGCCAGGATTCGATTTCGTTGCGCTGGTCATAGGCCAGCGCTTTCGTGGGGAAGAGATAGAGGGCGCGAGCTGCAGAGTCGCGCAGTAGAGCATCCAGCACCGGCAGGTTGTAGCAAAGCGTCTTGCCGCTGGCCGTGCCGGTGACCACGGCGATGTTTTCGCCAGCCTGCAGGCGCTCCCAGGCGGCAGCCTGGTGGCTGTAGAGCTGGCTGTAGCCCAGTCGGGCAAAGGCAGCCGCTACGGCAGGGTGGATGCTGTCGGGCAGGGGCTGAAATGCGCCAGGCCGGGCAGGCTGCTGGTGCCAGTGGGTCACATTGCCACCGATAGACGGCTCAGCGCGCCAGTGGGCAAGCAGGGATTCGAGGTTATCCATACCGAGTGGCGGGATTCTATCAAATGTTGAACAAATTTTCTATTAACGGCGGTGGATGGCAGGCAGAGTAACTCACCGTATAATTCTGCTTCGACATGAGCGATCCAATTTTCTACACAACGCTGAAAGCAATGGCTTCGAAAATCTGGAGGTGGATCTAGCCAGGATCTATAAGGAATACCCAATAGAAAAGATTATCTCTCTGGCTGAACCACGCGCCGCCCTGGAACACAAATAAGGTGTGTATCGCATTATGTTGATCCCCTTGAAAAACAGGCTGCACACCTGGCAGACTGCCTTCCGGGCACAACTGGATATCAGTTGGTTCGAGGGATTCAATGCGTATTGGACGCGGGTCTTGGGCGGCCGCCCGCTGTGGAGTTCGCAAGATATTTACTTCCTAAAGAACGCTTATCGTATCAAGTTCCAGAAAACCACCCTCCCGGATAGTGAAGACCCGGCAGTACACCAGCAGGCCTGGCAGCGCCCCGAAACGCTCTACTTGCTGCTGCACTTACTTACCAAAGAGACCTTCAGGCAAGATGTGCGCATTATGGAAAAAGCGCTCAGGCTGGCAGGGACGTCACGAGAGGCCAGCATCCTGGAATTCGGATGCGGGCCGGCCCTATTCACGTATTGGACGATAGTTGGGGATTACGTAAATAGTGTCTAACCAGGTGTTTTCCATGCCAACTGCAGCAGATTTGCAGCAGTACACCATAACGACGGGAGGGTAGTTTGACTGAGGTTATTGCCCGAAATTCTCGATCAGGTACTTGTACATGGGTGAGTTAGTTGCTGCTTCATGATCTGTAATCCTTCGAAAGTCCGTACTTATTGGAGAATTGTCAAACCAGTTAATTAGATAGCCATCACGTTGAGTGACTTGGTTTAAGATTACTGGTGTATAATTTTCTTCGAGGGCAATTAATACCTCATTGCCGTAACGAGACCAGCCGCCGTAGTGAAAGTTAATGGAATCTGAAAAGCGTTCTGCTAAAAGTAATGAGTCTAGCTTGCTGAGAAAGCCACACCAAATCTCCTCTGTTTGATATAAAACTTGAAACATTCCGGGGCAACCAGATAGACTGCCAACTGTGTGATCTGCAAAAACTAGGGTGGTTCGCTCTTTTAAACCCGGTATTGTGTTTGCGAAATTAATAAAGTACTGGTAATAGAATTCGCGCCGGGTTTGGAGTACTTTTGCTTGGGTGAAATACTGGCTGAGACCAACGAAAATGGATCCAACCAATATAAAAGTCCCAACTACTTTGATTATTTTGTACCTCTTTTGGAAAAGGGTAACTAAAGCGCCCATTGCCAGTATGCCGAAAATGGTAGCCGAGTAGGCACGTATGCTTTCCGGCCGGTAGCCTATTAACGCAAAAGGGAGAGAACCAAAAATAATAATCCAAATGGAGCCCAGAAAAGTCATTGCCCTAGGGTCTTGGAATTTGTGTTTTATCCACAAAAGTGGTGTTTTGTTCTTACCGATAGCCCTTAGGACAATAATCAGTCCACTAAAAAATGGTATCACGATCAGCGATCGTAAAATGATCAATTGCCAACTAGAAGGGGCGAAAAGCCCATTACCTATATTTCGTAAGTAGCTAAATATCATCAAGGCCGTAGGTTGGATCAACGGCAACAAAGGTTTACCTTGCATGCTCATAGCTGGATTCGCTATGGACAAGCCAGAAGTCTGCTGAAGTTGAGAGTAAACCTGGAATGGAATCAAAACAGCGAAGCAACTAAGCGTCCCTCCGGTTATCAAAGCTATCGCAATCCTTTTAGACTTCACCTTTGTCTCAGAGTTAATAAAGGGCCAGCTGAGAAGAAGTGCAACAGGAAATAGGAATGCCGCAACCTCGTAATTAAAGATGGTCAAGAAAAACAAGAAGATACTAGCTAGTAGCCATTTAAATCCTCTTAATTGGCTCATCGCATAATTTTGAAAGCAAAGGACGCTCCCCATGAACGTTATCAGGGCGATCCCTGGTGCATCCAAAGAAATTCTGAACACTGAATGCAGACTAAAAGGATTAAAGAAAAAAATCAAAAAAACAAACCCGAATTCCCACGTCCAATAACTACCCTTTTTTAGAACGCGGGTAAAGGCTAACGCCGTTAGTAGAACAGCAAAGAAATGAATTAGTAACGAAAAAAGATGAAATATTTTAGGCTGGTACGATAAGACCTCATACATATACGTCCAATATATGCCTTCAATGGGTCTTCCCTTTTCATTGAAATAAGTTGTCCAAGAATCTATATGATTGTATATTGCCGGATAGCGGATCTTGTCGTATTCCTCTCCGGCAAAAAAATCAGGTATTAAGCCAAACAAATAGGCAAACAGAATAAACGCAACGACTGCAATTATTGCGAGAATGAACCAATTTCTTCCTGAGTGACCGCCGCTTATAAATAATATGTTCATCCATCCACATTTTCTATGGACATATGGTAATAATATACCACCTGCTTGCCGCTGAGCCAGCTTGCTGGCGGTTCGGTGGTTTTCCGAACAGTGGTGAGAGCACTTGCTTGCGGATTAAATTTCTGAGGGATGCGTACCGCCATCAGTTCCACCTCGCAGACCTGGCGTCGCTACCCTACCACTACGCCGTCTGGCGGCTGCGCGGCCAGCCCAATGTGCAACCACACTTATTGGAACCCGAAAGCGGCTTTGCCCTAGCGAGCCAGGAGCGCATGGATGTGATTTTTTGCATCCAGGTCTTCGAACATTTAAATAGACCGTTAGAAACCGCGCAGCAATTTCACAAATTGCTGAATAAGAACGGCGTGCTGGTGTTTGATTTTCTATTGGGCAAAGGCGAAGGCCTGGATTCGATCCAGGCCGTGCGCGAACGTAACCAGGTGTTGGATTTCATAAACGCCAACTTCGATCTGCTTGATCAGCCGAAGCTGGACGCGGCCAAAGGGGTTGACCTGACCTTCGCGCGCAAACGCGGCTAACCGCCTGCGTCGATCTCTGTGACCGGCGACCAGGCCGGCAGCAAAGAACGAACGCTGCCGGTCTCCAGGTGCCATTGGTTTTCGGGGTCGTCCACTTTCAGAATGAAGAGCTGATAGTTGCCGGTGCGCTGGGAGTGGAAAACTATAAAGCGCCCGTCTGGAGAAAAGGTGGGATGGCCATCTTCGGCCAGGCTGGTGGTTAATTGGCGCAAGTCGCTACCATCATCCCGCATAATATAGATATCCCCGCCACCTGTCCGCCAGGATTCGAACACGATCCATTCGCCATCCGGAGACCAGATTGGGCGCCAGTCCAGCTTGGGATCATCGGTGAGGCGCACCACATTGCTGCCATCTGCATCCATCACATAGATCTCAGAATTACCATCCCGGCGGGAAACAAAAGCGATCTGCTCACCATCAGGAGACCAGTTGGGCTCATAGTCGTATCCCGGCTCGTCGGTAAGCTGGAGCACATCATTGCCCTCGATATCCGCAATGAACAGATCGCGGTTCTTCTCGCGCTCAGACATATATACGATATATTCTCCATCCGGAGAGAAGCTGGGATAGCAGTCGAAGCCAGGCAGCGTGGTTAGCTGCCATTGTTCAGGGCGGTCAGTAACCGTGACGAGGTAGATGTCCCGCGAAACATCCGAACCGGGTAAGCCGTCGAAGGCGATGATCGAGCCATCCGGGGACCAGGAGGGCGCTTCCGCAAAGGTGTTGGCCAATTCGCCGGTCAGGTTGAATTCGTCGGTCCCGTCCGGGCGGATCAGCCACACATCGCGGCGCCCGCCTTCGCTGGCGGTAAAGGCGATCCAGCCCAGATTGGAAAGCTCCAGGGCCTGCTCCGCGCTCGGAGTGAAAATTGGTTCAGGCGTGCGCGTAGGCGCTGGACCATCTGTTGCGGTGGCCTTTTCAATGTCCACAGTGAGCTGAATCGCCTGGGCTGAGGCGACCTCACAGGCGCCGAGGACGACAGAGAGGGTTAGTAAAACAAGGACAAGCGAAGGCGAAATCTTCGATGATGAGGTGCGCATTGTCAGTCCTTTACGGGAATATCTTCGATCACATCCTTGGCCAGTTTATTAAGCAGGTCAATTACGTTGTCATCCTCTATGTGAGCGCTTTTCCAATAGATATCGAGTAATTCATAAGCCGAAAGCTCTCCCACCCCCTGGTTTTCAGGGATGCGGATGCGGGCTTCAGCCTGGGGGCGCTTTACCAGGTGGAATTCGAAAGTTTCGGAGGCCGCGTTACGGAGGGCAGCCTCGTCCAGGAAAGGTTCCAGCTCGCGGGGGTAATCGATGGTCAGGCGCACGATGGCGTCCTTAATCTTGGACTTGGAAGGCAGGACAGCCAGAAGCTTCTTGGTCACATCATCTGGTGAATCGAGCGTCACGCGGAAGTCAAAGAAGGTGCGGACGCCATCTAATTTGCGCCACTCGTAGGTTGTTTTTTCCTTTTCCACGTGGACGATAACGAAAAACTTGTCGTCGCGGGCTTCGCCAAAATCGACGCGTTCGATCGACCCAGAATAAACCACGGGCGGCTTATACCCCTGATTAACATCCTGGGCTTTATGGATGTGCCCGAGGGCGACATAATCCCAGCGTTTGTCCTTTACCAGTGAACCTGAAAGCACCAGGTCGGCGCCCAGCATCACACTCCGCTCGCCGCCATAGAGAGCTCCCTGCACCGAGGCATGCGCCATCAGCAGGATGGGTAAGGAGGTATCCGCCTGGTCCAGGAAACCCATGACCTGTTCACCTAATAGGGCTTCTAAACGCGAATAGATCTCTGCGCTGTCGGTCGAGTCCACCGCGCCGAAAGCCAGCATCTGCGAGCGCGCCACCCAGGGTACGGCGACCACCTGCAGGGGCAGATCCCATAGATCCTTGGGTCCCAAGAATTCGGGCTTGGCCAGCACCCGCACAAAGGGGATCTCGAGGGTGTTGTATTCCTCCATGGCGTGAGCGCGGCCCAGGCTGGGCGAAAGATCGTGATTGCCCACCAGCAGCAGCGTAGGGATACGCGCCTTCGACAGTCGCATGATGCGTCTTCCCCACTCGCGCTGGAAAGTGGGCGCGGGATTGCGGTCCTTGTAGGCGTCCCCGGTGAACAGCACCAGGTCCACTTCCTCGCGGATGGCGGTATCTACGATCTCATCGAGGGACTTGAGGAAATCCAGCACGCGCACGGGCAACCCGGTATGCGGATCGTGGCGGCCATAGTTGGCTATGTCGATATGGGCATCGGAGAAATGCAGGGCTTTGAGGGCGCTCACGGGTTCACTCCCAGCTCATCGAGCATGCCCCATCCGGGGGCGAAATTCGGATTCAGATAGACCGTTTCCCGAAAATCTGCGATGGCGTTGTCGATCTCCCCGATAGCTCGGCGGGCCAAGCCGCGCCAATAAATACTCTCTTCGAGAGTAGGATTTTCCAAAGTGGATAAAGTCACGTTTGCTAAATTGATCACGTCCTGGTAACGGGCGCTGTAATAATAAGCCCAATAGGGCCCGGTCTGGTACCACATCATGCGGTAGGGGCGGTTGTACGTGTCTTCGTCAAGAGCATTGTAGAGTTGAAAGGCAAAGTCGTAAGCATGGGCTGCATCCACATATTCGAACAGGGCCACGTGACTGCTGCCTTTATTGAACCAGGCGAAATACTGGTCCATGCCGGCCAAGTCCGCGCCCTCCTGGTTGGCAATCTCGAGAGCATGGCGGTTAGCCCATTCGATGTCGGCCCAAGGCCCAAGTAGTTCGACCACTTCAGCTTCACGCTCGGGAGGATAAACCACCATAAAAAGATAGTTGAACGAGCGCCAGCCCGCAATAAATTCATCGTAGGGACTGTCCACATTTTCACCCGGATGATTCTTGTCCCAGGTATCCTGAACGATGAAGACTTGCCTGGTCTCATCGTAGCCAGTGACGAAGAGGTAATGACCCAGCCAATCTACGATGCCTCGGTAATCTGCTTCGTAGTACCCTTTTTCGATCACCACCGGGAAGCCATTGGCCACCAGCCGTTTCACTACTTCGAGATCCCCGCCAATGCGGGTCAGGGCATTAAATTCGGTATCCACATTGACAAAAGATTCCATTTCATAAGGCATCACATTGACATCTTTTCTGCCGCGCTGAATGAAATCCATGCCCGGATTGTTTTCACCAGGCTTAATCACTCCAGCTACATCATCGCGGTCCCCAGGCCAACCCCAAAAATTGAGCGCCATGGTAAGTGTGGAGGGGCCGCAGTAGTTCCAGCGGCCTTGCTGGGTAACAAAGGTGATGCCATCCAACATCACCGCGGGTGGCAAGGGCTCGAAGGTAGGAAATATCGTGGCGACAACTTCTGAATCCGCAGGCGTGGCGGTTGGTTGCCGGGTGGGTTGAACGTTGACCTCCGCCGGAGCAAAGACGGCTTCCTGTGGCGGGTTGAACATGCGGGATATGCCGCTACGCAGCTCGTCGACGCGCCAAGCCAGCCGGTCGTGCACGAACGGGATGTTGTAGATCAGGAAAGCCAGTGCGATCAGGCCAACGGCAGCGCCAAGCCGGCGCGGCCAGCGAGAGAAAGGTTGTTTATATGTGGAGAAGCGGCGAAAAAAAGGATTTTGGTTGGACACCCGCTCGATTATATCGTCACGAGTTTAGGGGTGCGAGCCGGGATATGAGCCTTTAGTTAGTGAGCGTAGGCGCGGTCTGAGCAGCCAATTTACCGGAGGAGTTGTAACCCCTCAAAAGAACATGGATTGAAAAGGAGCCGAGGTTAACTCGGCTCCTTGTGGGTCTCTCTTAGGCTTCGGTGAACTCGCCTTCGATCACTTCACCCTCGCTCGCAGCCGGGCTGCGGCCTTCCTCGCCGTGGCCATTGTGGCCATTGGCGCTGGGCGCCGGGCCACCTGACTGCTGAGCATACAACTGCTGGCTCAAGGCATGCGAGGCGTTCTGCAACTCTTCACTGAGGCGCTTGATCAGCGGTGTGTCTTCGCTTTCCAGGGCGGCACGCAATTCGGTCACCTTGGCAGAGATACTGCTGCTTTCGGCGGCGGGCACTTTCTCGCCCAGCTCTTTTAGGGTCTTCTCGGTCTGATAAACCAGGCCATCGGCCGTGTTGCGGGCTTCCACCAGCTGGCGGCGTTTAGCATCTTCGCCCTCATGCTGGCGGGCTTCCTGCACCATGCGCTCGATGTCACTTTTATCCAGGTTAGTGGAAGCAGTCACGGTGATCTTCTGCTCTTTGCCGCTGGCGCGATCTGTGGCGCTCACATTAATGATGCCGTTGGCGTCGATATCGAAGGTCACTTCGACCTGCGGCACACCCCGCGGGGCAGCCGGCAAGCCTTCCAGGCGAAAGTGACCCAGGCTCATATTGTCCGAAGCTTGGGCGCGCTCACCCTGCAAGATGTGCACATCCACCGCGGTTTGGTTGTCCTCGGCGGTTGAGTAGACCTCGGACTTCTTGACCGGGATGGTGGTGTTGCGTTCGATCATCTTGGTCATCACGCCGCCCAGGGTTTCCACACCCAGGGAGAGCGGAGTGACGTCGAGCAAGAGCACGTCCTTCACCTCGCCGCCCAGCACACCGGCCTGGATGGCAGCGCCAATGGCCACCACCTCGTCCGGGTTGACGCCTTTGTGAGGCTCTTTGCCGGTCAGCGAACGCACCAGATCCTGCACCATGGGCATGCGCGTGGCGCCGCCTACCAGCACGACCTCTGCGAGGTCGGTTGCTTTAAGGCTGGCGTCTTTCAAAGCTGCATCGAAGGGGGCGCGCAGGCGCGCCACCAGTTTTTCGGTGAGCTGCTCCAGCTTGGCGCGGCTGAGCTTGGTGACCAGATGCTTGGGGCCGGAAGCGTCTGCGGTGATGTAAGGCAGGTTAAGTTCTGTCTCCATCACGGAAGACAACTCGATCTTGGCCTTTTCGGCCGATTCGCGCAGGCGCTGTAAAGCCTGGCGATCCTTACGCAGATCGACGCCCTGGTCGCGCTTGAACTCATCGGCCAGGTAATTGACAATGGCTTCGTCCCAATCATCGCCGCCCAGGTGAGTGTCACCATTGGTGGCTTTGACTTCGACTACCCCGCCGCCCACTTCGAGTACGCTGACATCGAAGGTGCCACCACCCAGGTCGAAAACCAGAATGGTCTCGTTGTCTTTCTTGTCCAGCCCGTAGGCCAAGGCGGCCGCGGTGGGCTCGTTGATAATGCGCAGGACTTCAAGACCAGCGATCTTGCCAGCGTCTTTAGTGGCCTGGCGTTGGCTGTCATTGAAGTAAGCCGGGACGGTGATCACGGCCTTCTCAACCTTTTCGCCCAGGTAGGCTTCAGCGTCTGTCTTCAGCTTCCCCAGCACCATGGCTGAGATTTCCTGCGGGCTATACTCTTTGCCCGTAGTCGAGATCTGCACGCGCACATCGTCGCCGGGACCAGCCACGACTTCGAAAGGCACCATGCCGCGCTCGATCTCCACTTCGGCGAATCGGCGTCCGATAAAACGTTTAATGGAAGACACGGTGTTCTCGGGGTTGATCACAGCCTGGCGTTTTGCCGTCTGGCCCACCAGGCGCTCCCCGTTCTTATTAAAGCCCACCACGGAAGGCAGTAAGCGCCCGCCTTCGGCGGTCGAGATCACAGTTGGCTCGCCGCCTTCCATGACGGCGGCCACGCTGTTGGTGGTGCCTAAGTCAATGCCTATGATTTTTGCCATTTGAAACTCCTTTATTAGTAATTTGTGAAAGTGAATAGTCGATTAGTCAATCGGTAAATATTCAATTGATGGCTATTCACCAATCACAATGTAATCCTAGGCCAGGAGCGCAAGAATGGCGTTAACGAAGCATTGATTCTTTATAAGCGTGCCTTCCCACTGCAAGTCCAGAGCGGAACTGGGATTCCAGTGAGAGGGTGCGGCTGAGGCGCTGTAGGCCTACCTGCGCAATCAAACCAAAACTGGAAAAAAAGTACTGGGGGGATTAACAAGCGGCGGAAAAAGGTGGTGGAAATTAGTGGCCTGGCTTAGGAAGGGTTTTGACCTTGGGCGAGGCATTCTTTGACGATCTGGCGCACATGGAAGGCAAAAAGGATGGGCGCAGAAAACGAAGTAACTTACTTACGGTTTATGCGTGGCGGCCCATACCCGCTGGCGCATGACCTCGAAGGCCAGCGCGGCGGTGGAAGAGGTAACGTCCAGGTCGCCGTGGAAGGCTCGGCCGTAAGGGATGGTGAGGTGCAGGTCGCAGGCCGCCAGGGCCGCAGCATTTAGGCCGCGGCGCTCACCTCCGATGAGCACGAAGAGCGGCCCGTGGAGGTCAGTGGCGTACAAGGAAACTGACTTAGGATCTTTGGCCGTACTGGCCACGGTAAAGCCGCGACCCTTGAAATGGGTAATAGCTTCCTCGAGTTTGGACACTTGGGCCGTAGGCATGTGCTCTGAGGCGCCGGCTGAAGCCCGCGTGACCACGCTAAGGGTCGAATCCCAATTGCGTGCGGGCACTACCAGGCCATGAGCCCCGGCAGCGTACAGGGCGCGGATGGCCTGGCCAAAGTTGTAAGGGTCTTCGACACCATAGAGCATGGCAATGAAGGGATTTGGCTGATCGGAAGCCAGCTCCTCAAGGGGTAGGTAAGTGCGAGCCGCTGCTAGGGCCAGCACACCGCCATGCGAATGACTCTGCGCCAGCGCGTCCAGTTCCACGCCGGGAACTAGGTTGAGTTCAAGCTGGCGCTGCTTAGTTGCAGCGCGGATGCGGGCAACGTCGCGGATCTCCTTGCCGGCCTGGAGGTAGACCGCATGAATCCGGCGTACGCCGGCCTCAAGGGCGGCAAGTACGGAGATGGAGCCTTCAAGATGGAGGGGGTCCATTAATGCGAGTATAGCCGGGTTATTTTTGAATTCTGACCTGTGCGGCTAGATCAAGCCCGAAAGACTAAGGGGATCCTTGCAGCGACCAATCACTTGGTTGCGCAGAATGGCACACGATTCACAGGTGAGCCTATAATTGCAGCTTATGCACACCACCAGCAGCCCCCTATTCATTGCCACGACCCCAGCGCAGCTCAACCAGCTGGCAGGCAGGCTGGCGCAACACGCTCTGCTTGGCGTAGACACTGAATCCAACAGCCTGCACGCCTACCGCGAACGGCTGTGCCTGCTGCAAATCACTTCCCCTGAGGAGGACGCTTTAGTCGATCCGCTGGCAGTCGAGGACCTGGCTCCCATCGCTGGTATCTTCGCCAACCCACAGATCGAGAAGATCTTCCACGCCGCAGAATATGACCTGATCGTGCTGCACCGCGATTACGGCTTCCCATTTGCCAACCTGTTCGACACGATGATGGCCGCCCGCATCCTGGGACGCAAAAGGGTGGGACTCGGCAACCTGCTGGAAGAAGAGTTTGGCCTGGTGCTCGACAAGCGCTTCCAGCGCGCCGACTGGGGTGAACGGCCTTTGCGCCGCGAGCTGCTGGAATATGCCCGGCTGGACACACACCACCTGATCGAGTTGCGTGAGCGGTTGAAGGCAGAATTGGATGAGCGTGGCCGCTGGGAATTAGCCAAGGAAGATTTTGAACGCCTGCCCAACCTGATGCGCCCCAACACCGCGGCGCAGGCTGAGGACCCTTGGCAGATCAAGGGCGCGCGGGACTTGACCCCGCGCCAGGCTGCCATCCTGCTGGAGCTGGCCTTCTACCGGGATGCAAAGGCAGCTGAGGCGGACCGGCCGCTGTTCAAGATCATCAGCGACAGCACTCTGACGGCGATCGCCATTGCCCAACCGCAACACCCCAAAGACCTGGAAACCGTAGAGGGGATGACCGCCGGACAGATCCAGCGTCACGGAAAAGGGCTGTTGGATGCGGTGAAACGCGGCCAGCAAGCGCCCCCACTCAAACGGCCGCGGCGGGCGCCTTATGACGAGGCCTTCGTTGAGCGAGTCGACAAGCTGCGCGCCTGGCGCAAGAAAGCCGCGCTGGAACTGGAAGTAGAATCGGATGTGGTGCTGCCGCGCGACCTGATGCAAGCGGTAGCGCGGGCCAACCCGGGCAGCCAGGACGAACTGGCGCCGGTGCTGGCCGACGTGCCCTGGCGGCGGGTTCGTTATGGGGAGCAGATCCTGCAAGCGCTGGCAGCGCAACCTCCCCCTAGACGATCAAACTGATTTGTTCGAAGCCAGCGCTCAAACTCGGAATGGAATAAGAGGAAACCCAACTTATGCAACTACGATTTCTAGGCGCGGCACAAACCGTCACCGGCTCACAACATTTGCTGGAGGTGAACGGCCACAAGGTGATGTTGGACTGCGGCATGTACCAGGGTCGGCGCAAGGAAACGGCGCTGCGTAATCGCAGCTTCCATTTCGACTTAGGCAGCCTGGATGCAGTATTGCTTTCCCACGCCCATATTGACCACAGCGGCAATCTGCCCAATTTGGTGAAGAGCGGTTACCGAGGCCCGATCTATGCGCAGCGCGCCTCCAGCCACCTGACGCGCCTGATGTTGGAGGATTCAGCCCATATCCAGGAAGGTGACGCCGCCCATTTGAACCGCAGGCAAGCGAAAAAGGGTGGTGCGCGAGTTGAACCGCTATATACAGCTCAGGACGCAGTGCAAACCAACACGCAGTTCGTCGAGCGGGATTACGATGAGAGCTTCGAGGTGGTGCCTGGAGTGCGGGCCATGTTCGTAGAGGCTGGGCACATCCTGGGATCCACGGCGATCGTGCTGGACCTCGAAGAAAAGGGCCGCCAGCACCGGCTGTGGTTCTCGGGCGATATAGGGCGGGCCGAACTGCCCCTGATCCGCTCGCCCAGGCTTCCTGAAGGCGCTGGCACCTTGCTGATGGAATGCACCTATGGGGACCGCAGCCACCCATCGCCGGCGCAGGCATACGAGCAACTACTAGCCATCGTTGGCGACACGATCAAGCGCGGCGGCAAGGTGATCGTGCCCGCCTTTGCGGTGGGCCGGACGCAAGAGATCGTGTACGACCTGCATCGCATGGTGGCTGCAGGGGACCTGCCGCGCGTGCCAGTGTACGTGGACAGCCCGCTGGCGGTCAACGTGACTGATATCTTTCGAGCCCACCCGGAATGCTTCGATGCGGAAACGCGCGCCTTTATCGAGTCTGGCGAACAGCGCGAGGCGTTGGGCTTTGAAATGCTCACTTATATACGCTCGGTCGAGGAATCCAAGGCGCTCAACAAAAGCAAGGAGCCGATGATCATTATCTCGGCTTCGGGTATGGTGGAAGTAGGCCGCGTGCTGCACCACCTGGAGCACAATGTGCACGACGAGAACAGCGTGGTGCTGATCGTGTCGTGGATGGCGCCGCACACCTTGGGACGGCGCCTGGTGGAAGGCCAGACGCAAATTAAGATCTTTGGTGAAGTGCATGAGCGTAAGATCCGCGTGGCGCACATCGACGGCTTTTCGGCGCACGCTGGGCAGACGGGGCTGCTGGAGTACGCGCTGGCGACCAAGGAGACCGTGCAGAAAATTTACCTGGTGCACGGGGAAGAGGGACCGGCCACAACGCTGACCAGCCAACTGGCCGCTGACGGCTTCGGAGACGTTCATTTCCCAGAATGGGGCAGCAAGGTGGAGCTGTAATCAGCACATAATAAAGATGGGCAGAGGGCGGTTGCAGGTACCAGTGCTCCCCTCCGTTATAATCCTCGACGGAGAGGTGCCAGAGTGGACGAATGGGGCGGTCTCGAAAACCGTTGTGGTCCTTTGGGCCACCGAGGGTTCGAATCCCTCCCTCTCCGCTAGTTAGGAATGAAGTTTTATGGCATTCGCTTAGCCATTGAGTGTGTGGGTAACATGGCGCCAGGCTCACACTCAGTTGGCCGAATTGTGTGAGGCAAACGAATCGCCCCAGGCAAACCTAATCGGAATCAAAAGGACGGGCATAAGCCCGTCCTTTTCCTTTATAACGATAGTGTTTACGGCTGAGAAATGGAGACGTAATCCACTTCCACCAACACCGGCCAGGAGTTGTAGGACTGCACCGAAATGCCCACCAGGCCTTCATCCAGGAAGCTGTCCTCAACCGTGCGGACTTCCTCCCCGTTGACGCCCAGGGTCAGGCGATCGTCCTCACAGATAATGGTGTAGTCGTTGGTGTCTTTTCCCACACGCAGGTTCTGCACCCCGCCGTTGTAGAGCAAGATAAACGTATCTGCGGAGCGATCATATCGGTAGATTTGGTATAAGCCGCTGTTCTGCACATTGAACTCGTACCAGCCGCGTTCGTTGGCCCGGCAGATCAGCGTGATAGCGTTATTGTTGTTTCCCAAGTTTTCGGCACGCGCATCAACACGAACGTTGGTGTACGTGTAGGGATCATACGTGACATATGACCACACATTCTCACCCTGGATATCGAAGACCAGCACATCGTTTTGGGTATAGAGCTCAAAATCGGCACTGTCCCCACGGATCAACTCAAAAGTCCAATTGGCCGGAGGCGAACTAAACTCTTCGGTGTAGAAAGCCGGCGCTTCAGGCTCAGAGATTGGAGGCGCTGCAGTAGGTTCTTCGGTCGCAGCCGGCTCAGCGGTAGGCTCTTCGGGTGCGATCACTTCTGCGGTGGCGGGTGCTTCGGTCGGGGCAGCCTGGTCGGTTGCCAAGGCAGCCTGGGTAGCGGCAAGCGATTGGGCGGTGGAGGCCAGGTCGGTGGCCTGCTGGCCACCGCCAGCTGCCCCACAGGCAGCCAGAAACAGGGAAAGAACCGCTGCAGTAATTATCCGGAAAATGAAAGTTTTATTCATCTCTCCTCCTCAGGAAAGGCGTGATAGTCAGTATAACAGGGTAGCCGTAAGTAGTAAAAAAGGTGGTTCCGTTATAATCCTCGGCGGAGAGTTACGAGAGCAGGAAATTCGCTCTTAGTTGGTGTCCTTGGAGTGAACATGGCCAGTAAGGAAGTCGACCAGTGGTTTGCCGAGTACGACAATCCGATGAAGGAAGTTGTTCAGCGCGTGCGCCAGATCTGCTAGCCTCGGATGAGAGGCTGGAAGAGACCATCAAGTGGCAAGCGCCGACTTTTGCTTAAGGGGAACCTGGCCAGTTTCAAGCCGCGCTCAAAAAAGCATGCCGGCCTCTGTTCCACACCGGCGCCAGCATCCCCGGTGAGTTCCCCCATCTTGTGAGGGCAGCGGCAATACAGCGCGAACTATGAGTTTCGCCAGGCTTGCGGATGCCGAGGCTCGCAAAGGGGAGTTGAAGGCGATCGTCCAGGCTTGGATCAAGATGAAAGGGTAAATGCCCAAGTACGTTGCCTTCCTGCGCGGTATCAATTTGGGCAGGCGCAGCATCAAGATGGATGCGCTGCGCAAATTTTTGAAAGCTGCCGGATATGAAAATGTTCTCACCCTTTTGGCAAGCGGCAATGTAATCTTCGAAAAGGAATCCAAGAGCCTACCCAAGATCAAAGCCGCGCTTGAAAAACAACTAAAAGACGAGGTTGGTTTTGACGTCCCGGTAATTCTGCGAAGCGCAAAGGATATCAAGGCTTTAGTCGCCAGCCAGCCTTTCAACAGGATCAGGGTCTCAAAACAGAACCGGCTTTACGTCACCTTCCTGTTGGGGCCTCCCAAGAACATAATGAAGACCCCATATAAAAGCGGGGACGGTCAGTTGACGATCCTCCAGGTGACCAACAGCCACATCGCCAGCGTGCTAGAAATTAGCTCCAAAAGCGGCACCACAGACTATATGGACTTCCTGGGGAAGGAATTCGGCAAGGGGATCACCACGCGCAACTGGAATACCGTGATGAAGGTTTACTCCCTGATGCAAGAATGAAACCTACATTTTTTGCCACTCCAGTAGACTTCCGCAAGTGGCTGGCATCCAACCACAGGAAAGCCAGCGAGCTGATTGTTGGGCTCCATAAGGTGGGCAGCGGCAAGCCCAGCATGCGGCTTCCTGAGGCGGTGGAGGAAGCGTTGTGCTTCGGGTGGATCGACGGAAAGGTAAAGCGGCTGGACGAGGAGAGTTACACCGTTCGGTTCACGCCGCGCCGGCCACACAGTTTCTGGAGTAAGGTGAATATTGCCAGAGTTGAACGCCTGATCACACAAGGCCGCATGCTGCCGGCGGGTTTGCAGGCCTACGAAGCCAGGGTGGGCGAGAAATCAGGGGCCTATATTCCTTTGAGCAGGATGAGATCGCTCAGCTCAAGGGAAGGTTGCTGAAGCAATTCAAGTCCAACAAGGCAGCCTGGACCTACTTTGTAATGCAACCACCCGGATACCAGAAGGTGATGCGTCATTGGGTGACCAGCGCCAAGCAAGAAGAGACTCAACTCAAGCGCTTGGCGCGGGTTATCGAATTATCTGACCGAAAGCAACGAGTGGACTTGATGGCGCCGTTTGGAAAACACGGTGGCTAACGAACCATTAATCGCCGGAGAAATTAATGCAGGGCATAGCTTAAAGTTTCACCCTAAACAAGAAATGGCCCCTTACGGGGCCATTTTCTTTCATTGCAGGCGACGTTAGGCGGTTACGGGTTCTGTGATCATGCCCTGTAAAACGATCTCCAAGGCCATGGTGTGGCTGCAGCGATCTCGACCTACAAAGAATTCGCAATCGCAATGCCAGGCGCCATTTTTGAATTCCACGCGGTGCGGGTTGTTCACTCCGCTGAAATTGACTACCAGGGATTCGACCTGCATGCGGTCACGCTCTTCGGCATAGCTTCTGGCCTTTTCATACTTTCGCGTCATACCAGTGTCCATATCGGCAGCTCCTTTGTAGTGAAAAAAAAAGCACGCGCGGCGCGCGTGCTTTTATGCAATCTGTTTTATGACTACTTTCTTGAAAGCCGAAACTCTCATAAAAGAGGCTTTCTCCTTTGGGGCAAGTATATACCCAGGCACCCGGCTCGTCAACGCCGGGAACCCTACGTTTAGACGACGGGAATGCCCTCCAAGCGGTCTTTTTGGGAAGATCCGCGACCGGTTACCAAAACCGTGTTGCGGTAATTCTCTACCAGGCGTACCTGAAGGGTCACATCGAACTCACTGGCCCACAGCTCCCTGCGGCTGCCCACGAAGAAGCGTTTACGCTTTTTGAGACGCTGGATCAAGGCGTCCCGGTCGAGCAACACTACATCGGACCAGGTTGGGCCGCGGCGTTCATAGGCACGTACCCAGGCGAGCTTGCCTTCGGGGTCGAAGTGGGCGGCTTCGATCACGCCGTCCAGGTTCTTGCGCTGTTTGTATTTGGGTTTCTGTCTTGCTTTCATAAGTCGGGGTGGGCGGATTTGAACCGCCGACCACCGCGTCCCAAACGCGGTGCGCTACCAGGCTGCGCTACACCCCGCAGCCCAACGAGTATACTCGTTGCCTTGAACGGGAGTCAAGAAAACCCCGGCAGGCTGAAAATCTGAACTGAATAACCACAGGATATTTGGAATAAAGACACCATCGGCAGGTTAGTCATTCGCCATGATCCCGCTGCGCGATCGCACCCGCTCACATAGCTTCCCAGTGATGAACTGGCTGCTGATCGCGGCCAACACACTGGTCTTTCTCTACGAGCTCGGCTTGCAAGGCGGGCAATTGCAGCGATTCATCGGGGCCTATGCCCTGGTGCCGGCGCGGGTCGAAACCGACCCGGCCACGTACGCGTTCACGATCTTTAGCAGCATCTTTATGCATGCAGGCTGGTTCCACTTCCTCAGCAACATGTGGGTGCTTTTCATCTTTGGCGATAACGTGGAAGACCGGATGGGGCCGCTCCGCTACCTGCTCTTTTATCTGTTAGGCGGGCTGGCAGCCGGGCTGCTGCAGGTCAGCCAGACGTCCGGCAGCACTGTACCCGTGCTGGGGGCCAGCGGCGCCATTGCTGCGGTATTGGGTGCGTATATCTTTCTGTTCCCGCGGGCGCGCATTGTCACATTGGTGTTCATCGTGTTCTTCATCTCAGTGATCGAAATCCCGGCAGTGGTCTTCCTTGGCTTTTGGTTCTTTTCCCAATTGTTTTCCGGGCTGGCTTCCCTGAGCGCCGAGGCTACCCAGGGAGTGGCCTGGTGGGCGCACATCGGCGGCTTCTTGGTGGGCCTGGTGATATTCCGTTTTTTCCTACGCAGGCGGGCCACGCGGATGTTCGAGACCTACTAAAATGAATAAAATACTGCAACTGGCAAGTGTCATCCTAAGACAAAACACCCGCATGTTAGAATGAAGCATGGCTGTTAAATCAGATTCTCACAAGCTCACCCAGGGCACGTTCAATCCACAAACCCGGCGGACCCATCGCGTGGAGCTGTTTTGGCAGGTGTCATTGCCCTTATTCGCGGGCATATTGGGGTGCGGCCTCTTGTTTTATCTGTTGGTGGCTGGCGGCGCTGGCAGTATCGAGCGCGGCGGGCAGGTCGCAGTAATCCTGCTAGCGCTTCCCGCCCTACTACTTGGCTTTGTATTGCTGGGTCTTTTGCTGGCGCTAAACAACGGCCTGGGCCGGGCCTTGAAATGGCTTCCAGGGCAGACGGCTCGTGTCCAGCGCATCGTGGAAGGCATCAACCGTGGAGCGCAAAAAGCGGCCGCCGCCTTAGCCAGTCCGTTTATCCAACTGGAATCCTGGGGCGCAGCGCTGCGCCGAGTATTCAAGCGCAACCGGTAAGGACAGTCCAATGAGTGCGAAACGTGACCCGAAACTGATTGTACTTAGCGCCATCATAGGGGCAGTAGTTGGTATCGCCGCTGGAATGACGCTGCTGAAGCGAGTTGAAGCAGATGAGGATGAGCGCCCTTTCCTTACCGCCACTGAAGGCATGAGCCTGGGAATGCTGGTCGTTGGTCTGTTGCGCCAGATCGCCACCTTGGGGGATAAGAAAAAGTAGCCTGGCCCCAAAGATTTAGATGGGCCTTGCAATAAGGCCTTTATTGTTTTATATTAAATAACGAACGTTCGTTATTCGACGGCGCCCTGAAGGATAAGGCATGCAAATACAAAGTTGGTTCCTACAACCCTTTCGCAAACGAGTCCAAATGTTCATTCAACTTACCGTTGACCATATTTCAAGACCTCTGGGCATTCAGGCCTTCGCCAAGTTGAGATCGGCATGAGCAAAGGCGCCGCCAGCCAGGAAAAGATCCGCGAGGCTGCCTTCACGCTGTTTGTCAGCCAGGGATACCACGGCACTTCAATGCGCCAGATAGCCGAGTCTGCCGGGATGACGCCCGCCAGTATCTACAACCACTTCGAAAGCAAGGAGGGTATCTTTCGGCAAGTCCTGGAACGGCATCACCCCTACCATGAATTGTTACCCATAATGGAAAGCGCCCAAGGCAAGGATACAGAAGAGATGCTTCGTGAGGTGACCACGCGAGCCTTCCAATCGATACGCACCCGTAAAGAATTACTGCACCTTCTGTTTATTGAAATCGTCGAGTTCGATGGCCGTCACCTGGGAGAGATCTTTTCCGTAGTTTCACCAAAGGTTTTCAGCTTTCTGCAAGTCCTGGACACATCAAAAGGAGAGTTGCGACCCATCTCCAAGCCAAATCTCTTGTTATCCCTGGTGGGAATGGTGATGTCCCAATGGATCCTTGAAGCTGTGTTCCTCAAAAACATTAGGCTGCCTGGGGTGGAAGACCATTTCGATGCTGCCCTGGATATCTATCTGCATGGCATCCTGGCTTCAAGAGGAGAGAAATGAGCGCGACACTGGCGATAAATGCAAGGGGCATACATAAACGCTTTGGGCACATCGAGGCGCTCAAAGATGTAGATATAGCTGTGGAGGAAGGCCAGATCTTCGGCCTCATCGGAGCCAATGGAGCCGGCAAGAGCACCTTTATCAAGCTGTTGGTTGGCGTCTCGGATGCCAACGCGGGCAGTTTGAGCGTGCTTGGTTGGCAGCCCAGGAAACAGAAGCGCGAACTGCGCGAACAGATCGGCTACATGCCGCAATCAGCGGCGCTCTACGAAGATCTGACCTCTACGGAGAATCTGCGTTTCTTTGGGCGCGGGCACCGGCTGGTAAAACTAGATGAAAAAGTCGAACAGACCCTCGACTTTGTGCAACTCAGCGCCAGGGCCGACGAACCGGTAAGCAACCTTTCCGGCGGCATGAAACAGCGTGTGTCGCTGGCCTGCGCCCTGGTGCACCACCCGCGATTGCTTCTATTGGATGAACCAACCGCAGGCGTTGACTTGAAGCTGCGCTCAATGTTTTGGGAGCATTTCAAGCAGCTGGCCGCGGATGGCACCACCATTCTGGTGAGCACCCATCAAATGGACGAGGCTGTGCACTGCCATCGTCTGGCCATCATCAGCGAGGGTCGTATCCTAACCACGGATACGCCCCAGCAGCTGCTGCAGCGCGGCCAGGCCACCCTGCACATCTGGCGCGGGGGGCAGCGCGAGAGGCACAGCTTGAAGGATTACCCAAGCGACCTGCCGAAAGCCTTGCAGGCGCATGGTCTGGATGCGCAGGTCACACGCGTTGAACTGGAAACCAATTCACTTGAAGCCATCGTCTTAGACATGATGGGCTCGAACTCCATAAAAACAGAAGGAGCCAACTAGTGGAGCCCTTCTTTCGACGTGTGTTCTCCGTAACGCAGCGCGTGCTGCACCAGCTAAAGCACGACAAGCGTTTTATCGGCCTTTCGCTGGTGGTTCCTATAGCGATCATCTATGTGCTGTATATCTTTTTCGATAGCCTGAACAATCCGTTTCTAGACGCCACCACCTACGTATTCCCTTTTGGGGCTTTCATCGTTCACTTCCTGACCTTCGTGCTCACCGCCATCGTGCTGGTACGCGAGCGGGTCACCGAGACACTGACGCGCATGATGGTGAATGGCTACCGCCAGATGGAGATCATCCTTGGTTACCTGTTGGCCTACACTACCCTGGCCACGGCACAAAGCCTGCTGGTGCTGGCTGAGATCACCTGGTTATTCGAACTGGAGTACTCAGCATGACACAAAATAACAGGGGGTGTTGAGACTCTCCCTAGACAAATCTTG
>JBBDXQ010000102.1:42215-68455 GCA_040902265.1 Anaerolineales bacterium
CTCAGCATGACACAAAATAACAGGGGGTGTTGAGACTCTCCCTAGACAAATCTTGTTCATGTTACCTGTGCTCCGATGTAATCAGCCGAGCATTGCAGAAGATTGGTAATGGTGGATGCTTCGCTGCGCTCAGCATGACACAAATAACAATTTTGATCACGAGACTGATCAATTCACCGTCTTTATTGCATAAACAACGAAACAGGGTTCTCCAAGTATTGCGCCAACGCCTGCAGGTACTGGGCGGCTTCGGCGCCGTCGCTGACGCGGTGGTCCACCGAGATAGTCGCGCGCAGACGCCAGCCAGTTGATAGCTGCCCATCCTTCACTACGGCTTGCTGCTGGGCGGAGCCTAATGCCAGGATGGCGGCTTCGGGCGGGTTGATGATGGCGGTGAACTCGTATACGTCGTACATGCCCAGGTTGCTGATCGAGAATGTGGAGCCTTCGATATCCTCTGACTGCACTTTACCCGAGCGCACGCGCTCGGCCATGGATTTCACTTCCATTGAGATCTGGCGCAGGGGTTTGCGATCCGCATCGCGGCAGACCACCACCAGCAAACCGTTCTCGACTGCCACAGCCACTCCGATGTTGACGCGGCCAAATTGCAGCACGGAATCGCCATCCAACTTGGCGTTCAGGTTGGGGAAGCGCTTCAGGGCCAGGGCAGCCGCTTTGACGATAAAGTCATTGACCGAAAGTTTTTCACCACTGCCTTCCAGCAGAGCGTTGGCCTGGGCGCGTACATCCATGACGCGGTCCATGTCGTATTCGTGGGTGACGTAGAAATGCGGAACTTCCTGACGAGACTGCAGCATGCGGCGGCCGATGGCTGCGCGCAAACGGCTTAGCGGCAGACGCTGGTCTGCGGGAGGCGGACCCAGCTCGGCCAATTGCAAACCGGGCAAGCCGCCGCCGGCCCTGGCTGTTTCGATGTCTTTTTTGGTGATACGGCCCATAGGACCTGTGCCGCGCAGCGACTGCAAGTTAACCCCACGCTCTGCAGCCAGTTTGCGCGCTAAGGGCGAGACGCGCACGCCAGCAGGCAGACTGCCATTGCCTTCGGCAGCCTTTTGTTCTGGCTGCGCATTGAGTTTGGCGTTCGTTTGAACAGCTGACTGGGTCTTCTCAGGAGTTTTCGCCTCCTGTTTCGAGGCGGCGGCTTTCTCTTCTTGTTTGGTGGCTTCCGCAGGTTTGGATTCCTCCTTCGCCGGAGCGGCTGCAGCCAACGAGCTGACGTCCACAGTTTCTCCCGCCGCGCCGACCGCGGCGATGGGCTTGCCCACTGGAACACCAGCGCCTTCTGCGACCAAATGCTTCAGCACCACCCCACTAAATTGCGACTCGACCTCCACGGTGGCTTTGTCGGTCTCGATCTCGGCCAGCAGCTCCCCCTTCTCGACCGTGTCGCCTTCCTTTTTCACCCAGCGCACCAGGGTGCCTTCGGCCATATCGAAGCCGAGTTTGGGCATGGTAATGATCTCAGCCATTAGAGCACCTCCTTCACCGCGGCGACAACATCGGCCACCTGGGGCAGAGCAGATTGTTCCAGGGCACGGTTATAAGGCAGCGGCACTTCCTTTTGGGCTACACGCCGGATGGGTGCATCGGCGTAGTCGAAGGCTTCTTCATACAAACGGGACACGACTTCGGAACCCACTCCGTAGCTCTTCCAGCCTTCTTCCACCACCACGGCGCGGTTAGTCTTCTTGAACGAGTCGATCACCGGTCCCATATCCAGAGGGCGCAAGGAGCGCAAGTCCACCACTTCGACGCTGATGCCCTCGCCAGCCAACTGTTCGGCGGCTTGCATGGAGAGCTGCAGGCCGCGGCAATAGGACACCACGGTCACATGGCTGCCTTCGCGCTGCACTTTGGAAACGCCGATAGGAACGGTGTAATCGCCGTCCGGCACCTCGCCCTTTACCTGGTACATAGCAGCGTGCTCGATGAACAAAACCGGGTCGTCATCCCGGATGGCGGATTTCAACAGGCCTTTGGCATCTGCCGGGGTGCCGGGAGACACGACCTTGAGGCCGGGGAAATGGGCGAAGATGGCATCCGGCGTCTGCGAATGAGTGGCGCCTAGTTGGCGCCCGCCGCCGCCGGCAGTACGGATCACCAGCGGCACTTTCATTTGCCCGCCGAACATAGTACGGAGCTTGGGGGCTTCGTTGACGATATGGTCCATAGCCACGAAAGCAAAGTTGATGGTCATCAGCTCGGCTACGGGGCGCAGGCCCACCAGGGCAGCGCCGATGCCGGCGCCGATGATAACGGCTTCAGAGATGGGGGTGTCTCTTACGCGTTTCTCACCGAATTGCTCAAAGAACCCTTTGGTAACCGCATAGGTGCCGCCCCACACACCCACTTCTTCTCCCATGATGAATACTTTTTCATCGCGCTCCATCTCCTCGCGGAGGGCATCGGAGATGGCCTGGCGCATGTTGATCACAGCCATAGTTCACCGCTTTGCTTGCGCATCTTCAAGTTATTCGAGATCCCTCGTCGCCGCAAGGCGGCTCGCTCGGGACAAGTTTCAGCCATGGTTGTGCTCCTCTTCGGAGTACATGTAATCGAAGAGTGTATCCAGGCCGGGGTCGGGGCTGCTCTCGGCGAAATCTACGGCCTCTTTCACTTCGACTTCAACCGCCTCTTCTATCTTTGACAGATCAGCCTTGCTGGCCAGTTCCTGCTTGAGCAGGTAGCGGTTGTAGATACCGATGGGATCAGTCTTTTCCCACTTGGTGACCTCATCCTTGTGGCGATAACGCTGCGGATCGCCCATGGAGTGGCCCTGGAAGCGGTAGGTGACGACCTCCAGGAAATAGGGGCCCTTGCCGCTGCGGATATGTTCCAAGGCCGCTTCGCTGGCGGCGCGCACTTTCATGATGTCCATGCCATCGTCCAGGCGGGAATGCGGGATAGCGTAGCCTTCGGCCTTTTGGTGGATCTCTTCGACGGCGGAGGCGCGGTTTACGGCGGTGCCCATGCCGTATTGGTTGTTCTCGCACAGCCACAGCACGGGTAGGTTCCAGACTTTGGATAAATTGAGGGCTTCATGGAAAAAGCCGATGTTGGTGGCGCCATCGCCGAACATGCAGATGGTGACGGCCTGGTTGCCCATGTACTGGTCGCCCAGCGCCATGCCGGCAGCCAGCGGCAGGTGCGAGCCTACGATAGCATGCCCGCCCCAATAATTCTTCTCGACATCGGCCATGTGCATGGAGCCGCCGCGGCCTTTGGAGATGCCGGTCTCTTTGCCGAGCAGCTCAGCCATGACTTCCTTGGCACTGATGCCGCAGTTGATGGCCACGCCGTGGTCACGGTAGGCCGTGATCACGCGGTCTTCGGGCTTACGGACCGAGATCAACCCGGTACTGACGGCCTCCTGGCCTATGTACAAATGGAGGAAGCCGCCGATCTTTCCTTCCTGGTACAGCTCGGCGGAGCGTTCTTCGATGCGGCGGATGAGCACCATCTGGCGATAGAGTTCCAGATGGTCTTTTTTCTTCATAGCCATGCAGGTGCTCCTATTTTAAAAACAACCCCCGCAGAACGGGCGTTGCGAAGTTCAGACAAGCAACGCGTGATTATACCAATGGAAGGCGGCACAACGAAGTGAATTATTTTATTTGCTTATAATCCCCGCATGGATTTCAGCAGTCTACCCCTCACCCTGGAAGCCACGGTGGAAGCGAAGCACCTGGACCAACTCGATCACATGAACGTGATGTGGTACATGCACTTTTTCGACGCGGCAACCTGGAACTGGTATGAGAGCTTTGATTTCGGCAAGGACTATCACGCCCACAGCGGCTTCGGCAGCTTTGCGCTGGAGTCTCACATCCGTTATATCGCCGAGTTGCGCGTTGGCGAGCAGGTGAAACTCCACACGCGCATGCTGGGGCGCAATGCCAAGCTGTTCCACTATATCCACTTCATGCAACGCGCCAGGGACGGCGAGCTATCCGCCACGTGCGAATTGCTGGGCGTGCATGTGGACATGGCCACGCGGCGCAGCGCGCCGATGCCGGAGCGGATCGGCGCCCACTTTGATAAGCTGCTGGCGGCGCACAGCCAGCTGGAATGGGAAGCGCCGCTGAGCGGCAGCATACGAATCCAACAGTAGAGTGCTAGGTGTTTATGAAGATAAACGCTGAACTTGATAGGCTTGGGCATCCGTTTGGAGCCAACGGTGCCTTGTATTACGCAACAGGAATTGATGGTCTTGTGGGGGCGTCCGTCGACATAAGTGCAGCTCGGGTAACTTCCCAAGGTCACATTGTTACGGAGACCGATGTAGCGGAATTTCGAAAACAGACGGAACGGAAAAAAACCCAGCATTTACGAATTGTGGAAAGACTTGGTATTCCTGACAAGATCCGCTCTCTCGTCCATGCAAAAAGCAAACAAGAAGTCGAGCACGTTTTGGCGAATTCAACACTCACCGAAAACGATCTATTTTTAATGATTCACAACAGCCGACAACTGGGTTATTCCTGTCGTAGTAAGTATTCAACTTTCGTACCTGACCATTTGAGAATCACGGACAGTGACCTGCAAGCAATCAAGGGAGGGCAGTTTGAGAAAATGCCGAGGAAAATTTTCAGCGTTTTAAAGGAACGAAAGGTGGTAAATGTGCATTTGTTCGAAAGTAATGCACATTGGCACTGTTTCTTTTTTACTTATCGCGACATCGATGAGGCATCTGAGAATCATTGGCGGGGTGGCCCTCATCTACATTATGTATCCGATGGTTGGCCAAGGCTGGATCCAGACAGACTTTGGGAGAGTTTCGATAAGCGAAGAGAACGGGCCTCATCGGGAATGCACATAAAGTTCAAACCTTTCGAATGGCCCGTAGGGGATAAAACTGCATCAGGATCAACTGAAGACAAAATCTTTCCCACCAATCGTAAGTTCTTTAGAGACAGTCCACCTATCCCATTGGCACTTTTATTGACCCGTGGAGTTTGGATAGCAACCATTCGAACCCTCTAAAAACCAACTCTACTCCATGGCCTGCACGGTGTCGGCGCAAGGCGCGCCGCAGGCCTGGATCTCTGCGAAGATGGCGTCGAGGTGCGGGCCGACGGTATGCACGACCGCGCCGTTATCCAAGGTCAGGGATACATCGCCACTGTGCAACTGGACGACCATGGTGACCTGGCCGCTGCGCAGCAGTTCGACGGCCTGGTCCCAGGGGATGATGGCGCCATCGGCCGGCAGGACCGGCGAGCAAGCGGCAAGGATTAGCAGGGTAAATAAGGCGAGTGATCGAATTTTTTTCATTTTGCCTCCATTTCGCAAACGAAATTCACTGATGGAAGGTTCCCGGTAATAAACAATGGATTGCAAATAAACAGGGAGATTGCTTCGCTTTGCTCGCAATGACGGAATGGACGGAGCAGGGAGATTGCTTCGCTTTGCTCGCAATGACGGAATGGACGGAGCAGGGAGATTGCTTGGCTTCGCTCGCAATGACGGTGCAATCGAATCACTTTACCCGGCACCCATTTCCATTCGTCGTTCTGGCGCTTCGCTGGTTTGCAAATCGTGGGTTATTCAGAAGACAAGGTGATGATAGATTCTTCGGCTCGCCGAGCTCGCCTCAGAATGACAGGAAGCGCGCGCCACTGCTTCGGCAGCTTAATCACCTTATCCGGAACCCATTTCCCTTCGTCGTTCTGGCGCTTCGCAGGTGTGCAGAACGTGGGTTTTCAGAAGACAAGGTGATGATAGATTCTTCGGCTCGCCGAGCTCGCCTCAGAATGACAGAAAGCGCGCGCTACTGCTTTGCAAGCTTAGTAACTTTATCCGGCACCCATTTCCCTTCGTCGTTCTGGCGCTGGTTGTAATGGGCCACCCAGGTGCCCCTGGGTTTATTATCCTTGAGCGGGTCCAGCTTGTCGGCCACACCGGCGGCTTCCAGGATCTCGGGCCAGCAGGTGACGCCGAATTTCTTGAACTTGCCGCCCTTCACCACCCAGCGGGGATGGTCGCCGCCGGCCGCCAGCTTGATGCTTTCGACCTCGAAGGACTTGCCATTGGGAGATGCGTTTGCCGGGTGGCCGTTGACGGCATGCTCGCTGGTGGGCTGGCCGGTATGCCATTCCACCCAGCCGTTATCGGACAGCAGCTTGACGAAGATCTTGATGCGGGCGATGAAGTCCTTGTCTGATTGATCGTCTTTCTGTCGCAGGGTGAATTGGTCTTTGTTCCCCGCTGGGCTACGAAAGTAGCCGTTGAATGAGGCTGGCGCTTCGTTCATCGATAGGCTCCCGCGGCAGTCTTCTGCCGCAACACTTGTTTGCAAAGTTTTAGTTGCCTTCCCGTTCGGATTACAATCCTTGCAGCGGAAGGTACAAGTCGTTATACTAAAACAAGTGTTCTGAACATAGTTCAGTCCTTATAAAAGGACTGAACGTCTGTTCTATATACAATAATGCCACTCGATTTTATTTCTGTCAAGAAGCAGATCCAGCAGAGCGCTGCTGAAGCGCCCGCCCAGATCCAGCATCTGGACATCCTGCGGCGGCATGCTGGCGAGCTGCTGAGCGCCTATGCCGGCAAGCAGGCCGAGCTACGCGCCAAGGTGGAGCAAGCGGCCGCCGAGGACAGCTTCCTGCGCAGCGCCAAGCCCACCGAGGAGGCGCTGAACGCCAGCTTCCCACTGCCCAAGGCGCCTGCCCAGGCCACGATCATCGCTGCAGATGGTTCGCAGATCAGCCCCAACCGCCACGAATCGATCAATTATTTCCTGATCAACCTAGGCGCTATCCAACTCTCCCCCGCCAGTGGGGAAGCCCCCACCCAATTCACGCGCAGCGAGCTGCACGTGGCTGAATACACGGCCAGCGGCGCGACTTCAGAAGAGCAGGTAGCCCAGGCGCGCGACAAGGGCGAGCGCGTGCTGCTGGCCGAACTGGTCGCCCAGGCCGACGACCAGGCGATCTATACACTCACCGATGGGCCACTGGAGCTTTGGGGCGGGCGCAGCCGAAACCCGGACGAGCTGGATAGCTTTGCCAAGCATCTTGAAGAGTACCTGGCCGCACTGAGGGCCTTGCAGGCGGCCGGCGCGGCCACCGCCGGCTATGTGGACAAACCGCGCGCTGACCTGGTGGTGCGCGCCCTGGAAGTGGCGGCCACGCCATTGGACCAACTGGCCAACATCCGCCACCAACGGCCTTTGCGCGGCGTCACCGACTTCGACCTCTTCGCCCGTTTACTGGCGCCTGGGGCGCGCTCGGCGTTATTTGAGTTGCAATCCCAGCTCTCGGCGCGCTACGAAGGAGCGCTGGCGCTGCACTTCTTTTATTTGAACGTGGGGGATGAGAAGACGCCCTGGCTGGCGCGGGTGGAGGTGCCCGCCTGGGTGGCTGAAAACACAACCATGCTGGACAACCTGCATGCCTTGCTGGTGGGACAGTGTGCGGTGATGGGCATCCTGAGCTATCCCTACGCGCTACACCGCGCCCATGAGATCGCCCTGGTGAGCCGCGAAGAAAAGAACCAGGTGACGCAAATGCTGCTGGCGGCCTGGCGCGCTGAAGGCCTCAACGCGGGAGTGCCTTCGCACAAGCAGGCGATCAAGGAATTACCGGGGCGGACGAAGCGATAAGCTCAACGTCCAAAGTCCTACGTCCCACGTCCAGGTCAATACCGGAAGTTGAATTCGGGACTTTAGAATGAGGAAATAATATGGCTGAAAAGACTTACCAGATCGGTCACTTGTTGCGTTCCGGCATCGGCGGTTTTGTGGCCGGCTGCCCGATCATCGACCAGGAGATCCCGCGCTTTGGCGAACTGGTGCACGCGCCGATGGGCGAAAAGGACCGCATCTACGGCGTGGTGCACGAGATCAGCATCAGCGATGACGGGCTGGTGCGCCAGATCATCAATACCAGCCAGCCGGTGGACCCCACGGTGATCGCCGACAACCGCACCAACCGGGCGGTGCCGATGGAGATCAGCGTGCTGGCGGTCGGGTTCCGTCGTGACGGCGCCATCCACCACCTGCTGCCGCCGCGCGCCCCGCTGAGCCTGGATATCCTGGCACAGTGCAGTGACGCCGAGCTGGCCGAGTTCAGCAATGCCGGACGCTTTGGCTACCTGCGCCACCTGCTACGCGACCCGGACCTGCCGGTAGCCGAGCTGATCGCGGCGCACGTGCAACAGGCGGCCGCGGCGAACGCAGCATCCGGAAACGGTGACTGGCGCAAGCGCGTGTCGCAGGAGCTGATCACGCTGCTGAGAGACGACTATCAGATGTTGATGCAGGTGCTCAGCGCGCTAGCGGATGCACTTGTGGATTAAATAAAAAAGCAATTAAAATTTAGAAGTATGAATTTAGAAGTATGAATTTTGAAGTGTGAATTTGGAAGTGTGAATTTGAACAAAGAAACGAGATTCGAGATGTTGATGCAGGTGTTGGGTGCTTTGCCAGATGCAATTTAGAGTTAAGTAGTGGCTGCAAGCGAGTGTAGCGAGCGTTCCTGAGCAAAGCTCAGGTGTAATCTCCCCGAAAGTTATTTAGGCGAGCGTGCTATGGGAGCCTTTATATACATAATGACCAACAAATACAACACCGTCCTATATACAGGCGTGACCAATAATCTATTACGACGGGTCAGCGAGCACAAAAAGAACCTGGGCAAGACATTCACTGGTCGATACTTGGCAAACAAACTCGTGTATTACGAAATGACGGAACGGATAATTGATGCTATCGAACGAGAAAAACAAATCAAAGGCGGGTCAAGAGAAAAGAAAATTGAATTAGTTAATAGTCTCAACCCAGAATGGAATGATCTATACGATGAAATTCTCAATAACTGAAGGGCTTACTTTGGTTTCGGGAAAGCACATTCGCTCTCCAGCCTTTGCAAATAAGCAGGGAGATTGCTTCGCTTCGCTCGCAATGACGGGGCGGGGACGGAGCAGGAGATTGCTTCGCTTCGCTCGCAATGACGGGGCGGGGACGGAGCAGGAGATTGCTTCGCTTTGCTCGTAATGACATATAGAAGGGACTGACCCATGGCAGATCAGAAATCAGAAACCGTAAATCAGCAATCCAGGAAACCTATCGGTTTCGTGGTTGGCGGCAGCCTGAAGACCAACCTGCAGGTGCGCCTGCAGGTGCCGGCGCGGGAAGTGCAGGAAGGCGCGTTCGTGGTGATCCAAAGCGAGGATTGGTTCTTCCATGGCCTGGTGACCGACCTGCAGCTCGGCTCCACCGACCCGCGCTTTGCCGACGAGCAGACGGCCAACCGCCTGCCCGCAGAGCTGGCCGACCTGCTGCACGGGCAGACCTTATACACCAACCTGGAGATCCTGCCTGCCCTGATGATCACCGGCGGCGAGGACCCGCAGGGACCGCTGCCGGTCAAGACCGTACCTTCACACCATGCGCCGGTGATGCTGGCCAGCGAAGGCGACATCGCTGAGATCTTCGGCGACCCGGCCGCCAAGGGCAACTTCGTGATCGGCACGACCCGGGAGCAGGGCCACCCGGTGGCCATCGACCTGCGCAAGTTCATCCAGCGCTCCTCGGGTATCTTTGGGGCTACCGGCACGGGCAAGAGCTTCCTGACCCGGCTGCTGCTGGCCGGCTTGATCCAACACAACGCGGCTTCCGTGCTGGTGCTAGACATGCACAACGAATATGCCTTCGACGACCAGGATGAGAACGGCAACCCGGTCACCGGGCTGAAAACCAAGTTCCCGGCCAAGCTGCGCGTGGTGGGTTTGGGGGCAGGCGCCACCATCCGCGGCAAGGTACCCGATTTCAACCTCGAGATCGCGATGAGCGACATCATGCCCGAAGACATCGAGCTGCTCACGCGTGAGCTTAACCTCAAGGAAACCACCCCGACCACGCTGGACGCGCTGGCGACCAGCTTCGGCCGCGGCAACTGGTTCAAGGAATTCAAGAATATGAAAACCGAGGGCACCATCGAAGGCGAGGGCGGCAAGCGGGTGCCTGCCCCCGGCACCGTGGCGGCCTGGGCGGCGGAGACCGGCGCCAACCCGATGGCGGCCGAGGGCCTGCACAACAAGCTGCGCCGCGTGTTTAACAAAACTTATATTGCAGAGCGACCGGCGGCCGACGGCATCGGCGAGATGGTCAAGGCACTGGAGGCCGGGCAGCACGTGGCGCTGTCCTTCGGGCAGCACGAGAGCGACCTGGACTATTTGCTGGTGAGCAACCTGCTCACCCGGCGCATCCGCCAGCGCTGGGAGCAGGCGACCAATGAGTATCGCACCAGCGGCCAGAACGAGCCGCGCCCGCTGGTGATCGCCCTGGAGGAAGCGCACAAACTGCTGAACCGCGAGATGGCGGTGCAGACCACCTTCAGCACGATCGCCCGCGAGCTGCGCAAATATTATGTGACCTTGCTGATCATCGACCAAAGACCCTCGCAGATCTACGACGAGGTCATGTCGCAGCTGGGTACGCGAGTCTGCGGATGGCTGGGTGACGACGACGACATCCGGGCAGTGTTGAGCGGCCTGGCGGGCAGGGAGCAGCTGAAGGGCATGTTGGCCCGCCTGCAGCCGAAGGAAGAAGTGCTGCTGCTTGGCTGGGGCGTTCCCATGCCACTGCCGGTGAAATCCAGAAGGTACGACGATAGGTTCTGGCAGGAGCTGCTGGGCAAAGGTGGAGGGAAGAGGAGCGCGAAGGAGATCAATGAAGAGCTGGGGTTTTGATCCCAGGGATTAGCTAATCCTTTTTTTCTTGGGGTCTCCGACCCCAAACCCCGTTGACGATTCAGAAGAATGTCAGCGGGTACCCTGCTGGTCACATTGTGCAAGTAGATGTAATTGAAGCCGGTGACTATTCTTTTCTTGGGGTCTCCGACCCCAAACCCCCCTCGCATAAAGCTGGCGTCTTTCAAAGGACGCGGTTTTGCGCTTCCAATCGCTTCGCCCGCCTGCGGCTGGCTCGCTATAAGTTTTTCGAATTCGTAAACAGCGGCGCGTGGTAGGTATGTACGTGTTGTCTATATGGGCGGTTTGGTAACTATGGTGAGCGTGGTAGGTCTGGTAGTTCTTGTCCCGTGAGGGATGCGCGGATGAAAGCATTGCGATTCTCCTCCGCCGGGTCGGGCGGCTCCGGCCCTGCTTCACGAGCCTTTTGGGTAAGTTCGTTGAGCAATTCTTTGATCGAGACTTTCAGCGATCTTTCGATGGGGCCGGGGACGGCGAAGTAGTGGATGCCACCGGGACGGAAGAATTTCATGGCGAAGCCTTTTTTGACCAGGACGGCGAGGCGCTTGTGGGTGTTGGCCGGGTCCTGAAGCAGGACGCGGCTGAGCTGGGCCAGGGAGGCGACGCCGGCGTAGCGCAGAGCGATGAGGGCTTCCTTTTGGCGGTAGGAGAGATCGGTGATGGGCAGGACGGAGATGGATTGGGCCAAGGCTTTTCTCAGCATGAGCGCCTCCCAGTCGCCCATGTTATCCAGGGCAGATTTGAGCGCAGTCAGCGGGTCGAGACCAGCTTTCAGGGCGCGCTCGATACGCTGGCAAAAGATAGGCCAAGGGGGATCGAGAAAATCAAGGTGGGCTGAGGGCAAGCCCTGCAAGACGGCGTACAACATTTCTATGGTGAGCATGGCGGTATTATTGAATGGAAAAGCAATTTCGTGCGAAAATGGGGGCGATTGTCAAGGGACTGGACGGGAATGTTGGCTTTGGCTGGGGCGTGCCGATGCCACTGCCGGTTAAATCTCGCCGCTACGATCAAAAATTCTGGGATGAGCTGCTGGGCAAAGGTGGTGGGAAGAGGAGCGCGAAGGATATCAATGAGGAGCTGGGGTTTTGATCCCAGGGGATTAGCTAATCCTTTTTTCTTGGGGTCTCCGACCCCAAACCCCGTTGGGGGGACATTGCATGCCCCCCAAACCCCCCTCGCATAAAGCTGGCGTCTTTCAAAGGACGCGGTTTTGCGCTTCCAGCCGCTTCGCCCGCCTGCGGCTGGCTCGCTATCCGTTATTCGAATTCGTAAACAGCGTTGACGATTCAGAAGAATGTCAGCGGTGGACAATTCAGAAATAGTTCGCAATAGCCTAAAATATAGTGTAATTTATCCCCCGCTGGCCAGCCAGTGCCTCGTCCCCATTACGCGAGGCGCGGCGGCAACTCCCCGCTACTGAAGTCTACGCTTCTCCGTGTAAAGGGCCAAGTCAGCCAGCTCCACCAGCTCAATGATGCTGGCGGGGGGCGGCTGCTGGCCTTGCGTGGATGCCACGCCAAAGCTGCTGCCCAGGGTTACCTGCTCCCCACCCGCCGCCTTCACCTGTTCCTTGTGAACAGCAGTCTGCATGCGCTGGGCAACCATCTGCGCATCCGTCCTTGAGGTGCCAGGCAGCACGATCATGAACTCATCACCGCCGTAGCGACCAAACCAGTCATACGGCCGCTTGAGTTGGCCGACCACGCGCACCACGCTGAGCAACGCCTGGTCTCCGGCGTTGTGCCCCAGCGTATCGTTGATATTTTTAAGCCCATCCATATCCACCAGCACCAGGCTCATGGGGCGCTGCTCGCGAACATAGCGTTCCCATTCCGCGGCGGCATGCTGCAGGATGGATTCACGGTTCAAGATCCCGGTGAGTGAATCGGTGCTGGCTTTCACCGCCAAATGCACCAGGGTGCTCTTCAAACGCTGTTCTTCGATCACTTTCTGGGTCACGTCGCGGCCGGTGCTCTGGTAGTGCAGCGGCTGGCCGCGCTCATCCTGCACCAGGGAAAGGTTGGTTTCCAGCATCACTTCGTCACCGGTCCTGGTCACGAAACGGCGCGTGGTGGGAACAAGGACCTCTGTTTCGCGCAAAGCCTCAAAACGCTGCTGCACCTGCTGCCACTCATCTGTGGGGAAGAGTTGTTTTACGGGCAACCCGATGAGCTCTGCTGGTTTGTAATCCAACAGCCTGGCGGCCTGCTCATTGGCTTCGAGGATGTGAAGATCCAACCCGGTGATGAAGACCGCATCGCTGGTCTGCTCGAACAGCGCCCGAAAGCGGTATTCGCTGCTGGCCAGGTTCAGCGTGAGGGTGCGCAGAATGCGGTTCGAGTAGACAATAATTCCGGCACTTACCAGCAGGATGCTGGTTTGAGTGAAAAACCGGGTGATGGGCGCGGCGCTGAGCACCAGGTCGGCCAACTGCTGCGCTTCCAGAAAATAGATCAGTGAGAAATTAAATAACGTAAAAGCCGTTACCACTAGCAGGGTGACCCGCGAGGTGGTGAGCAGCCCGGACAACACCACTACCAAGACCTGTAAGGCCAACACCGAGCTGGCAATGCCCCCGGAATATAAAGCGCTGACGGATGAGACTACGACGGAGCCGAACACCAAAAAAACTGAGGCGGGATCCAAGCCCACATAGCGCCAGATAGCCCAGACGGATAGCGTAAAAACGAGGACGGCAAGCGTCAACCACAGGTCAGCTGAAAGCCCGTGTGCGGTTAAGAGAAGAACGATTGCAAGAATAAAGGTAACAGGGATGGTTAGGGAGAGGATCGCGGCCAGCAAGCGGGCGCGTAAAGCATCCCCCAGCCCCTTTTGGTGCGGAAAAAACCTTGGGAGCCACAAAGATGGAATCCTTACAAAATTGTTAGCCTGATTCTAATTGATTCCAGTCCCTACAAATATGAGCAGATAACGAAATCAACAGGGTGATATGTTCTATGTGAAGAAAAGTACTTTCAGACTAAAATCGAACTAGTCGAAGAAACCAAACAAAGAGTGGAATTGCCGCGATTGCGAATTTACAGCACAAATCCAGGAGACCTGATGAAACCCAACCGGCTGCTCACCATCCTCTTTACCCTGGCCACCCTGACCGTCAACGCCCTGGCCAATATCCTGCCGTTCAACGGGCAGACCACCGGCGAGATCTCGGACCGTTTCGCGATCCGCTTCGTGCCGGCTGGCTACGTCTTTTCCATCTGGGGTCTGATCTACCTGGGCTTGCTGGCCTTCGCCATCTACCAGGCCCTGCCCGCCCAGAGGAACAACAAGGTGCTGGACCAGATCGCGCCGCTCTACTGGCTGGCCAGCCTGGCTAATGGGGTGTGGATCGTGTTGTGGCATTACGAATATTTCACGCTCACCATTTTTGTCATGGCGGTGCTGCTGCTGGCGCTCATCGCCCTCTATCGCCGCCTACGTTCTGCGGGCCAGCCGGACGCCGCATTTCGCCTGGTGGCACAACTGCCCTTCAGCATCTACCTGGGCTGGATCTCGGTAGCGACGATTGCCAACGCGGCCCAACTGCTTTACTTGCTCAATTGGGATGCCTGGGGACTTAGCCCCGAGGTGTGGGCGGTGGTCATGCTGGTGGTAGCCAGCGTGCTCGGCCTGGCGATGCTGCTGCGCGAAGGCGACTGGGCCTACGCTCTGGTGCTGGTGTGGGCCTTCGCGGGGATCGCGGTAGCCCAGGCGGACCGCGCCCTGGTAGCCAACGCGGCCTGGGCGCTGGCCGCGGGGCTGGCGCTGCTGGCAGCGTATACGCTGGTGCGGAAGAGCGCCGCTCCCTAACGGTACTTGTGATAACATATAATTTCTACGAAAAAACTCCCCAAATATAAACTCGACAAGGAATAAGCATGCCCGGCAATCCTAAATTCTTCAACCGAAATAAATGGTATTACAACATCGAAATCGAACCCGGCGTATTTACGCCTGGCTCGGATCGGCCCAGCCTGGCGCTGATCCGCAAACTGCTGCGCAATGTGGATGTACGGGACAAAGACTGCATGGATATCGGCACGATGGAGGGCGTGATCCCCATTTTGCTGAAACGCGGCGGGGCGAAATCGGTGGTGGCCTACGATCGCTTTATCGAGTCCCCGCGCTGGATGCCGGATATCAAAAGGGTCCACGACGTCGATTTCGAGTTTGTGGGTGGATTAAGGTTGGAGGATCTTGGCGCTCGCCTCGATGAAAAGATGGGAAACCACTTCTTTGACCTGGTTGTCTTTTCCGGCGTGCTCTATCACCTGATCAACCCCCATGGGGTATTTGGGGTTGGTGAGATCGCTGTGCAAAATTGGCGGGCTGTTCCTGTTCGAGACCAGGGTACAACAAGACCGGCGTGAGATGCTGATCTTCAATGCGGCTGGCGGGCTTGGCGCAGGCAATACGTACTACATTGCGACCACCGCCTGGGTTGATTACATGTTGAGGCTGCTGGGGCTGATGCCGCTGTATGCCGTCTACCTAAACCGTTTCAACGATAGTAAATCTTCCCGACTGGCCGTGCTTTGCCGCAGCCAGGTGGAACCCTGCCCGATCGACCCCAAAGATGAATGGATTTTTCAGAAATATCACAAGAACGCCTTCACGTCGGAGCTTATGGTCAATTGGGAAGAGCTGAATAAAACCCAAAGTGACATACAGGTCTCCCCGTATGATAAAGACGTGCTGGATCTAAAGGGCAAAAGCCTTTATGACGGCCTTAGTAAATTTAAGCCCTACCAATTTCCTGAAGAGGATGCGCGCCTGCTGCTGTCTTCCAAGATGTAGCAGCGCTATTTCCGTTCGATAGCCATAGCTTTGGGGGCTTTCTGAGTTGCTTGACAGGCTGCTTCAAATTCACACAGAAGCTAAATTCGTGGGATTAATAGGGCACGAAGGGAACCAAGGTTGCCCAGTCCTCCGGCTGGCTCGCACCGCGTTTCTCACCTAGTATCAGGTGAGGGCAGGCTGTATGGCGCAGGGGAACCTGGATACCGGTAACCATTTTTAGGCTTTTCGGCATGAAAGTTGCACTAGGTCTCGAGGAGAGAGCATGATCCCACAAGGCAAAGGCACATTCCTCTGGCAGATCAAGCGGGTACGGGGCGGCGATCCTGGCGAAATTACCAGGCTAGCTGGCAATGCACGGCTAAGCCACGTACTGATCAAGGTCGCCGACGGGAAATACAGCTACAACATCACCGATGGGGTGGACAAAGTGCCCGCCACGGTAGCCGCTTTGCGCACCCGCGGCATCCAACCCTGGGGCTGGCAATACGTCTACGGCAGCGACCCGGTGGCTGAAGCCAAGAAAGCCATCGAACGGGTCAAACAATTCAACCTGAGCGGATTTGTGGTCAATGCCGAGCGCCAGTTCAAAGCCAAAGGCATGGATAAGGTCGCCAAAGAATACATGAAGGAACTGCGCAAGGGCCTACCCAAACTGACCATCGGGCTGAGCTCCTACCGCTACCCGACGGTTCACAAGGACTTCCCCTTTAAAGCCTTCCTGGACTATTGCGATTTCAACATGCCGCAGGTCTATTGGCTGGGAGCAAGCAATCCGGCAGACCAACTGGGGCGCTCGGTCAGCGAGTTCCGCGCCCTGATGCCCGGCCAGCCAATTGTGGCCACCGGCTCGGTTTTTTCCTACGGCTCGTGGGCGCCCACCCCCCAGCAGCTAAAGCAATTCCTCATCAAAGCCCGCCAGCTAAAATTACCCGGCGCCAACTTTTGGGAAATGGCCACGGCCCTGGAACAAGGTGCCTGGTGGCGCACCATTCGGGACTTCAGTTGGGAGGCCAGCCCGCCACCGCCTCCGCCCGATGATGACCCGCCGTCTTCCACTCCCAAAGGCATTGAGCGCTACATGGAAGCGTTGAACAGCAACAGCGCCAGCGACGCCACCGTACGCTATACAAAGAAGATGAGCACGCACAGCTACGCGGGGCAGACGCGCAAAGGGCGCCCGGAGATATTCGGTTATTACGACAACTTGTTCCGCAACGTCCTGCCTAACGGCAAGTTCAAATTACTCAGCCTGACGGGGAGCGGCAGCAATTACAACCTTGAATGGTCAGCCACTTCCACAAAGGGTAAAGTACAACGCGGGAAAGACAGCCTGGTGTTGAACAGCGAAAATCCCAACCTGATCGATAAACATGTAACGCAATTCTCTGTCTCGAAAGCGATGCAGGGCGACTCTGCTACTCCAGAGGAACCTGAAGCCTCTGGGCCAATTCCCGTATAAAGCCGCGTTGGGCCGGGTTGATCTTTTCCAATCCAGCGCCCAGCGTCAACCAGGCACCGCGGTCAACTTCCGGCACGTTTATACGCCTGCCAGATCCTGGTGACCACTCCATCTCGAAGAGGTTGCTGCGCACCTGGCCGGCATCCAGGTCGCCTTCCACCGCCCAGGCATGCACCCGCTTGCCGCTCTTCAGGGTCTGCGGCGCCAGCGGGTGGAAATCCCCATTAATCTCAAGGCCTGTCTCCTCTTTGAACTCGCGCCTGGCAGCGGTTAAGGGGTCTTCATCCTCGAACTCGCCTTTGGGGATGGACCAGGCACCGTTATCCTTCTTCGCCCAAAACGGCCCGCCAGGATGCACCAGAAATATTTCAACCTGACCATCGCGGAATCGATACACAAGGATGCCTGCGCTCTTTTTTGGCATAAGCAAGACCAGCTATAATTGCTTCATACCTTGAGGCGATGGAGTTCGCCTTTAAATGCCACCGGCTGATAACTCCTACAAAAACGGAATTTGGAGACAGCCAGATGGGCAATCTATTACTAATTGGGATAGGTGGTTTCGTGGGGGCTATCGTTCGTTTCTGGCTATCAGGGCGGGTACAAGACTTCTCGGGGTCGATCGGGTTTCCCTATGGCACGCTGGCCGTCAATCTCGTGGGCTGTTTTCTACTTGGAGCGATCAGTTATTTGATCGACGTGCGCGGTTTGTTCACCCCCGAGGTGCGATCGTTACTTGTCATTGGTCTGTTGGGAGCCTTCACTACATTCTCCACCTTCAGTATGGAAACATTCAGTCTACTAAGCGCCGGAGAAACTTTGCGCGCAATTATTAATGTCACTTCATCTGTGCTGCTTGGCCTAGTGGCCGTTTGGGCGGGACGTATGCTGCTTTTATTGATCTGGAGGTAATGATGGATTTCCTAAACGATGGTTATTTGCTGCGTATCTTCATCGGTGAAAACGACAAACACCAGGGCATGCCGCTTTATGAATGGCTGGTGCTGGAAGCCAAGGCGCGCCAGTTAGCCGGGGTTACCGTGCTGCGCGGCATCATGGGTTTCGGCGCCAGCAGCCGTATCCATACGAGCAAGCTTGAACGATTATCGCTCGACCTGCCGATCGTCGTAGAAATCGTTGATAGTAAAACGCGTTTGGATGACTTTTTAGAACACACTGATCCTGTGATTAGCGGCGGCATGGCTACATTAGAAAAAGCCCAAGTACGCTTATACCGCTCTGTTCCGAGCGAGGAATAACACCAAATACAGGGGGACTCAGGGTGGCACCTCCAATACCCAGCGCTTGACTCTATTAGCTCTTCTGTTCTATACTTTTGCCATCTTAGAACATATGTTTTCGGCGTCAAAGCGACGCCCAGGAGAAGAGAAATGGTCAATCGAGGATTGTTAAGCCAGTTCAACTGGTCCGCCCGCATCCAACGCAACCTGGTGTGGGGGCTTCTGATCGCCGGGGCTTTGCTCGCTTTTGAGGCTTTCAACTACAGCACAACCGAATTTGCGATGCGCGACCTGCTAGGCGACCTGACCTTTGGCGGGTTTTCCTGGGCTACCATCCTGGCACTGGCATTTTGCAGCATCGATTTTGCCGGGATCGCCCACATGTTTAGCAACAGCACCAACCTGCGCGAAAAACAGGGCTTGGAAGTCTGGTACCTATTTACCGCCTGGATGCTGGCCGCCACAATGAACGCGATCCTCACCTGGTGGGGTGTGTCGGTGGCTGTGCTGAACCATGCCAGCCTGGGCAACGCCATCCTGGGCCGCGAGGCGCTGCTGCAGGTTGTGCCCGCCTTTGTTGCGGTGCTGGTCTGGCTGATCCGCGTGATGGTGATCGGCACGCTGATCACTGCGGGCGGCAAACTGTTCAAGCAACCATCCGACGCGGCGCGCAACATGCCGCCTACCCTACGGCGCGCAGTGCCTACTCAAAACAACCGTGTGGCGCAACCTGCGATGTACCAGGGCTTGATGCCCCAGGGCAGCAGTAATGGGCACGCTGAGCAAAGCGAGTTTTAGCACAGCGGCACGATGCAAAGTGCGTTTGCTCCCTCCGAAGCACTGATGCAAGACGGAGAGGCAGCCCGTGCGAGCGGCTGCCTCTCCGTCTTGTTATGGCCGCCATTCAGCGCAGCTTTCGCCGGTATTCTTCTTTTCTATTTTCTGGTGCAAGTACCGATCAACTCAGCGGAGGTTGAACTCAGCCAACATGCTGCCCCCGCTGGCGCCATCGCTTCATTCTTTACTCCCGAAGTGCAACACTGGGAAGCCGACCTTGTAGCCTGGTCTGCGGCGCAAGGACTTGACCCCAACCTGGCGGCCACCGTGATGCAAATTGAATCTTGCGGCGATCCGCTGGCCCTATCCCCAGCGGGCGCGATGGGCTTATTCCAGGTGATGCCCTATCACTTTGCAGCCGGTGAATCCAGCTTCGAACCAAACACCAACGCGATACGCGGGCTTGGCTATTTAAAGCTAAGTTTGGAGCAATACTCCGAACCCGGCATGGCCCTGGCTGCGTACAACGGCGGCATCAACGGCGTCTCTCGGCCGCAGCACCAATGGGCGCAGGAAACGCGCGATTACAAAGCCTGGGGGGAGTCCATCTATGCAGATGCATCTGCGGGCAGGCGCGAAAGCCGGCGTTTGCAGGAATGGCTGGCGGCCAGCGGGGCTAGCTTATGCGCTCAGGCTGCCCAGCGGGTGGCCGGCGACTGAGCTCTTCGGTGGTCTCGGCGCATTCACTATCCGCCAGGGGCAGGCGCACAGTGAAGGTGCTGCCTCGATTCGATCTCGATTTGACCTCGATCTCCCCTTCATGATTGCGCACGATCCAGTAAGCGATGGACAAGCCCAGGCCAAAACCGGCGCCATCCTTGCCACGCGAGCGGGATTTGTCGCCACGATAAAAGCGCTCGAACACATGCGGGAGATCCGCAGCGGGGATGCCTGCGCCAGTGTCCTTGACTGATAAAAATGCCTGTCCGTCATCCTTGGAAAGGTTTACGACCACCTTCCCCTCCTTGGCTGTGTACTTTATGGCGTTGGCCACTAAATTAAGCACGACCTGCTTCAGCCGATCGTGATCGCCGCAAACCATCACCTGGTCGATCTTGCCGATCTCCAGCTTAACCCGCTCGCCAGCCAAGACATGCGCCTGATTGAATACCTCCAACAAGAGGGTGTCCAATTCCACGCGGCGGCGATCCATGGGCAATTTGCCGGATTCTGCCTGTGCCAGGACCAACAGGTCTTCCACCAACCGGGCCAGGCGGTCAACTTCCAGTTCGATGGTGTGCAGAGATTGTTCGTCGTAGCTTCCCAGGCGATGCATCAGATCCAGGTTGCCGCGGATCACCGTCAGCGGGGTGCGAAACTCGTGGCCGATATCGGCCACAAAGCGGCGCTGGGTAGTGAACAACTTGTCCAGGCGCCCCATGGTGGCATTGAAGGCGGTGATCAACTTTCCGACTTCGTCGTCCACGATACCCTGAGTGGGGATGCGGCGCGACAGGTCATCGGCCCGGGTGATCTGCAAGGCTGTCTCCGTTACCCGCGCCAGCGGGGACAGGGCGCGGCTGCCAATGATCAGGCCGAATAAGCCAGCCAGCAGCACAGCCAGCACACCAAGGATCAACAAATAGTTCAGCATGTCTGCCCGCAAAGCATCGATGACCGTAAGAGAAGTGGCCACCTGCATCGTGCCGATCGGCGTACCCCCGGTATGCAATGGAACTGTGAGGACGCGGAAATGCACCCCGGCCACATCCAGGCTGCTATAGGTTGGCACGGTGGCATCCATCGTGGCAGGGTCGAACGGCTGGCGCAGGGGACTGTCGGGTTCCACCGCCAGGGTCAGCCCGACCAGGTGATCCTCCCGGTCCCAAATCTGGACGATGACGCTTGAATCGAGAGAGACCCGTTCGGACAATACGAATTGGCCGTTGTCATCCAGGCGGGTGACGTCGATCAGGTCGCGGGCGGTGCGGTCCAGGGTTGTGTCGATCTGGCGGAATTGAACAACGGAAACCAAGCCATATACCCCCAGGCCGAAGAGCACCAGGACTGCGCCTAAGACTACGGTATAGAAGAAGGTCAGCCGGGAACGCAGAGACATTTATTCGTCTTCGCGCATTACGTATCCCATGCCGCGCACGGTATGCAGCAGCCGGGCCTTTTTCCCCTCTTCAAGCTTCTGCCGCAAATAGCGGATGTACACCTCGATAATATTGCTCTCGCCCCCAAAATCGTAGCCCCACACCTCATCATAGATCATCTCGCGGGTAAGCACCTGGCGCGGATTGCGCATGAATAATTCCAGCAACTCATATTCCTTGGCCGTCAGATCGATCACCCGCTCGCCGCGCTCTGCCCGGCGAGTGCCAGTATCCAGCACCAGATCGGCAAAGTTGTAGGTTTTTTGCTTTGGCGTCTGGGTGCGGCGCAGCAAGGCACGGATGCGCGCAAGCAGTTCGTCCAAATTGAAAGGCTTAACCATGTAATCGTCTGCGCCAGCGTCCAGCCCCAGGACACGATCGCTGACCGAATCCTTGGCGGTCAGCATCAGGATAGGGATCTTGCCGGTAGTTCGCAAACGCTTGCAGACTTCCAAGCCATCCATTCCGGGCAACATCCAATCCAGGATGACAAGGTCAGGGCGGTTTCCAGCTGCGAGAGCCAACCCTTTTGGCCCCGTTTCGGCAGTATCGATCTCATACCCTTCGAAACCAAGGCCGCGGCGCAGGAAGGCCAGGATGGCTTCATCGTCTTCGATAATCAGAATCCGGGTCGGCATGCTTTATTCTCCACTAGATTAATGACTATATCATAGCCATAAACGATGTGATTTGGCTTAGTTAAACAACAAAAGCCGCCCAAAAAGGGGCGGCTTTGCATTGTGGTGAGGGATTACTTCAGCTCTACAACAGCTCCAGCGGCTTCCAACTTAGCCTTAGCGTCGTTGGCAGTCTCTTTGGAGGCGGCTTCCAACACCTTGGTATTGCCAGCCTCAACCATTTGCTTGGCGTCGGCCAGACCCACGTTGGTCAACTGGCGCATCACCTTGATGACCTCGATCTTCTTGGGGCCGGCTTCCTTGATGAAGACGTCGAACTCAGTCTGCTCTTCAGCAGGCGCAGCCGCGGCGGCGGGAGCGGCGGCGGCAGCCACGGGGGCAGCCGCAGAAACGCCCCAGGCTTCTTCCAGCTTGGATACCAGCTCAGCCGCTTCCGTAACGCTTAGCTTCCCCAACTCTTCAACTAATTTTCCTAATTCTGCCATTTTCTTTCTCCTTAATAGAATATCTGTCTTTTAGGTTGAAGCCGCTGCAGTCTTATCCGCATAGGCTTTGAGGACTTGAGCCACGCGCCGGCCGGGTTCTGCCAACACGCGGACCAGTTGAGTGGCCGGCGTATTCAGCAAAGCCATCAACTGGCTGCGCACGATGGGCAGCGGCGGCAGGGTGGCTAAACGCAGGACCTCAGACTGGCTCATATATTGCTTGCCGAGGAAACCGCCTTTGATCTTTAGGGCTTCCTTGGTCTTGGCAAAATCGGCAATCGCTTTGGCGACGCCGGGAGCATCGCTGAAGGCCAGGCCTAACGCGGTGCTGCCCAGCAGGTTTTCAGCGGGGAGATCCAGCCCAGCCTTCTCAAAGGCCCTCTTGCCCAGCGTGTTTTTAACCACATGGAATTCACCGCCCACTTCGCTGATGCGTTTGCGCAGATCATCGAAGTCAGGCATAGTCAGGCCTGAAAATTCTGTAAGAAATACGGCCTCGGACCTCTCCAGCCAGGCTTCGTATTCAGCCAGAATGGCCTGTTTCCGTTCTTTTGATAGCGCCAATCTATTCACCTCCTAAAACAAAAGTCTTTGCTCCCGAAAACGAAGCAAAGACTCTATCGCAGGTTAAAGCAGAGTTGCGATCAGACGCCCTTACCTCGGCAGGCAATTAAGCAACCAAGCACAGCCTGGTGGCACCTGCTATCTCCGGTAGGAACCGCCCTTTGGGGGGCGGAGCAAGATTTTACTACAAAATCATGCTTCCACTCCCAAGTTCTGGGCTTTGAGGGGATCAATGCGCACCGCAGGACCCATGGTAGCGCATAGCGTCAGGCTGCGAATGTAGATGCCTTTAGCCCCTGGTGGTTTTGCCTTCACTACTGCATCGATCAGAGCGGAGAAGTTCTCGAGCAATTGCACAGACTCAAAGGAAACCTTACCGATAGCCACGTGCAGGTTGCCGGTCTTATCCAGGCGAAACTCAACCCGACCAGCCTTGGCCTGGGTGATGGCGCGAGCCAGGTCCTTTTCGTTGGCCACTGTGCCCGCCTTCGGGTTGGGCATCAGTCCACGCGGGCCTAAGACACGTCCCAAACGGCCGACGGTACCCATCATGTCCGGGGTGGCGATGGCGACGTCGAAATCCAGCCATCCGCCTTCGATCTTCTTTAGAATGGCATCATCGTCCGCCACGGTGTCGGCGCCGGCTTCGCGGGCGATGCGGGCTGCTTCGCCCTGCGCAAACACCAGCACTTTGATCTGTTTGCCCAGGCCGTGCGGCAGCACGACTACATCCCTGACCTGTTCATCGGCCTGGCGAGGATCAACACCCAAGCGCACATGCACTTCGACTGTGGCGTCGAACTTGGCGTAAGAGGTTTCCTTGACCAAGGCAACGGCTTCATCGGGAAGATAATGATGATTTGCCTGGATCTTGGCAGCAGCTTCCTTATACTTCTTACCACGTTGTGACATTGTTACTCCTTAGTGGTTCTGGCGGGCAATGGAGATGGAATTGCAAGCAAATCCAAAGCGAGCGGTTGCTCGCTGGCCCTCCCACTGATCTAGTCTTTAACGATAATGCCCATGTTTCGGGCGGTGCCTTCGATCTGCTTCATAGCCGATTCGATATCATTGGCGTTCAGATCGGGCATCTTAGTCTCGGCGATCTCGCGCACCTGCGAGCGGGTTACCTCGCCAACTTTTTGGCGGTTAGGTTCGCCAGAGCCTTTTGGCACCCCAGCTGCCTTAGCCAGCAAAACGGAAGCCGGCGGCGTCTTGAGAATGAAGGTGAAAGACCCATCTGAGTAAATGGACACTTCGGCCGGGATCACATCCCCCATGCGGCTAGCTGTGCGAGCGTTGTACTCTTTGCAGAAGCCCATGAGGTTGATGCCATGGCCCGCAAGAGCCGGGCCGATCGGCGGCGCCGGGCTGGCTTTGCCCGCATCGATACGCACGGTAACTATTGCTTTCAGTTTCTTTGCCATTTGTTCTCCTTTGCGGTATTAACGGGCACTGTTAAATTTGGAGTTGCGCAGCAACTCCCAGGCGAGCCATTTTAGCCCGCAAGCCCTCCCGCGCTTTTTTCTAAGCTTTCTCCACCTGCAGGAAATCCAACTCGACTGGTGTTTCCCGGCCGAAGAAATTGACCATCACGCGCACCTTGGCGCGTTCCATATCGATCTCCGAAACTGTTCCACGGAAATCATTGAAGGGGCCATCCACAATCCGCACGCGCTCACCCTGCTTGAAAGTGACCTTAATGCGCGGCGCATCTGCTTCCATGCGTTTGACAATTAAGGATACTTCTTCAGGGCGCAGCGGTAGAGGCGTGTTGCCCTGGCCAACGAAACTGGTGACGCCTGGCGTATTACGCACCACATACCAGGATTCCTCCGAGAGGATCATGTTGACCAATATATATCCGGGGAATACGCGGCGCTCCACCGTGCGGCGCTTTCCCTCCTTGACTTCGATCTCTTCCTCGGTGGGCACTACCACGTCGAAGATCTTGTCCTTCATTCCCATCGATTCGATGCGTTGCTCAAGGTTGTGGCGCACCTTATTCTCATAGCCCGAATAGCAATGGACGACATACCAGGCACGGCCGTCGGATTCGCCATCCGGTTGGGGCACCTGGCTGAAATCAGGGCCGCCTTCGTCACTCAAGCGAGAGGCTTGCTCTTCGACCTTGGCAGCTCGCGATTTACGCCGAGTGGTTCCAGCTGCAGCTGCCTTCTCTTGTGTTTGTCCTGGCACCATCTCAGCAACCGGCTCGAGTTCGACAGATGCTGCTTCTTCGATTACCTGGTCTGCGCCTAATCGAACCTCAACTTTAGCTTCCTGGTCGGCTTGTGCAAGGTCTTCCTGGCCAGACAGGTCTGCGTCGACTGCCTCTAACTCAGGCGCACCCTCTAATGGCGCAGCCTCGAGTTCTTCTTCAGCGGCTTCATCCACCTGTTCAACCTGGGCCAATTCCGAGTCAGGAGAAGTTTCAAGTGGTGTCTGTTCGACACCTTCGTCTTTGACGTCTTCTTCTCGGCCCGCATCCGAGCCCGATCCCGTTTCAGATTGACTTTCCAGCGGTGCCTGGGTGGCTACTGGCTCAGCGTGCTCCTCTGCGTCCTGGCGCTCAGGCAGGTCAGCCTGTGGGCTGCTGTCTTCAACCGGCGGTTCTTCAGCCAGCTTATCTACCCCTTCCTGGGGTTGGCGCAGTTCGTTCTCGTCTACCATTCAGTCACCTAATAACAATTCTATCGTCCAAGCAAGCGGATAAACATGGTCTCAAACACGGCGTCCAGGCCGCCCAAAATGATCCCGGAGATGATCATCACAATAATAACAATGCGGGTCAGGGAGAGAGCCTCCGTCCGCGTAGGCCAGGATACCCGGCGCAATTCGCTCACCGTCTCGCGCATCCAGCGCTGCAGGGCGTTGGGTTCTCGATGTCTCGCTTGTTTTATGGTCATGCATACACCTCCTCAGTTTAAAACGCCGCTATCAGCGGCATTTTTTCTGGAACCACGGAAAGCAAACCTGCTTGTCAGCGCCAGACTGCCATTCAGATCTGGCGATAGGCAGGCGAGGCAGGAATCGAACCCGCAACCCCCGGTTTTGGAGACCGGTGCTCTGCCAATTGAGCTACTCGCCTACGATGCCAACCGCTCGCCGGAGCAGAACTACTTCGTTTCGCGATGCAAACGATGCACCTTGCAACGCGGGCAGAATTTTTTCATCTCCAGGCGATTCTGGTCGTTACGGCGACTCTTTTCCGAAGTGTAGTTGCGCTCATGGCACTCGGTACACTCCAGGGTAATGACTACTCGTACGCCTTTTTTTCCAGCCATTTTCTACTTCCTACTCGTTTCCAAAGAAACCTAATCCAGGATCTTGGTGATCACGCCGGCGCCTACCGTCAGGCCGCCTTCGCGAAT
>JBBDXQ010000103.1:0-12740 GCA_040902265.1 Anaerolineales bacterium
AAATCCGGCCGGGTATCCGGGCCGCATCTGCACTGGGAGGTGTGGGTGGGGGGCGTGCCAGTCGAACCGCTGGACTGGCTGGCTCAGCTTTATCCTTAACTACCAGTGGTTCTCGTGCGAGTAGGAAGTTTCAATCTTCATCAGTTTCAGCTTCCAAACCGCCAAAAAACTCCGTGAAGATCTTCTCCGCCTCGGCCGCCTGGCTTCCCGAAACGAACACCTCAATTTCCCCAAAGGTTCCCGCCGTCAGCCCATAAGCCGTGCTGGCGCCTTCTTTGGAAACCATCACGTGGATCCCCTGGGCTTCCAGCATACCGCGCAATACCTCGGCTTCGGCAGGATCGTTCAGCACGGCGATCCTCTTTAATTTGTCGCTGCTCACCTCGCGCCTCGATTCTGATAGAGTTTCTCTCGTGTATAATAACATCCGCTTTGTTTCTACTGCACTGCAACCACACTTTATTCTCCCATTTCTCAGTTCGCCCTGAGGTTTAGGGCACCCAGCACCATTATGTCTCCCCGCTCACCTGGCGCTATCGATCTCGATTGGGACCAATTCAGCATTCAAGCTGCTGACCTGGAATTTCTATCCGCCTACCTTCTTGAACTTGAAACTCCGCTGGAACCGGAGGAGCTGGCTGTTCAGCTCATCCGCAACCGTTTGCGGCTGCAACTGGAGGACCAGGCGCGCCAGCCTGCCAGCAAGACCTACTTGCCGAAAGACAGGTACTCCGCAGGCGACAAACTGGTCTTCCCGGCGCAGGATTGGGCGGCAGGCCGTGTAGCCGGCGTGCGCCCCGCCAAGTCCATCAATGGAGCATCTTTCGAAGTCATCGAGGTGACTCTCGATGATGGACAGACGCGTGAGTATGCTGCCGCGCTTTCCGAACACGTGCTCAACGTTGAACCTGAAATAGAGGCCGTGTCTCCCGACCAGCTTCAGGACAGCGTGGCTAAAGCGCACGCTGCAGCTGTGGCGCCCACGCTTGCCGAAGCCTTGCAGCAAAGCCCCGATTTTGTCTATATTGCCGGGCGTTGGTTCCCCAAAGCCCTGATTATTGATGTGGGCGAGGGGCAGCTTAATGTGGCCGAAGCGCTGCTGGATATGGCGGCTGGTGGGCCGCAACCCACGGGCCAATTGTTGGGCGAAGTCGAGCTGCCAGACGGCGTGAATCCCAAATTAGCCGAATTTTCCCTCGACCTGGCCTTACAGGAGGACCCGCGCTTCGACGAAGTGGGTCCGGCCGGCGAGGTGGCCTGGTTTCTGCGCCGTCTGGAACCGGAAGCCGTGCGCGAAGCGCCGCTCTTCTTGCGTTATGTGCCGATCGAGCATGACCGTACAGTATTGACCGACGAGATGCTGGAGGTGGAACGCCGCCTGGAAGACGAACTAACCCCCGCCGAATTCCAGTCCGCTGACGAGAGCAAGGAAATGCAGCTCTCACTGCTCTTCCCGCATTGGCGCGTGGGCAGCCTGCCGCTCACCCGCCGCATGGCAGGCTTCTTTCCCGCTGCCTACGAATCCCCGCGGGTGCGTTTCGAATTCGTGGACGCCGAGAGCGGCCATCGTTTTTCCGGCTGGGTGGTACGCCCGCATGGATATATTGTTGGTCTGCGCGAGTGGTATCTGAAGCGCGGCCTGATGCCAGGCAGCTATGTGCACGTGCACCGCGGTCAGGCACCAGGAGAAGTAATGGTTTCCGCGGAAGCGCATCGCTCGAGTAAAGAATGGGTCAGGACCGCCCTGGTAGGCGCGGATGGCGGCGTGGTGTACGCCAACCTCAAACAGCAGGTCGAGTCTTCTTTCGATGAGCGCATGGTTATCTATTTACCCGGGGAGCTGCAGACCCTGGAGACCAACTGGCAGCGGCGGGTTGGCAAGCCGGTCAGCAATTTTGCGCAACTGGTCAGCCAGACTATGCACGAGCTGGCCAAGCTGAACACGCAAGACCACGTGCACGCAGTCGAATTGTATTCCGCGATGAACTTGATCCTGCGCTGCCCGCCGGCTCCCTTGTTTGCGCTGCTGGTTTCGCGGCCGCAATTCCAGCACGTGGGCCATTTACACTTCCGCCTGGTTGAACCCATCGTGGCATCATGAGCGAAGCCCCGCGTTCCAGCCTGGTCAAACCTACGCTGGATACTCCCTGGCATATTGATTTTTCCTGGTGGCGGCAGAACGACCGGGAGTGGCGTGTATTCCTGCGCGGCCTGTTGGGCGAGGAGCAGGAAGCCAAACTGGGAGAGATCGATTTGGAGCAGCAGGTGGACTGGGTGGATGCGAACACTGGCGAAGTGAGCCAGGTGGACGCATTGCAGTACCTGCTCAGCACCCATTACGCGCAGCAGGGCGAGCAGCAGGAAGGCACGTCAATGGTCGAATCGATCTTCCGCGCTTTTCTGAAGAGCGGCAACAGACCGCTCAGCGCCCGCCAGTTGGGCGCAGCCCTGGGGCGTCCACCGCAGACCATCCTGCGCACCCTGGCCGGGGCGCGCGTCTATCGCGGCATCCGGCCCGTGGGGGCCTAGCGCCGGGCTCACAAAGATCGATTTCAAGGTTGGAGCCTTTGCACCGTTCGTTTTAGGAGCTCGTCCCGAAAATTTTCAGTTATTTTTCAGGTTGTATAATTCGCGGAGTCTTTCTTTAGCGAAACCAGCCTGGAGTTTCAGTGGTTTTCTGAAACTCCAACGCGAACAAGAAAAGGCAAAGCCTTTTGCCTTTTCTTGTTCGCAAGCCCCCGTAGCTCAACTGGACAGAGCGGCGGACTTCTAATCCGCAGGTTGCAGGTTCAAGTCCTGCCGGGGGCACTAGCAGATGTTTTCTACACGTGTATGGCAGTTTGGTTGGAACCATCGAATAGCGACTGGGAATGGAAAACGAAGCTTGGCAGCCGTGCTGAACTAAAAGCTAACCACACCCAGCCATTTCCAGATCCAGATAATGCCAAAACTGAGGAGCAAGGTGCTGACCACATCCAGCACGATACCGCGGCGGAAGATGTCTTTCACTTCGAAGAGGCCGGTGGAATAGGCCATCATGGTCGGCGGCGTGCCGATCACAAGGGCGAAATCTAGCGACGAGGCAATCGCGATTACGCACACCAACAAGCGCGGATCCATATGCAAAATGTGCGCTAGAGGGATTGCCAGCGGGATGAGCATGGCAGCCGTGGCTGTATTGGAAATAAAAGCTCCGATGACCATGGCCAGAGCCACCACCACCAGCACCACCAGAAGCACCGGCACCTCGGAAAGCGCCACCAGCTTCAGAGCCACCCAATCCGAAAAACCTGTGAGCAGCAGCAGGTTGCCGATGGCCAACCCGCCGCCAAAGGTGAGCAGGGCATTCCAGTTCAGCCGGCCCAGATCAGCTTGTTTGATAGTCTCGGTGAAGAACAAGACCAGCACACCTGCCAGGGCTACGATGGAGGTGTCGATTTGGTGATAGCTTTCAGTCAACCAGAGCCCGATAACCGAAGCAAACACGATTAATAGAAGTTTTTGTCGAGCTGTCATGGGGCCTAAACCAGCCAGCTCCACATCGTAGACCTCGCGCGGCAGGTTGTCTGAGATCTGTTTCAGGCCAACGCCAAAAGAGAGCACTAGGTAGAGCCAGATGACCGGCACCATGATGAATAGCACCGGCAGGCCGTAGGCAAACCATCCGGCAAAACTGATCTCGGCGCCGGCGAACTCGTTCAGGAAATCCAGCGCCAGGATGTTGGCCGGGGTCCCGATGGCCGAGCCGATCCCACCCACTGTAGCGGCATAGGCTACGCCGAGGATAAGCGCGCGGTTAAAACCGGTGTGGGCTCCTTCCTCAGGCAATCGCTTCAGCACGGCCAGTGCGATAGGCACCATCAGGGCTACGCTGGCCGTGTTCGACATCCACAGCGAGAAAAATGCGGTGACCGACATCATGGTGAGCATTAGGAAGACTGGTTTCGAGCTGGCGTAGCGCAGGATGATCAAGGCGATCACACGATCGACACCGGTACGCCGCATGCCTTCAGCTAGAAGGAAACCGGCAAAGAAAAGCACCACGATGGGATGAAAAAAAGACTGGTAGACCAGGCTTTCATTGGCCACACCAGCCACGGAGGCCACCACTGGTATCAGCAGGGCAGCGGCAGCTAGCGGCACGAGCTCGGTCAGCCACAGACCTGCTACAACCAGGAGCAGCGACGTGACCACCTTGGTAAGGTAGGGTGTGCGCATGCTGAACAGCATCCAGTCACCCTGGTTTTCTGTAGGCGGCAGCACTTGGGCATAGTCTTCGCCAAGGATAGTGGAACTTAATTGGTCGAACTCCAGCACAACGGGCTGACCCTGCCCGTCCTGCAATTGGGCGCGGTAGCTGATGCGCTGGTCGAAGGCATAGCGATAGCCAGTCTGGCCTTCCACTACCAAGGTGTAGCCATCGACCGCAGTTGCCACAGACTGGGGGTCGCCTTCTTCAGCGTCCAACTGGAAAGGCAGCACAGCCGCCAGGTAGGTATCCTGGTAGTGAGCCTCGATTCGTGCCTGGTAGTCGCCGCGCACCAGGTCCGACGGACCGAGAAGATAGCCGAGCACGCCCAAGGCAAGGATGATGAAGAAGTGGATTAGCTTGGTTCGGCCGACGATAGCCTCGCCGGCTTGCATGGCTTGCGGTTGGTCAGATGCTTGCATAGTAGTGGTTCAATCGATCCGGTAAGGAGTGTTTATAAGTGGTCCGCAACCCATTATAGACAATAACATTTCTGCGTAGACACATACAACTTTTATACCGCAGGTTGCAGAGCCTGCCCTGAGCATAATCCGAGCGGAGCGAGGATAAGCGAATGGGTTCAAGCCCTGCCGGGGGCATAAGTAAAAGAGGCGATGAACCAGAGACCGCCTCTTTTGCTGTGGGAGTTTGCTACTCGGCTATGGCGTGTATGCAACTCCATTTGGACCCTTGGTTGCGCCAAGTAGTACAACCCCAGAGCACCCAAACTACTATTCCGACTACGCTGAGAAAATGCACCTCACTAATAGGAGGCTTAATTCGATAACAGAGACCCGATCCCTTGGTTTCCCTTTCGTGAGGCAGGGTATTCAAGCACCCAACATTCTTGTAAGCCCTAACACAATTGACAGACTTTACGTTATCGTGGTACGCTGGTCTGACCAATAGACCAGTAGGGTACCCGAATGGCCACGACGATCCCGCGCACGACCATCCCCGAGCTTGTTGCCGGCAAGCTGGCATCCTCCATCCTGGACAAGCAACACCTGCCCGGCGCCTATCTCCCATCCGAACGTGATCTGATCAAGCAACTCGGCGTCAGCCGCGCCTCACTGCGCGCGGGGCTGCATATCCTGGCCGAGGCTGGCCTCATTGAAGCCCACCAGGGGGTGGGTTGGCTGGTCAATGAACTCAGCCGGTCACAGGCTGCCAAAGCTCGCAGGCTGGCAACCAAAACCTCCTCCAGGGTGGCCGAGTCGTCCGCCAAGCGTAAGAAAACGAAGGCCAGCGGCCCGCGCCGTCTGCCGGTGGCTAAAGAGAAACCCCTGCACATTCCCAATCTCAAAACGGACCGGCTTGGCACTTTCGAGTTCATCTCCTGGTGGGAGCGCGAGAAGGTAAGCAATGCCCGCGTGATGGTGGTGGGAGCTGGCGCCCTGGGCAACGAAGTGGTCAAGAACCTGGCCCTGATGGGCATCGGTTCCATGTACATCGTAGACTTCGACAAGATCGAAGCGGCCAACCTGAGCCGCTCGATCTTGTTCCGTGAGAAGGACGGTGGCCGCGAGAAGTCGCAGATCGCCGCAGCCCGCGCCAAAGAGATAAACCCCGATGTCAACGTTCAATATCTGCACGGGGACGTGACCACCGAGATCGGCCTGGGGGTCTTCCGCCGCATGGACGTGATCATCGGCTGCCTCGACAATCGCGAAGCGCGCCTGGCGGTCAACCGCTTTGCCTATTGGATGAAGAAACCCTGGGTGGACGGCGCCATCCAGGAACTGCTCGGCCTGGTGCGCGTCTTCGTGCCCGGCGATGGCGCCTGTTTCGAATGCACGCTCACCGAACAGGCGCGCCGAGACCTGGCGCTGCGCTATTCATGTCCTTTGCTGGCGCGCCAGAACATCCTGCTCGGCAAGGTGCCCACCACGCCCACCATCGCCTCCATCATCGGAGCCATGCAAGCCCAGGAAGCGCTCAAGTTGATCCACGACCTACCGGTCGAGCCGGGCAAGGTCACCCACTTCAACGGCTACACCAACCATGTGCACACCACCGCCTACCTGCCCGACGCAGATTGCGAGAGCCACTGGATCTATGGTGAAGTAAACGAGCTGCCCTTGCGCGCGGAATCCAGCACGCTGCGCGAAATGCTGGACTTGGTGCAAGCTGACCTGGGGGACAACGCCGTGCTGGAACTGGACCAGGAACTGGTGCTTTCGTTGAATTGCATGAATTGCAACACCAGCGAGCAAGTGCTAAAACCCCTGGCGCAGGTCACCTTTGAGGCAGGTCACTGCCCCAATTGCGGCCAGATGCGCGAGGTGAACTTGACTCACACCATACATGGAGATGAAGATTTCGCCGACCGCACGCTGCTCAGCGTTGGCGTACCTTCATTACATATCCTGCGCGCCACTAACGGCAGCGAGTTTCGTTTTTACGAATTGACCGGCGACTTGAACGAGGCCTTGCATTTCAGCCATTTCTCCGAGGCTATGCCGCTGCCGGCTCCCGCGGCCCGCGTGCACCTGGGTGCCTCTGTGGACGAAGAGCCCGACCTGGAGGCCGAGCATGCCAACCAGAAGATCCATCTCATTGATTAGGCCATGGCTGCGAAATTGAGTGGAATGCGTATGAACCTGAGCGAAGGCCGCACGTTGGGAGGCTTGCTGGAGCGCATTGCCCTGGTGATCCTGATTACCGCGATTAGCGCCTTGCTGCTACTGCTTGCCATTATGCAGGATCTGCAGGTGCCCCGCGAGATCCTAAAATACACACTATTGGCCGCCCTGGGCCTGGCCGCGGGAGGCAGCTCTCGCTATCTTTTGGCCAACCAAAGGTTTACTCTCAAAATATTCTCTGCCTTGGTTGCCCTGATTGTTGCTATGGTCGCCCTCAATGTGGCCAGCCGTGGGTTCATTGGCCTGGATCTCTTGCAGCAGTTTCCTTCCGGTGACCCATGGGCTGGCGCTCTTTCCTTCGCCATTTCCGCCGCGGTCGCTTGGCTGGCCCTGCGAGCTTGGACTCGACCGCGTACTATCCTGGTTGAGCCGCGGGTGGCCGCGCTGCCTGTCCCCTCCCCGCAAGCGCAGCACAGTGCGAGGTCCTCTTCACGACGCCCGCGCCAAACTGTGCGCCCATCCCCTCCCTCGCTGATCAATTCCTTCAACACCTGGCGAGCGCGAACTGCAACACAATTGGCCCACCTGGTGCCGCGTCGCACCACCAAGGTACGCGGGCGCAAGCTAAGCCGCGCTACAGGCAGGCCGAAACCCAACCCGCGGGCACCCCGCCGCTCGCGGGCCGTACAACTCTCAGCGATAGTCGAAAACCGCTGCCCCTATTGTCTGGAAGACGTCCGTAAGAACGACCCGCGCGGCGTAAAGATCTGCAAGGTTTGCAAGACCTGGCATCACGCCGATTGCTGGGCGATCACCGGCGTCTGCCAGGTGCCGCATCAATACGTCCATTAGTGAGGAGCTTAAATGCCTGATCTTGAAGTCACTGTGGTTCTCCCCAACGGCGGCGCTCGCAAAGCCGAAATGCCCGACGATATTTCCGTACGCGACCTGCTCACCGAGTTCACTTCGCTGTTGGAGCTGCCTACCACCGGCCCGGATGGCCGGCCTATGGGCTATCGCCTCGATAGCAAAGCCCTGGGCCGCGAGCTGAAGGAGGACGAGACTCTATCCTCGGCCGGAGTACCGGCCGAAGACCGGCTTATCCTCACTGCCGACATCACCGCCGGTGCGGTGAGCATCAGCCAGAGCCCGCGCATCCGCCGCCTGAAGGCGGACCTGGAACGCATGCAAGACCTGGCAGCCCAGAGCGATTTTATCGAGTTCAAAGCCAAGTCTGAACGCCGTGGTCTGCCGCCGGAAAAATATATCGTCACGTATAAGTGCAAAGGGATCACCGGTGTTGACCGTGCTGGCAACCCCAAGTACGGCAACCACCACCAGGTGGAGATCTACCTGCACAACCAATATCCTCAGCGTTGGCCCGGGATGAAGTGGCTGACCCCTGTTTGGCATCCCAATATCAACCATCTGAATGGCACTGTGTGCGTGGATGCCGCCTGGTGGACCGCCAGCCGTTCGCTGGACCGCCTGGTTTTGATGATCGGCGAGATGGTGCAATATAAGAATTTTCACGACGATCCGACCAAGCCGCCCTTCCCATGGGATCCCGAAGCAGCTCGATGGAGCCGTGAGTATCGCAAGAAACATCCCCGCGCATTCCCGGTGGATACGCGTGAACTGCTGCACCCGGAACGCGTCCATTTGAAAAAAGACAAAAAGAAAACCAAACCGCGTATCCGCCTCAAATAGTGGAATCCCGGCGCTTGCCGGTTTCAATTCGAAAGGAAGAAAGGAGCAACATCATGCCTGACCTGCCAGTCACAGTAGTAATGCCTTCGGGGGGCAGCCGCACGGCCGATGTGCCGGACGACGTTGAAGTGAAGGAACTCGTCCCGGAATTGGCTACGAAGTTGGAACTGCCCACCACCGGCCCAGATGGTCGTCCCATGGGGTACCGCCTGGACAGCAAGGCGCTAGGCCGCGAACTCAAGGACGATGAGACCTTGGCGGCTGCTGGTGTGCCTGCGGAAGACCGCCTGATCATGACGGCGGACGTTACCGCCGGCTAAGCGCCGCCCTGAGCTTGGACCTGCGTAGCAATCTAAGAACGTAGGAGCCTGCGAAGGGTCCTTCTGGGTGGAGTGGACGCCTGCCAAGGTTCTTACTCCACCCCGGCCTGCACTCATGGAAGATAAACAAGTTCATCCCCTGGTTTCCGCCGGCAGCCCGCGCCGAGCCCGCATCCCTCATCACCGCGCCTACCGTTGGTTGGCCGAGGGGGAGAAAGGGAACACCGGGGGCATGCAGGTGTTTGTAACCCAACCGGTGTTCCGCGCCATCAACAACCACGCCAACAGCGACCTGGATAACGAAGTAGGTGGTTGGCTGGCCGGACGCTGGTGCCGTGACATTGAGACCAAGGTCGAATTTGTGGTCGTGGAAGCCGTGCTGCCTGCTCAGCAGGTACGTTCCGGTAGCACCTTCCTCACCTTCACGCACGATAGCCAGGTAGCCATGCTGGCCGCATTGGAAGAGCGCTATGCCAAAAAAGGCATCATAGGGTGGTACCACACCCATCCCCGCATGGGGCTCTTCCTCTCCGGCTACGATACCTGGCTTCATCAGCATTTTTTCCCCTACCCTTGGCAGGTCGCCCTGGTGGTGGACCCGCACACTCACGTCGGTGGCTTTTTCATCCGCGATGATAAACAGTCCCTGGATGCGCGCCGCTTCTTTGGTTTCCATGAGTTGTTGAACCGTAAAGGAGAAACCATCGTGGACTGGCGAAACTTGCATGCAGAGCGCAAGTTGCAGCCCAAGTCGGAACGCAGGAAGGCAGTGGCTGTGCCGCCTGTAGAAAAATCTGCAGAGGCGCAAGCGTCTGCAGATGGGCAGGGTACTACGCTAACTCCGCCGAAGAAGACGGAGGTAAAAGTGACCCGGTCGGCACCTGCTGGAACCAAGTCTCCAGAAGTTACAAACGATTTGCCAAAAGACCCTGGATCCAAGACGGGCGATAACCAGCCCGTTGAAGTAAAAAAAGTGGTGGCGGTCAAACAATCGCCCTCAGATCAGAGGCAGGGTGTATTTAAGAAATTTGATGGCACCAAACCGCCACCCAAAGTAAACCTACGAAAAAAAGAAGGATCGAAAACAGACGGATCTGACAATGAGGCGCCTGCCTCGAAGGAGGTTCAAAAATGAACCGTTTTTCCCGACTTTACTATTATTCATTGCTTGGCGCTATAGGCGGCCTGATCGGCTGGCAGGTCAGCAATGTGCTCGGCTTATCTTTCACCAATAATCTCTATCTCAGCGAAGTGGTGGTTGGCGGCCTGATCGGCTTCTTCATCGGAGCCCTGATCGGCCTCTCCGAAGGGCTTGCCGCTCGCAGCCCGTTGTATGCCCTTCGTTCTGGGGCGTTGAGCGGCCTGTTTGGTATGTTTGGCGGCGCGATTGGGCTGCCCCTGGCTGAGTTTGGCTTCCAGGCTCTGGGGGGAGCAGCCTGGACCCGGGCGTTGGGGTGGGCTCTCTTCGGCGGACTTATCGGCGCCGGGATCGGGTTCACTAGCGGCTCGCAGTTGTGGAAACCCATCCTGGGCGGTATCCTGGGCGGCGCAATCGGCGGCGCTTTGCTGGAGCTGGCCCGCTCGCGCCTTGACGATCCCTTGATCGGCAAAGCCGCCGGCCTCAGCCTGGTCGGCGCAGCTGTGGGTGCTTTCATCGCCTTGATCGTGCTGCTGCTCTCCCGGGCCTGGCTGGAAGTGGTGACCGGCAAACTCAAAGGCAGCGAATTCATCCTGGATAAATTCATTCATGCCAATGGGCCTTCGGCTTTTGTGGGCAGCGATGCGCTCAAAGCCGACATCGTATTGCCTGACCCGGATATCGCTCCGCAGCACGCACTGCTTAAAGGCGCCGATTCTCATATGACCCTTAAGGACTTAAGCCGGCAGGGCACCTTTATCAATAATCGCAAGATCGAGATCGTCGACCTAAAAGACGAACAGGCCATCCGCATGGGAAATACCCAGCTGGTCTATCACGAAAAGAGGTAAGCGTGAAACCTATTCGCTTCATTTCAAGTCTCCTTCTTTTACTTGGCGTGTTTGTCACTGCTGGCTTTGCCCCGTTGGGGCAGGACGCAGAGAATGTGCGCATCACCCAGATCGATACCACTCAATTCCCCCAGGTCACTTTTTATGTCTCCATCACCGACGCTAACGGGGAACCGCGAGCCGTTGATGCCAGCCGTTTCGTAATCGTTGAGAACGGCCAGCAGATTCCCCTGGACCAGATCGCCGGCATCGGTGAAGTCGGCCCGTTGAACACCATGCTGGTGATGGATGTATCTGGCAGTATGGGTGTGGTCGGCAAAATGGAGTCCGCCAAGGCAGCTGCACATGAGTTCGTCAACCGCATGCGGCCTATCGACCAGGCCGGTCTCATCTCCTTCAATACGCGCATCGAAACGGTGCAAAACCTCACAGACGACACCGTCGCCCTGGATACGGCCATCGAAAGCCTGGAGGCTGATGGCGAAACAGCTATGTTCGACGCCTTGGTGGTGGCCATCAACCAGCTGGAAGGGGTGGAAGGACGCAAAGCGATCATCGTGCTTACCGATGGGATGGATAATTCCAGCGGGGCAAACGCCAACCAGGTGATCAACCGCATCGGGCCAGCCGGCTTTTCCATTTCGACGATTGGCTTGGGTGTGCCCGCCGATTATGTGGACGAGATGACCGGCATCGATGAAACCGGCCTGCAGGACCTGGCCAGCCAGGCTGGCGGTGTGTATGGTTATGCTGAGGATGAAGAAAGCCTGACTCGACTGTATGAGACCTATGCGGTTTCCATGCAAAGTGAATATGCCATCACTTACACTTCGCCGGCCGCCCTGCGCGATGGGGTCAACCGCTCGCTGAGTGTGAGCCTGACGCCGCTGGGGGCTGGGCAGCCTGCCGCCGGAGAAGATACCCGTTACAACCCAGGCGGCTTGGTGCCTGAGGTGGCCGAGCCGGCCTCATGGACTCTGTTTGCCGTAGTGGTGCTGGTGTTGGTCGCCCTGGTGCTGATCCCCATGCTGTTGCCTAACCTGCGCTTTGGCTCGAACCAGCCGGCTGATGGAGACAAAGCTGCTCGTGGCGGCAAGGTGAAACTTAAGAAGCAGGCGACCACCCGCATCAAACTGAAATGACCGCGGTTGTTAATGTAGGGGCGGGGTTTCCCCGCCCCATTTCTCGCTTGTTGTCTTACCGCTAAGACCCCGATCACTACGACAATAACTTTTTGACGCAATGGTAGGCTGTAATACAGCAGGTATGGGGGACAAGCATGCATGGATGGAAGCCCCCATGAAATGCCCTGCTTGGATTTGGAACATAGCGTTGCGGCTTCGAGCTTCCTTCGTACAGCAGCATGAGCAGTCCCAAACTGTCTCCAACCCTACCTTTACAACCTCTGACACAATTCTGATATGCGGGGTATAGAAGCTGGGTACAATAGCCTTTGTCTTCATTAGGTTGCTCTCAGGAGAAATATATGGAAAGAACCGGGATATTTCAGCTGGCCGGGAAGGACGTAACTATCATCGGCCCGGATATTGAATTGGGGCAGCAGGCCCCGGAATTTGCAGCGCACGCCCAAGATTGGTCGACCGTGCAGCCGCTGGAGGACACCAGGGGTAAAGTGCGCATACTGGCCGCCATGCCCTCGCTGGCTACAGGCGCCTGTGATGCAGAGACACGGAAGTTCAATGAAGAAGCTGCCTCGTTGAGTGAGGATATTGCCATTATAGGCATCACCACCGATCTACCCTACGCATTGAAAAGCTGGTGTGAAGCTGCCGGGGTGGATAAAGTAACCCTGGTGTCTGACCACTATGAAACTAGCTTTGGGGAAAAGTATGGGACGCTGATCAAGGAACGGCGTATTTTTCGGCG